>NZ_JBWJFQ010000023.1:0-134486 GCF_057784235.1 Mesorhizobium sp. CNPSo 4670 | reverse complement strand
GCCGCCGGCCGAAGTGAAACGCTTGCGGTCGATGACATAGAGGTCGCGCCTCAGCTCAATGTTGGGAAACGCCTCGGTGAAAGCGGCCTGGCTTGTCCAGTGCAAGGTGCAGGCATGGCCGTCGAGCAGGCCCGCGCGCGCCAGAAAGAACGCGGCGTCCGCCACCGCGCCGATATGAGCGCCGTTGCGCAGGCTTTTGCGAATCCAGGTCGCTGCGTCCTCGGCGACGAGGTGATCGGCATCGCCGCCCGAGCAGACGACGATGCGGTCGACCTTGGGTGCATCCTCGGCATAAAAGCCCGGCTGGATGACGACGCCGTTTGAGGCCTCGACCGGACCCGGGGTCGCCCCGACGATGATCCAGCGATAGCACTGCCGCTTGGCCAGCACATTGGCGGCGCGCAGCGGCTCGATGACCGAGCTGAACGCCATCATCGGAAAGCCGGGAAACACCAGCACGGCGAAGGTGAGAGGCGTTTCGGCGGGTTTTTGAAGGGCGTGCGCTGCCATGGGGCGCTACAATTCGGGCAGATGGGGTTCGGGGTCAACGGCAATTGGCGAACGATGCTTGAAGCGCGGTCTGCTGTTGACCGCCCGGACGGTGCAGAAGTTTGTGTGATGTCGGCGGGACAGCACCCCCCTCTGGCCTGCCGGCCATCTCCCCCGCAAGGACGGAGATTGGCAGCTCAAACGCTGGCTCACGCTTTCAAGTTTGGCAGTTGGCGAAGGCCGATGTAACGTCTGATCTCCCCCCTTGCGGGGGAGATGTCCGGCAGGACAGAGGGGGGTGGGAAGGATCTCTACAGAACGCGTTCTATCCTTCTCAGCTACATTTCCTGCCGTGAATCAGCCGAAGGGCTCTCAGCCCCCAGCGCCTGGTCCAGATCCGCGATCAGGTCATCGCCATCCTCGATGCCGGCCGACAGCCGCACCAGCGAATCCGATATGCCGATCTCCGACCGCTTCTCAGCCGGGATCGAGCCATGCGTCATCAGCGCGGGATGTTCGATCAGGCTCTCGACCCCGCCGAGGCTTTCGGCCAGCGTGAACAGCTGCGTGCGTTCGAGGAAGCGTTTGGTGCCGGCGAGGTCGCGGTCGAGCACGGCTGATATCATGCCGCCAAAGGCATGCATCTGCTGGACTGCGATAGCATGCTGCGGATGGCTGGCGAGGCCGGGATAGATGACGCGGCGCACGTCCTTGCGGGCCTCCAGCCATTGCGCGATCTTGAGGCCGTTGGCGGAATGCCGCTCCATCCTGAGCGCCAGCGTCTTCAGGCCGCGCAGCGCCAGAAAACTGTCGAAGGGGCCCGAAATGGCGCCGATGGCGTTCTGCAGGAATTTCAGCTGAGCGGCGAGTTCCTTGTTGTCGCCGACCACGGCAACGCCGCCGACCATGTCGGAATGGCCGTTGAGATATTTGGTCGTCGAGTGGACGACGATGTCGATGCCGAGCTCCAGCGGCCGCTGGATGTAGGGGCTGCAGAACGTGTTGTCGGCGACCGTGAGGACCCCCTTGCGTTTGGCGAGGGCGGCGACGCCTTCGAGGTCGACGATGCGCAGCAGCGGGTTGGTCGGCGTCTCGACCCAGAGCAGTTTCGTCTCGGGGCGAATTGCCGCCTCGACGGCGGCGAGGTCGGTGAAGTCCACGAAGCTGACCTTGAGATCGGCCGAGCGCTTGCGCACCCGCTCCATCAGCCGGAAGGAGCCGCCATAGATGTCGTCGGTGGCAACGATGTGGGCGCCGGAATCGAGCAGTTCGAGCACGGTGGCGATCGACGCCAGCCCCGAGGCAAAGGCGAAGGCTGCTGTGCCGCTTTCGAGATCGGCCACCGCGCGCTCGAAGGCAAAGCGCGTCGGGTTCTGGCTGCGGGCATATTCGAAACCCTTGTGCACGCCGGGCGATTGCTGGCCATAGGTCGAGGTGGCGTAAATCGGCACCATCACCGCGCCGGTCAACGGATCGTGGCTCTGGCCGCCATGGATGGTGCGCGTCGAAAAGGCCAGGCGGTTCTTGCCCGATGAAGATGGGCCCGGTGGCGGAGTGTGGGTGGTCATCGTGCGCGCCTCAAATGGTTGATCAAGTCGATGCGGGTTATCAGGCCGACGAACTCGTCGCCGTCGAAGATGATGGCGACCTCGTTGCGGTCGAACACCGGCAGCAGCGTATCCAGCGTCTGGCTGGCCTGCAGCGTGTGCAGGTTTGAGGTCATCGCGGTGCGCACCGGACCGTTGAAGCGCTCCCAGCGGCCGTCATAGGGACCGTCGACATGGGCGAGAATATCGCTCTCGTCGACGATGCCGACGAGCTTGCCATTGTCGAGCACCGGCAGCTGCGAGACATCGGAGCGGCGCATGCGGCCATAGGCGTTGAGCAGGCTTTCGTCGGGGCCGACATAGACGGTGTCGCCGGTGCGATGCGTGCGCATCACCAGGTCGCGCAGATCGCCATGCTGCTCGTGCTCGGCCAGGCCCTGTTCGGCCAGCCAGAAATCGTCGAACACCTTCGACAGATATTTGTTGCCGCTGTCGCAGACGAAGGTGACGACGCGCTTGGCGACCATCTGCTCGCGGCAATAGCGCAGAGCGGCCGACAGCAGCGTGCCCGACGATGAGCCGGCGAGGATGCCTTCCTTCGACAAGAGGTCGCGCACCGCCAGCATGCTCTGCTTGTCTGATATGGCGTAGGCCTTTTTGACCAGCGACAGGTCGGCATTGGGCGGCACGAAATCCTCGCCGATGCCTTCCACCGTCCAGCTGCCGGCCTCTTCCATCTTGCCGGTCTTGATCAGCGGCGCCAGCACCGAGCCGACCGGATCGGCGAGCACCATCTCGGTCTTCGGCGACACTTTGGCGAAGTAGCGGCCAAGCCCGGTCAACGTGCCGCCAGAGCCGACACCGACGACCACCGCGTCGACATCGCCGTCGAGCTGCGAAAAAATCTCCGGACCGGTCGTCGTCTCATGCGCCAGCGGGTTGGCCGGGTTGGCGAACTGGTTGGCATAGAAAGCGCCGGGCACCTCGGCGGCGATCTTCTCGGCCATGTCCTGATAATATTCGGGATGGCCTTTGCCGACATCGGAGCGGGTCATGTGCACCTCGGCGCCGAGCGCGCGCAGATGCTGGATCTTTTCGCGCGACATCTTGTCGGGCACGACCAGCACGATGCGATAGCCCTTGGGGATACCGACCTGCGCGAGGCCGAGGCCGGTATTGCCCGCGGTCGCTTCGACGATGGTGCCGCCCGGCCTGAGCTTGCCCTGTTTTTCGGCGGCCGCGATCATCGACAGCGCAATGCGGTCCTTGATCGAGCCGCCGGGGTTCTGGCTCTCGAGCTTGATGAACAGCCGGCACTTGCCGGTATCGAACTTGGTCAGCTCGACCACCGGCGTCTGGCCGATCAGGTCGAGAACCGACGCATAGGGCGGACGCAGGCGGGATGTTGCGCTTTCCGGGGGCGCACTGCCAGCCGCGGCGATCTTCTGCTCGCTCATATCGATGCTCCATGATCAAGCGACCGCCTCGGGCAGAGCGGCAGCGTATCCTCTTTTCCAGCCCTTTGCAGTCGGAAAGAAGATAGATCGTGCCAATCAACCGGCCAGATGGAGAATGTCATTCCACAATCTGGCGGCTTCGCCCTGACAGGCTGATTTCCTCGGCACGGCCACCGATCGTTCGACGCACCATCTCGTTCGTTGCGAGCCGCAATTTCCGCATGCTAGCCGGGGGGCATGAGGCGCCCTGATGCGGTCGCGCTGATGGCGTCGCGGGCCAAACGCAGGGAAACCTTCGATGAAGATTATCGCCTATGACAATTTCAAGCCCGGCGTCACCATCGACGATCTGAAACCCTATCTGCGCGACGAGGTCTCGAATGTCTGGCGACTTTAGAAGGCGGGGATCGTGCGCGAAAACTACGCACGCGCCGATGTCGGCGGTGTGATCATCGTCTTCGAACTCGACAGCGTCGAGGCGGCCAGGCGCTACACCGACGACTTTCCGCTGTCGAAGGCAGGGCTGTTGGAATGGCATTTTCTCGCCTTCGATCCCGCACCCTTACCGCTCGAATATCTGTTCGATGCCACCGTCGACATCGCCCAACCCTGGGACCGGACGGCCGCATGATCCGGTCAAGCGAAGGCATCGAGATCCCGACCGGCCTGGCGCAGTGGTGCGATCCGCGCCGCATGGCGCTGGTGATCTACGACATGCAGGTCGGCATCTGCCGCCAGATCGCCGGCGCGGCAGCGATCGTCGAACGCACTGGCATCGCGCTCGAAGCGGCGCGCTCGGCGGGCATGCGGGTGGCTTTCACGCGCCATTTGTCCCTGCCGGGCAAATGGATAGGCGCCACCCAGCTGCGCACCGCCATGGCCTGGCAGCGGTGCGATAGCCCCGACATGGTCGAGCCGTGGTTCCCGCGCGATGCCGAAGCCACGCAAATCGTTCCCGAACTCGCGCCACGCGCCGACGAAGCCGTGTTCGACAAGCTGACCATGTCGGCCTTCGATTCCACCGCGCTCAGCTTCGCCTTGCACGATTGCGGGGTGCGCGCCGTCGCACTCGCCGGAGTGGCGATGGAAATCGGCATCGAGCCTACGGTCCGGCAGGCGACCGACAATGGTTTCGTGGCGGTGGTGATCGGGGACGCCTGCGGCTTCGGCAACCAGGAAGCGCGCGACCGGTCGATGGCGACGCTGGACTTCCTTGGCGAAGCCGTCATCACCGAGGTCGCGGGTTTTTGCGGCGCGCTCGCCACTGGGAGATAGGCGCCTTGTTAGGCCTCGATCTCGGTGCGGAAGCGGGCGCCGACAGCGCGTCCGTGCACGTCCCCCCAGTCATAGAGCGCCTGCAATGTGGCTGCCAGATCGCGGCCACGGTCGGTCAAGGTGTAGCGCCCCTTGCCATCGGGCGACGCCTCCAGCACGACAAAGCCGATGTCGACGAGATCGGCCAGTCGCTGCGTCAACATCTTGTCGGACAGCGACGGGATCGTCCGCCGCAGTTCGGAATAGCGCATCGGCTGTTGCTTGATCCGCGCCAGGATCACCGTCTTCCATTTGCCGCCGAGCGCATCGAGCGCGAACTCGACCGGGCAGCCGTAAAGTCTACCGCGTTGGGTCATACACGCATCGTAGGCAAGGCCCGGCAGCGACGGAAGCAGAATTTGCCAGGCCATGTGGCCAGCTAGGCAGCGCAGGGCCGCGTCCGTATCAGTCGTCAGCAGGCCCTTAAGGGGAGAGCGACGATGAGTGTGCGGGACGCCAATCCGGTCGATGCGCGCAAGCCGAGGCGCGTGGCGATCGTCATCGCCAACCCGGCACTCTCGACCACGACCGGGTGGCCGGTCGGGTTCTGGTGGAGCGAGCTCACCCACCCGTGGTTCGCCTTCACCGAACGCGGCTATGCGGTGGAGATCTTTTCGCCCAATGGCGGCAAATGCGAGGCCGATGCGCTGAGCGACCCGCGCGATCCATCGGGCTATTCGCAGAACGACCTGTCCTCGCTCGGCTTCCTGTCGAGCCCGAAGCTTGCGGCCCTGGTCGACAACACGCGGCCGGTGGCGGAGATCGAGGTCGAAAGCTTCGACGCGATTGTCGTCGCCGGCGGCCAGGCGCCGATGTTCACCTATGAGCACGCGACAGGCCTGCAACGGACGTTCGTCGCCTTCCATGAAGCCGGCAAGGTTGCCGCCGCTTTGTGCCACGGCACCGCGCTGCTGCGCTATGCCCGGCGCGCGGACGGATCTTTGCTCGTGGCCGGCAAGACGGTGACGGGCTTCACCAATGCCGAGGAGGATTTTGCCGACAAGGCAACCTGGGAGATGGGCGCGCTCGAGCGCGGAAAGCATCTGATGCCGTGGCGGATCGAGGATGAGCTGAAGGCCCTAGGCGCCAACTATATCCAGGCCGGACTGTGGCGGCCTTTTGCCGTGCGCGACGGCAATCTGATCACCGGGCAGCAGAATTTCTCGGGCGCCGAGACCGCGCGCGCGGTGTGCGAAGCGCTGGGCGGCTGAACAATCTCGGAAATGCTCTAACTCAACAATCGCTTGCTCAGCCTGGCGCATTGAACGCGGATGTCGGGGATGGCGTCGATCTCGAAGAAGGTGCCGCGCGTCAGCGGGCCGACGGCCAGGATCTTGGCGGAGACGCCGCCGTCGCCAGCGATGATCTCACAATTGGCCGACACGTCGAGGCCGATGCGCAGCGGGTCCGGCCGCGCCAGGCCGCGGTCGACGAGCGAGCGCACGACGCTGTTTGACGAGGTCGAGATGTCCCTGACGATGCCCGAGCAATCGTAGATGCGGGCGACCTCGAAGGTTTCGAGGATCTGGGTGTGGCGCGACTGGACCTGGACCGTGAAGTCGCCGTTCCGGTCGATGTCGACGACGCGCCCGGCGATCAGGCGGATGCGGCCGGATTGCACGGCCTCGGTGACGCGGGCATAGACTTCGGGCGCCATGCGATGGCGGTGGATGTCCCACCAGGCCTTGGTGTGCTCGACGAAGCGGCGCTTGGCGGAAGCGGGCCAGTTCTGCCAGATCTTCTGGTTGAACGGCCGCAAGCCGTCGACGACGTCGCGCCAGTCGATGCCGGCCTTCTGGTTTTCCTTGATCAGGTCGCGGAACCAGCCGACGAAATAGGACAATTGCGTGCCGAGCGGAATGTCGGCGACGTCGAGCTTGATCGGATTGCCCTTGCGGTGCGGCGACGGCAGCAGGCCGCGCCGAGACACCGCGACGATGTCGCCGCGATGGCCGCGCTGCTCCAGGGAGAGAAAGGCATCGACCATGCTGAGACCGGTGCCCAGCACCATGACTCGGCTGTCGGGCGCAAGTGCCGTGTCGGCTTCCGAGCCCATCCTGATTGCATGTCCCTGCGCCGGCTCCTCGTCATGGCCGGTCGCGAGCACGGCGAGATGGGCGACGACGCTGGTGCCATTGGCCAGCGCAACCTCGACGCCGGACGTGGTCGGCGTGATCGAGAGGCTCTCCTCGCGGATCAGGCGCAATCGGCCGGTTTCGCGTTCGCGCGTTTCCAGCTCGTCGAGCAGTTCCTTGAGGTAGCGGGCATAGAGGCTGCGCGGTGCGTAGACCGGCGCCTGGTCCGGGGTCGCCAGGCCGCGCTCCAGCAGCCAGCGCCAGAAATTGCCGGGATCGTCGGCATAGGCGCTCATGCCGGCGGCGCTGACATTCAGCACATGCGCCGACAGCAGCGTCGAATAGGCGATGCCCTGGCCGAAATGCGGACGCCTTTCGATCAGCGTGACGCGCAGATCGGGATTGGGCCATTTCAGGAGATGCGCGGCCATCACCACGCCGCTGGCGCCGCCGCCGACAATGATGATCGAGTTGGCGCGCCCGGTCATGCGCAGGACTGCCTTGGACGAAACGCCGGTCTCAGGCCTGGATTTTCAAGGCCGTCGAGAGCTCGTCGCCAGCCATGTCGCGCATTTCGGCGAGGCTGCGCTGGTCGAGCACCTCGGCGATCGCCTGCCGGACCTCGAGCATCAGATGTCGGACTTGGCATGTCGCCTCGTTGCAATCTTCACAGCGCTGGTACTGGGTGCGGCTGGCGCAAGGAATTGGCGCCAACGGCCCGTCGAGCACGCGCACGACATGGCCCACCTTGATCTCGTCGGCAGGCCGCGCCAGGCGATAGCCGCCCTCCTTGCCCTTACGGCTCTGAACGAAGCCGGCATTGCGCAACTCGCCCAGGATGGCGTCGAGAAACTTTTTCGGGATGTTGTTGCCGGTGGCGATGTCGTTGACGAAAGCGAGCTGTCCAGCCGGCAGTCGCGCGAGGTGTACGAGCGCCTTGAGGCCGTACTTGCCCTTTTTCGTGAGCATGGAATCAAAATTTCTCTGTCATGCGACGGCACGAAACCATCGGTTGCCAAACGCCCGACCTGCGACCCCGCCGCGTCCAAGCTGCCATGACACATAAATTCTAGTGACATGATGTACAAGCCGACAGCTGTTGATTTTGCTTCGTTTTCAGGCGCAATGGCCATTTTGGCAGGCTTTTGTGCCCGCACGGACACAGCCGCACGGCTTCGACAGCCAAAGTGCGTTGTCAGCGATCATCGCGATACGGTGGCCGCTCATCGTCGCCTCCAGTTCCCAATGTCGATAAGATTACTATACTTACCCTCGAAGACGCGGAACAGGTTTTTAAATCCACGGCTGTCTGAGGCATGGATTTGCCTCATGGGGGTCGAGGCGGGAATTCTCATTCGTTCCCAGCGTCCAAGCTGTTGAGGCGGCCCCCGACTTCGTCATCCACGGGCGGAGCAGGAGCGAAGCTCCGTCGCGCAGACCCCAGGATCCATGCCGTGACATCCGTCGAAGAATGCAACGGAGGAGAATCAACGTCCGTTCTGTCGCCATCCCCTTCTTCTCTTCTGCATCGTAGCGGCGCTCTGGCACCACGGCATGGAACCCAGGGTCTGCGCTCCGCCCAAGGATGACGAAGCTTGTGGGCTTCACCCAATCTCGAAAGACAGCCCGCTTGTCCGCTGCGGCACCGCACCACCAATGCATTTATTCTAACAAGCCTGTCCTGGCTGGAAGGATTTAACTCTACAAGAACGATAGAATTAGCGGACTATCGTGGGGCATTCCGTTTACTCTTTTTCAGGAGCCCTCCATGTCCACCAAGTCGCGACGCATCATTCTGCTTTCGTCGGCAGCCCCTGCCGGTGCCGCCTTCCTCGGTCCTGCCATGGCCGACGACCTTAAGGCGGGAAAGGAATGATCGGAAAAGGGGGAATGACGATGACCCATTCCACCGCCGTGCTGTTCAGCCATTTCGGCGCCTGGCTGCTTGGCCTGGCGTCCAATGACAAACGGACAAACGAGGACCCGCGATCGCCGGCGCCGGTGCGCTGGGATGCTGCGCGCGACCGCCTGCCGCCGCGTGACGAGAGTTTCTACTGGGCCTGGCAATATTGGTCGCAGTGAAGGGTAACTCATCCCCTTGAACGGTTTGCCCACACCAGTCCGACCAGGCCGACCAGCATGGTGACGATGCCGGTATAGAGCCATTGCGACTGGCCGGTCATGAAGCTTCCGCTGACCACGCCGATGCCTTGCAGCGACCACACCGCGCCGACGGCAAACACAATCAACGCCAGCAAATTTTTGGTCAGTCTCATTGACAGATCTCCGTTTCGAAGTCGATCGGTTGCGGCGTTCTCGGCGCGATGAAAGAGCCAAAAGAAATGGCCCGAACGCTTCGGCCTCTACTTGGATATTGTCGTTCGATCTTGTCAAACAAGTCGCTGATATCACCACGTAGATCATCGACAATTGATCAATAGGCTGTCGAAAATCCCTAACAGACTGTTACCCGGCGACTCCAAACGTGTGCCACCGCCACGGAACCGACAGATGATTGCCGCATTTCACGCCTTATTCGACACCTAACGGCTGGAGTCTGTCAAAAACGGAGCCATCCCCCAAATATGAATACTACAAAACAGACCGCGCTTGTCGCGGTGACGCTGGTTGCTGGCCTGATGGCCGGCGCATCTTCGGCAGCCGCCGCCGGCCAATGTGGCCGTGCCTCCTGGTACGCCCTTCACTCCAAAACCGCATCGGGCGAGCGCATGAACCCGTCGGCGATGACCGCCGCCCACCGTACCTTGCCTTTCGGCACCAAGCTTCGGGTGACCAACCAGAACAACGGCCGCAGCGTCATCGTGCGCATCAACGATCGCGGTCCGTTCATAAGGGGTCGCGTGCTCGACCTGTCGAAGGGTGCCGCCGGCCAGCTCGGCTTCATCGGTTCCGGCCATACCGCCGTCTGCATGGCGCGCGTCTGATATTGCCATTGCCTGGACCATGATCTCTGGACAAAACGGTTTTCCGCTTGTCCGAGAAAACCGCAATCCACTTTTCGGGAATCATGGTCGGGTGTCCCGCACCAGGCCAGACACATTTCTTACACACTTCGCGCCGCACAGTGAGCCGGCTGCGCCGTTCAGGCCGGATTTTCAAGGCTTTGGACGAAAGAAGCGTTAGTCACGCCACATGACGTATTGCATCGCAGCAATTAGTTGTTAACTTCCCCGCGAGACATTCAAGGCATGACGCTGCTCGTCGTCCCTTCAGTCGCAGGCAGCAGCGGGGTTCTCGATGTTCTACCAGCTCTATGAAATGAACCACGCCGCCATGCAGCCCGCGCGTCTCTATGCCGACGCGGTGCGAATGTTCTACACCAATCCGCTCAATCCGTTTTCGCACACATCATGGGGCCGCTCGGTCGCCGCGACCGCCGAACTGTTCGAGCGCACCACGCGCCGCTACGGCAAGCCGACATTCGGCCTCGACAAGACAGTGGTCGACTGGAAGAGCGTCGAGGTCACCGAGAAGACCGTGTGGTCGCGGCCGTTCTGCAATCTCCTCCGCTTTGAACGCGCCGTGCCCGCCGGGCGCCGGGCGGATCCGAAGCTGTTGATCGTGGCGCCGATGTCCGGCCACTATGCGACGCTGCTGCGCGGCACGGTCGAAGCGATGCTGCCCTATGCCGACGTGCACATCACCGACTGGGTCGATGCCCGCATGGTCCCGCTCGCCGATGGCAGTTTCGATCTCGACGACTATATCGACTACATCATCGACATGCTGCATGCGCTCGGCCCCGACACCCATGTGATGGCGGTGTGCCAGCCTTCCGTGCCGGTGCTTGCGGCCGTTGCGCTGATGGAGACGCGCGGCGACCCTTTCGTGCCCTCGACCATGACCTTGATGGGCGGGCCGATCGACACCCGTTGCAACCCGACCGCGGTCAATCTCCTGGCTGAGGAAAAGGGCATCGACTGGTTCCGCGAGAATGTCGTGATGCGGGCGCCCTGGCCAGTGCCGGGCTTCGGCCGCGAGGTCTATCCGGGCTTCCTGCAGCTGTCCGGCTTCATGAGCATGAATCTCGACCGCCACATCATCGCCCACAAGGACTTCTTCATGCACCTGGTGAAGCATGACGGCGACAACGCCGAGAAGCACCGCGATTTCTACGACGAGTATCTGGCTGTCATGGACCTGACGGCGGAGTTCTACCTGCAGACTGTCGACACTGTCTTCGTGCGCCATGCCTTGCCCAAGGGCGAGATGACGCATCGCGGCACCAGGATCGATCCGTCCGATATCCGCAACGTCGCCCTGTTCACGGTCGAAGGCGAGAACGACGACATTTCCGGCCTTGGCCAGACCAAGGCGGCGCACGATCTGTGCCCCAACATCCCTGCCGACAAGAAGGCGCACTACATGCAGCCGGCGGTCGGCCATTACGGCGTGTTCAACGGCTCACGCTTCCGCTCCGAAATCGTGCCGCGCATCGTCGACTTCATCACCAGCTATGGTCGCCAGAACCGCGTTGCGGTGAAGCCGAAGCTGGTCCGCGTCGCCAAAAGATAGGCTCCCGCAGCGAAAATCCAGGCCAATTGGCCGGCAAAGCTGGCCAGACGGCCAGTGCTGTGCAGCCGATTCTGTTGCACAAGTGCCGCTGTCCTGCCCCTCGGGTAACCATGCTATCAATCCGACCGTCGTCGTAATTGACACGGACTGTAAATCCCCTTTAACCTTTCGTTAATAACTAAGGGTGGACGGGGACAATGATATCCTCATCGATGGCGCGAAGGCTGCGCGTGTACGTAGCGGCCGGGCTGGCAGCAACGGGAGGCTGGGTGGCACCGGCCTTGGCGGCTGGAGCAATGGCGACCGGGGGCCTCACCTCGCAGCCGATCGGCCACTATGATTTCTGCAAGCTCCATCCGGGCGAATGCTCGATCCGTCCCAGCAATCTGGCACCGGCCGCGATGACCGACGCGCTGATGCGCAAGCTGATCAACGTCACCGCCAGGGTCAACGCCGCCGTCAAGCCGATGAGCGACATGGAAATCTACGGCAAGGACGAAGTCTGGGCCTATCCCGACAAGGGCGTCGGCGACTGCGAGGACTATGTGCTGGAGAAGCGGCGCGAGCTTTCGCGCATGGGCATCTCGCTTGCCGACCTTCTGATCACCGTCGTGCGCAAGCCCGACGGCGAGGGCCATGCCGTGCTGACGGTGCGCACCGACAAGGGCGACTATGTGCTCGACAATCTGAACGACAAGGTCAAGTCGTGGGACCTGACCGGCTACCGCTTCCTCAAGCGGCAGGCGATCGACAACACCGGCCGCTGGGTCTCGATCCGCGGTGGCCAGCAGGTCCTGGTCGGCTCGGTTCAGTAAACACGGCTCTTCAGCTGCTTTCGGTAGATACCGAAACTCGGCGCCGCCCCTCATTGTCCTGCCGGACATTTCTCCCCGTATGGTGACGGGGAGAAAGACGCTGTCGTCGATATTTTCGCCAAATGTCGTCGTCGCAAGACGGGCGCCAACGTCGCGGCCACCACCCTTCTCCCCGTCATTACACGGGGAGAAGCTGCCGGCAGGCGGATGAGGGGCAGCGGCATTGCAAGCCGTGCACTCGCGCTTCCAGCAATTCCGCATTTCCCCATGAACCATTTCCTCCCGGCCGACGACACATGGCCGTGGACAGAAACCAACCATGGAGACTTCAGATGACTGCACTTTTGCGAAATACCCTTCTCGCCGCAGTCGCGGTATCGACCCTGGCCGGATCCGCCTTGGCCGATCAGACCATCCCAGGCTGCGCCAAGACATCGACCAACGACCTGTGGGGCGGACGCTGTTGCAGCAATGGCGACTCGAACTGCCTGGGCGGTGGAAACGGTGGTCGAGGCCACAATGACAATGGCGGCCGGGGAGATAAGGGCGGCGCGGCCGGCCAGAAATGATCTCTAAACAGCGGACCTCCGGCGGGCAGCTCTTCAGGCAAAAGCGGACGCGCGTATAAGACTGGCGCCTCCGACCTCGCTACGGTTGCCGGCCCAGAGCCGCGCGGATCGAGGCGGTGATGCGGCGCAGTTCCGCCTCGTCGAGTTTCTCGATGTTCTCGGCCAAGAGATTGGCAAGCTCGGTGGCTGCGGGACTGAGGCCCGACGTGTCGAGCTTCACGCGCGGATGCGAGGCTTCGGCCAGCCGGGCCAGTTCCTCGGCATCGTCCCAGATGACGTTGAAATAGCCGATGATCTTCTGGATCAGCGTCCAGGTCGGCGCGCCGCGCCTGCCATGCTCCAGCGCCGACAGATAGGCGGCGCTGACGCCGATCGCCGCCGCCATGTCCTTCTGGCTGACACCGCGCTCGCTTCGGAGCGCCCTCAGCTTCTCGCCGAACGGCGTCATGCCCGCGTCTTCATGCGCGCTGCCGCCGCAGCCGGATATAAAGCGCGCCGGAGCCGCCATGATTGCGGGCGGCATGGTCGTGGCTGGAGACCAGCGGCCGGAAGGCGGGCGTCGACAGCCAGGCGGGCACGGCGCGCCGCAGCACCCCGTCGCCGCCGGAGGACGAACCCTTGCCGGTGATGACCAGCACGTAGCGAATGCCGCCGGCATGCGCCCGGTGCAGGAACGAGAACAGCAGCGAATAGGCCTCGTCCTGGGTCAGGCCGTGCAGATCGACGCGGCCTTCGATCGGCAGTCGCCCCTTCGACAGCTTGTCCAGCGTCGGTTCGTCGAGCGCATGCGCGACATGGTGCGTCTTCGGCTTTGCCGCGCCGGCCTGGTTGGCAACGGGCTGGGCCGGCTGCGACGGTGTCGGCCTTGTTTCGGCCGCGAGGTCGGGGATATCGACGGCCATCCTGCCCTTGAGCGGCTTGGCCGTGCGCGCCACCAGGTTCCACAGCACCCGGTCGTCTTCGCTGAGCTTGGCTTCGCTTGGTCTGTGTGGCCGCCGGGTCATCGATTCGCCCCCGGAACGAGCGCGCGCGGGATCAGCGCATGAAAATCGGCCGCGTTGCGCACCACGCCGGCGATCTCGCCGGCCGCGTCGCCCGAGCCGGCGAACAGGTCGCCGCGCGCCGGCCCGGTGATGGCGGAGCCGGTGTCCTGTGCGATCATCAGGCGCCGGAACGGTTTGGCGTCAAAAGCGGTCAGCGACGGCGCGTCGATGTGGAACGGCGTGCCGAATGTATGCAGCAGCCGGTCGACGGCGATGGAGCGGCCCGGTGTCAGCGGCACTTTGGCGGCGGCGATCGGGCCCAGGGCGGCGTCCTCGACATCGGCCTCGCGGAAGAAGATGTAGGAGCGGTTTTGCCAAAGGATCTCGTCGACGCGGTCCGGATGCGCCTTGAACCAGGCGCGGATCGACTGCATCGTCACATTTTCCAGCGGGATCTCGCCAATTTCGCTGAGGATCTTGCCGGACCCGGTAAAGCGTTGGCCGGATTTGGCGGCGTAGGTGACGCGGCGGAGCCGGCCATCGGTCATGTTCAGTCTGGCCGCGCCCTGCACATGGATGAAGAAGGCATCGACCTTGTCGGCCAGCCAGGCGATTTCCAGCCCTTTGCCGTCAAGCGCGCCACGTTCGATGGCGCCGCGGTCGGGATATTCGACCGGTCCTTGCGGCGTCTGGCGGGCAAAGGCGAGGTAAGGGTCCAGTCCGGGCGGCCGGTTGGCTTCGTCGATATCGACGAGATCGGCCGGACGCGACAGCAGCGGCACGGAAAATCGCTGCGTCCGGATCGGCGACGCCTCGACTTGCGGTTCGTAGAAGCCGGTGACGAGGCCGGCGGCGCCGTTCTCGGCGCGGATATTCATCGGGATAAAATGACGCTCGAAGAAGGCCCGGGCCTGCGACCGATTCGCCGGCGAAACGATGCGGGCCTCGGCATAGGCCTCGGCAAAGGCGTTGAAGTCGACGCCAAGCGAACCGCTGCGATAGGGCTTGGTCAGGACATGGAAGGCTGAGCGGCGAAAGGCCGCGAAGGCGGAGAGATGGTCGTCGCCGCTCCAGCCGGGGAGATCAGCAAAAGACCTTGCGACAAAAAGAGGCGATAGCGACACCGGAGCCTCGCCACTTCTACCGGGGATTCAGTCTTCTTCCTCGGTGGCGACGAGCTTCCAGTTCGGATCGCGCGAGCGCGTGTCGCGGGCGAAGGTCCAGACGTCCTTGACCTCGGCAACGGTTTCGGGGTCGCCATCGATGACGGCGCCGGCCTTGTCGCGGGTCGCCGAAATCAGCTCGCTGATGATGCGCAGCGTAACATGCGCCTCGCCGCCCTTCATCTCGGCCGAGACGATGTCGGCCTTGTCAATGCCGACGAAGGAGGACTGGATCTTTTCCGACTTGGCCTCGCGCTCGCCGATGGCGGCGACAAAGCCGTCATAGACCTCGCGCGACAGCAGGTTCTTCAGCGTCTTGCGGTCGCCGTCGGCATAGGCCATGACGATCATCTCGTAAGCCATCTTGGCGCCGTCGACGAAGCTCTTCGGCTCGAAGGACGGATCATTGTCCTTGATCGTGCGCAATCCCTTGTTGAGGTCGGTGTCGGGCTTGGCGAAGGCGTCGATCGCCGCATAAGTCTCGGCCGCAGGCTCGCCCGGCAAGCGCTTACGCGGCAGCGAGACGACATTTTCGGGTTTCTGGGCGGCATCCTTGTCGCCGCTGCGGGCCGCCGTATAGGGGTCGAAGGGCGGCCGTTCGCTGCCGGTGCGTCGGCCCAGCACATTGCGCAGTTGGAAAAAGATGACCACTGCCGCAATCAGGAAGAAAATCGTGCCGAAGTCGAAGAATCCCATATCTTCCGCCAATCAATCCCTGCCTTGTGGCCAGACCGCCGGCCCCAAGGGCTACGGTCGCATAGCGTTCAACATTCAAAGCATATAGAACGCAAGGCGCAATCATTCAAATCAAAGGCAGGCATACCTATCTAACAGGCCCAGTGCCAGCGGCGAATGCTCGCCAGCGGCCAAAACGATCGAAAAGGCTTGGCAAGACTTGCGCATTTCGTTCCTTCCCCTTTTTGTCCTGGCGCTGCCGCTGCTGGAAATCGCCGGCTTCGTGGTTGTCGGACGCCAAGTCGGCGCCCTGGCGACGGTCGGCTTGGTGCTGGCGTCGAGCATCGCCGGCGCGCTGCTGCTCCGGCACCAGGGTTTCAGCGTCATGACGCGGATCCGGGCCGAGATGGACGCCGGCCGCGATCCGAGCCGGCAGCTCGCGCATGGCGCGATGATCGTGCTGGCGGCGATCCTCTTGATCATACCCGGCTTCATCACCGACATCATCGGCCTGCTGCTGTTCCTGCCGCCGGTCCGCGATCTCGCCTGGCGGGCGTTGAAGGGCCGCGTCGTGCTGGCTACCAATTTCAGCACCGGCGGGTTCCGCGGCCGGCAGCGCGACAAGACCATCGACCTCGACGATGGCGATTATTCGCGCAGCGACGACTATGCGCGCGGACCGGACCACAACTCTCCCTGGCGCCGCCTCAAGGACGAATAGGGCGGCGGTCCAGAAGCAAGGCGGCAAACCTTGTCTTGTCATGCCGACCATGGTAGCGAACGCCCGATTTCAATTCGGTCAGCGATGCTGCCCAGGCAAGAGGACAAAGGCTTATGGCAAGCAAAGATGACGCGGCGCCCGGCGCAGCCAACGGAAACGGCAATGCGGCACAGCCGTCGCTCAACGTCCTGGCGCAGTATGTGAAGGATCTGTCCTTCGAAAGCCCCGGCGCGCCGAATTCGCTGCGCGGCCGCGACAAGGCGCCCGGCATCGCCATCAACGTCAATGTCAATGCCAACCCGCTCTCCGACAAGCAGTTCGACGTCAATTTGACGCTGAACGCCAAGGCCTCCTTCGACCAGGAAGTGCTGTTCAATGTCGAGCTGATCTATGGCGGCGTGTTCGCGATCAGCGGCTTCCCGCAGGAACACATGCTGCCGATCCTGTTCATCGAATGCCCGCGCCTGCTGTTCCCCTTCGCCCGGCAGATCATCGCCGAAGCGACGCGCAACGGCGGTTTCCCTCCGCTGATGCTCGACCCGATCGATTTCGCGCAGATGTTCCAGCAGAAACTGGCGGAAGACCAGGCCGCGTCGAACGTCAAGGTGAGCTGAGGCTTGCCTTGCAGAATTCATGAAAAGCCCGGCCTTGTGCCGAGCCCTTAACCAAAATGTGGACTTCAAGTTGAAGTTTCCGAAAAACCCCATAAGTCGCAAAGGCTTGTGGGGTTTTTCTTGCTGGAAAAATCTGAAACAGACGACCACCTCGCCCCATCAGGTCGACCAATTCTTCATGCAGGTCCGTCGCAGCATCGCCGGCATAAGCGGGACATCGACCAAGTGACCTTTTGGTGCAGAATCTGCGGCAACCGAAACTCGATGAGCATGGTATGCTTGGCTGCCCAGTTTATGAGGTAAGAAAGTGGCACCACCAATCGCCGAGATGGTTGTCAAATTGGCAGTTCTCTCGGTCTGTGCCATTGCCGCTATCGTTGCTATCAGCGCATCCACTGGCCGACCATCGGCCTCGAAGAAGGGTTTGATCTGGTTTGTGCCGTTCTTCCTGGTGGCCTATCTCTGCCTCTCAACATCCTGCGGATTGGCTGTTGCGACCTTGGCCGCGAGCGTTGGAGGGCCAACGCTGGGAAAGGTTTTCGGCCCCTTGGGTTTCCTCAGCGGGATGTGGTTCGCTAGTATTGTCATCCAGGTTGCGCAGAACGTTGGCTATCGATTGGTCGGCGCTCCCACCCAAAAGCTTGGATGGTACAGAAGTTGGAGGAAACCATCGAGACGCAATAAATCTGGGTAGCGGGTCAGTTTAGCGCTCGAGAAGCCGATGGTTCGCCGACCGTACAAAAAAGCGGAGGAGTGGGGGAATTGAAGTATGAATGGACGAACAATCCTCAGCTGGTTCTTCCGATTACAGCCTTGGTCGTTCTCATGATCGTGAGTTTCGTGGCCGTGGTGGTCTCATTTCTCAGCATATTTTTGCGGGCCGATTTCACTGTGCCAAGTGGCGAGCAGAACCTGTCGTGGGGACCCGAACGCATCAAGAAGCTAAGAGCAAGACTGAATGCCGAATTGTTCTCACCGCGTTTCCGAACTGCCCGCCGGGTGATTGGCTACGGTGTTATTGTTTACGTGGGCTGCTTCGGAGTGGCTGGGCTTATTGTGACCACATTCGGCCACCCGTCTTAAGCGAAATTTCAAACCCGCTACCCAAATTGTAGACCAAGAGCATCTGTGAAACGCCACGAGCGCCAACGCGCAACAATGTGGACAGCAGTTTAATTCCCTGCAGTCCACATTTTGGTTAGGAGGTGGGGCCTTGTGCCGGGTTTTTTGTTTGGGGTGCCGGCCATCGGTAATCGGCTCGCGCGACGGGCAAGCGGCTGTATGGCAAGCGTGAGTTCATTCCTCGAACCCAGTCGAATTGAGCAGGGCGACCTGTTTTCCATCGATGAAAAAGCGGATCGCATGCGCACCGCCGTCGACTTCGATGCGCGTCGGCTCGACGGCCTGCGCTGAGGGGGTGCCGTTGACATGCCGCTCCTGAATTTCTCCGGTCGGTCCGAAGTTCACGAGCAGCAGAAGCGCGGCGCATCCAGTCGCGACCGCGACGTAGGGAGTTGCGGGAGAAGTAGACCAGGACATCTAATCGTTCCTTCCTTGTGAGGGGCGACATTTGCGGTTGGTATGATCGTTTTGAAAGCTCGGCGTCGGCAGTGCTCGACGGCCGTGTCACGACTTTGGCCAAAGGAAGGGGATTGACCGGATAGTGCGAGTTTCGTGAAGGTTTTTTGCCCCCTGCCGCCGCAAGCTTAGTGCCAGCCTCCAAATGGCAAAGGGCGCGCGCGTGGAACAGCGTGGAATTCTGCGGATTTCCTGGAATTCAGGTCTGTGGAAAAGCTGTGGGTGCCGGTGCTGGCACGTGTTATGCGTGCAAAGGGCAAGTGGGGCGTCGGATGGCACAGCATATCGCGCAGAAGCTAAGGCTGACCTCGACTTTGCTCGGAACCGTCTCCCGCAAGGACCTCGCGGCTGCATTCCGCGCTGTCAACCCGAAGACGGCGTTCGATGTCGGTCGCGCCGACAAATGGCTGCAGGGCCGCGCGCAGCCGCGCGAACTCAGCGTCTATGACGACTGGTCGAAGCTTCTCGGCCTAGAGCAGCCCGGAGCCTGGGTTGCCGCGAGCGACCTGCCAGCCTTCACCGCGGCGATCTGCGCCCGCCACGGCATCGACAGGGCTGAGCTGGAGCGCCGTGCCGCTGCGCCATCGAAGGGATCCTTGCACGAGGATGGGAGTCTTGGCCTGGCCTTGGTCGGCACCTATGCCTGCTATTCGCGCGCCATGTCGCCCTATTATCGCGGCCAACTCATCAAAGGCAGCATGTCTATTAAAGCCGGGCCGGATGGGCACGGCCTGATTGCAGCCTATCGCGAAATATTGCCGACCGGGCAGCTGCTGATCGGCGGGCCGGTCACGCCGGCAAAACGCGGCCTCTATGCACATCTGAAAGAATCCGGCGGCGACGCTCACTTCTTCTTCTGTCTGTTCCCGCAGTCGCAGCCGGGAAGCGTGCTCGGCGGATATCTGTGCGGCGGCGCCATCATCGGTCCGGAGCCGCAGCCGTCACTGAGCAGAATCCTGATGATCCGCTTGCCCGATCCGCCGCATGCGACCGAGTTATGGGGCGGATATCTGACGTCCGACCGGTCGATCGTCGCGGATCTGGCAGCGCTCGGCCTGACCATCGATCAACCGGAAGCCGTCAACCGGCAGCTCGCGCAGTTCCTGGCTGGAGACAGCAGCGACGGCGGCGCTCTCCAGATCCCGCCGGCCGAGTTCCACGCCATCCTCGACGTGTTCGACCGTCAGTGGCTGCGGTATCCGGCATAGTGTGCTGATGCCGAGGTTCGGGACCTTCGCCCATCAACGCCTTAGGTCTTTTTCATGCATGTCGTCGTCCCAAACCGCTGCGCACTTTGGTGACATGCATTAGCCAGCCACAACCTTCAGCCACAGCGCCTTTTCGCCGAGCGTGGTGACCATGCCGGCATGCGCGTCGCGCTCGGCGTCGGTGAGGCGCGACGGCAAGGGCGTCGGGCGCTGGCTGATGGTGATTTCGATCTGGCGGACATTCTCGTTACCCTCAGCCGGCGCGGTGGCGCTGTCGAGGATGAGGGCTGCCTGCTTGCCGCCGATCAGCTCGATATAGACTTCGGCCAGCAGTTCGGAATCGAGCAAGGCGCCGTGCTTGGTGCGCCTCGTGTTGTCGATGCCGTAGCGCCGGCAGAGCGCGTCGAGCGAATTGGGGCCCATCGGGTGCTTGCGGCGCGCCAGCGCCAGCGTGTCGACGACACGGCCATTGTCGATGACCGGGTGACCGAGGCGGCCGAATTCGACATTGAGGAAGCCGACATCGAACGTTGCGTTGTGGGCGACCAGCTTGGCGCCGTCGATGAAGGCCAGCCACTCCTCGGCAATCTCGGCAAAGGTCGGCTTGCCCGCGAGGTCCGCGGCGCTGATACCGTGGACCGCCTGCGCTTCGGCGTGGATCGGCCGCCCTTGAGGGTTGATGTAGTGGTGGAAGGTCTTGCCGGTCGGGAAGCGGTTGACCAGCTCGATGCCGCCCAGCTCGATGACGCGGTCGTCGCGCGAATCGAGGCCGGTGGTTTCCGTGTCGAAGATGATCTCACGCATCGAATCAGTCGCTCCAGGCGAGCAGAATCATAAGACCGGAACAAAATGGCAATGGGCAATGCTGACGGCCTGGCGTCAGGAGATGGCATTCCTTGACTTATCCCCGGTCAGATCCGCAACCATGGCTTTGACCGCCGCGCGGGCGGCGTCCATCCCTTGTCCAGTGTCGATGATGAAATCGGCCTGACGACGCTTATCCGCATCCGGCACCTGCTTGGCCAGGATCGATTCCAGTTTTTCCTCGGTCATGCCCGGTCGCGCCAGCACGCGCTGGCGCTGCACTTCGGCCGCGGCGGTGACGACGACGACCTTGTCGACGCGGTTGCGGCCGCCGGTTTCGAACAACAGCGGAATGTCGAGCACCGCGAGCGGCGCTCCGGCGGCCCGGTTGCGCGCCAGGAAGGCATCGGCATCGGCGCGCACCAGCGGGTGGATAATGGCCTCCAGCCGCCTCAGCGCGCTGGCGTCGCCAAGCACGCGTGCGCCCAGCTTTGTGCGATCGACCACGCCGGCGTCCGTCGTGCCGGGAAAGGCCGCTTCGACCAAGGGCGCGGCCTTGCCGGCATAGAGGCGATGCACCGCCTCGTCGGAATCATGAACCGGCACGCCGGCCTCGGCAAACATCCTGGCCGTTGTCGACTTGCCCATGCCGATCGAGCCGGTGAGACCGAGCACGATCATGGTTTCGGCACCAGGTCGGCGACGATGAGCGCACGCAATTCGGCCGTAACCTGCGGCCTGACGCCGAACCAGCGCTCGAAGCCGGGCACGGCCTGGTTGAGCAGCATGCCGAGACCGTCGACCGTCTTCAGCTTCCTTGCGCGGGCCGCGGCAAGCAGCGGCGTCTCCAGCGGCACATAGACGATGTCGTTGACGATGGCGTGATCCGGCAGCAAGGCCGGATTGGCGGCAAGGGTTTCATCCCCTTGCATGCCGAGCGCCGTGGTGTTGACCAGCAGGCCGGCATCGGCAAGCAGTTCGCCGGTCGCCGCAGTGCCGTGCGCGGTAACGCCGGCGCCGAAGCGATCGCGCAATTCCTGCGCCCGGGCCAGCGTGCGGTTGACGATGCGGATGTCGGCGACACCGCGTTGCTTCAGTGCATGGATGACGGCGCGCGAGGCGCCGCCGGCGCCAAGCACGACCGCCGGGCCGTTGCTCGCCCAGCCCGGCGCGTGATCGTCGAGATTGGCGGCAAAGCCGTGACCGTCGGTGTTGCCGCCCCACAAGATGCCGTCCTCGAACCACAGCGTGTTGACGGCGCCGATCTCTTCAGCCGCCTCATCACGCCGGTCGACCAGCGCGAAGGCGGCCTCCTTGTGCGGAATGGTGACATTGCCGCCGCGATAACCGTTCGCCTGGAGCGTCGCCAGAAATTGAGCAAAGTCCTCCGGCGCCACGTCGATGGCCTGGTAGCTGCCGACGATGCCATGTTGGGCAAGCCAGTGGCCGTGGATCTTCGGCGAGCGTGAATGCTTGATCGGATGGCCGGTGACGAAGGCTTTTTTGGTCGCCTCAGCCATCGATCGCTCCAAGGGCACGAAGTTCGGCCAGCAACGGCAGCAGCGGCAGGCCGACAATGGTGAAATGGTCGCCCTCGATCTTCTCGAAGAGCTCGATGCCTTCGCCTTCGACCTGGTAGGCGCCGACGCTGGCCAGCGCCTTGGCGCCGACGCGAGCCAGATGGCGGCCGATGAAGGCAGGGTCGAGCTTGCGCATGGTCATGCTGGCGATGCCGACATGCCGCCACAGCACCTGACCATCGCGGACCAGCACGGCGGCGCTGTTGAGCTGATGGGTCTTGCCCGACAATGCCAGCAGGTGACGGCGCGCGCCCTCCATGTCGGCCGGCTTGTGGAACACGTCGTCGCCGAGCGACAGCGTCTGGTCGCAGCCGAGCACCAGTGCACCCGGCCTGCGCTCGCTGACCTCGGTCGCCTTGGCCTCGGCCAGCACCAGGGCGACATCCTCGGGCGAAACACCGCTGTCCTGCAAGGGCGCCTCGAGCGCCCGCTCGTCGACGTCGGCCGCAACCGCCTCGACGTCGACGCCGGCATTGACGAGCATCGCCTTACGGAACGAACTGCTAGAGGCGAGGATGATTTTTTCGGTCATTTTGCACTCGGGCGCAGACACAGGCGCGGTTAGAGTATGAGCAGCTCTAGTCGGTAAAGTGGGCGCTGCCCCTCATTGTCCTGCCGGACAGCTTCAGCGCCGACGCTGTTTCCGGCCACGCTGGCGATTGGCGAAACCATCGATGGCAGCGCCCCTCTCCCCGCCACTATACGGGGAGAGGGGGCCGGCAGGCGGGTGAGGGGCAGCAACGACTTTCGGCTAGATTTCGCCTGGAGAAGACTCGGAAAACTCACTTTTCGCTCATTTATCTCGACTTGCCGCGCAGGGCAACGATCGCCGCCGCCGTTTCCTCGATCGAGCGGCGGCTGACATCGATCATCGGCCAGCCATGGCGCGTGCAGATCTGGCGGGCATAGGCGAGCTCCTCGGTGATGGCGGCGCGGTCGACATAGTCGCTCGCTTCGTAAGTGCTGCTGTTGCCGAGGATGCGGTTTTGCCGGACATGCGAGATGCGCTCGGCGGTGGCAATCAGCCCGACGATCAGCGGGGTCTTGGCGTTGACTAGGCTCTCCGGCACCGGCACGCCGAGCACGATCGGGATGTTGGCGGTCTTGATGCCGCGGTTGGCGAGATAGATGCTGGTCGGCGTCTTCGACGTGCGCGAGATGCCGATCAGCACGATGTCGGCATCGTCCATATTGGCCGGCAGCTGGCCGTCATCATGCTCCATGGTGAAATTGAGCGCGTCGATGCGGCGGAAATATTCGGCGTCGAGAACATGCTGGGCGCCGACGCGGCGGCCGGCCGGCGTGCCGAGATAGGACTGGAACACGGTCAGCACTGGCTCCAGCACCGACACGCAGGGCAGGCCCATGGTCGCACAACGCTCGTCAATGCCGCGCGCCAGCTTCTGGTCGACGACCGTGTAGAGGATGATGCCCGGTTCCTCCTCGATGTCCTCGAACACTTTTGCCACCTGCTTTTCGGTGCGGATGAGCGGGTAGATATGCTCGATGGCGCGCGCGTCCTTGTATTGCGCGGAAGCCGCCCGGCCTGCGGCGAGCAGCGTTTCGCCGGTCGCGTCGGAAATCAGGTGCAGGTGGAAGAAGCTCTGGGGTTTGTTCACAAGGGGTCACTCCAGGCTGTGGGCGGCTGTGGATAAAGCGGGATGGAAAGACGGGCCGGTCACGGGTGACTGTATCAGATGGCAGTTTGTCCACAATTCGTCGCACTGTCAGCTTCGCCGAGCGGCTGGGGACAAGTCTGGGGACGGTGTCTTTTGCCTCTCGCCTGTCCACAGCGACGGCTTTTCCATTCGCTTCCTAACGCCTTGACTCCAGTCATGGATTCCAGGCTTTCCCCAGAACCCTACAGTTTGGAGAGGCAAGCGCGCGACAATATGCTGGCTGGTGTTTTTGTGGGCAAAGCGGGACAGGTGACAACCACCACAACCAACAGACTCTTAGAATCAGAAGAATCTTAGATATAAGAATCTTTGATTATAGAGAGGCTTGGAGAAGCGAGCGCTCGATGCCCCAGAACCGGATCATGCTGGACGTCCTGAAGGGCAAGACGGTGTTTCCGCCTCCCCTCTGGATGATGCGTCAGGCCGGGCGTTATCTGCCGGAATATCGCGAGACACGCCGGCGGGCCGGTTCGTTTCTCGACCTTTGCTACGATCCCGACCTTGCCGTCGAAGTGACCTTGCAGCCGATCGAGCGCTTCGGCTTCGATGCCTCGATCCTGTTCTCGGATATTCTCGTCGTTCCACACGCGCTTGGCCGCGACGTACGCTTCGAAGAGGGGCGCGGGCCCCTGCTGACGCCGATCACGGCGCCAGAGATTGCGGCTCTGGAGAGCAAAACGTTTCACGTGAATCTCGAACCGGTCTACGAGACGGTCCGCCGCCTGCGGGCAAAACTGCCCGATGAGACAACGCTGATCGGCTTCTGCGGCGCGCCTTGGACGGTGGCGACCTATATGATTGCCGGCCATGGCACGCCCGACCAGGCGCCGGCGCGGCTGTTCGCCTATCGCGAGCCGGAAGCCTTTCAACATTTGCTGAAAGTGCTTGCCGATCATTCGGCCGCCTATCTTATCCGCCAGATCGAGGCCGGTGCGGATGTGGTGCAGATCTTCGATTCCTGGTCGGGCGTTCTCGATGATGCATCGTTCGACCTGTTCTGCGTTCAGCCGGTGGCCGAGATCGTTGGCCGGGTCCGGGCGGTTCATCCCGATGTTCCAATCATTGGCTTTCCCAAGGGGGCCGGTGCGCGGTACCGGACCTATCGCCAGAAGACCGGAGTAACGGCCCTGGGGATCGACTGGACGGTGCCCCTGGTGGCGGCGAAGGATTTGCAGCGCTTGGGTGCGGTCCAAGGCAATCTCGATCCCTTGCGGCTCGTTGCTGGCGGCAAAGCCCTATCCGATGGTGTCGAGGCTATCCTGAAAACGCTGGGCGACGGGCCGCTGATTTTCAACCTCGGTCACGGCATCACGCCGGAGACGCCGATAGCGCATGTCGAGACAATGGTGAAACTGGTGAGGAGCGCGACCCGCTGATGACTCATTCAAACAGCACTGGCAGCACCAACAGCACCGGCCAGGCAATGATGCGGATGATGATCGGCATTGCCGTGCTGGTCGTTCTCACGGCACTTTTGTTTTTCGTCGCGCCCGACAGCTTCTATCCATGGGCGAAAGCGATCCACATCCTTGCCGTCATCTCCTGGATGGCGGGCATGCTCTATCTGCCGCGGCTGCTGGTCTATCACGTGGATGCCGAGAAGGGCTCGGTGCAGTCGGAGACCTTCAAGGTGATGGAGCGCCGCCTGCTCCGCGGTATCATCAATCCGGCAATGATCGCCACCTGGGTTTTTGGTCTGTGGCTCGCCTGGAAAGGCTTTGGTTTCCATGGTGGCTGGCTGCACGCCAAGATCGGTGCCGTGCTTCTATTGTCCGCCGTTCATGGCTATCTGGCCGGCGCGGTGCGCAAATTTGCCGAGGACCGCAACGAAAAACCGGCCCGGCACTGGCGGATGATCAACGAGATCCCCACATTACTGATGATCGCAATCGTGATCCTGGTTGTCGTCAAGCCGTTTTAGCTCTTACCAGGGCCCATAAAACGCAGCTTGCTCTTTCACCCAAGCGACGATAAAAGACGGGTCTTCCTTCCCGTCATGCGCCGCCCTTTATTGCTTTCGGCCGCGCCCGGCATTTGTCGCATCCCGCCGATATATTTTCCCCAAAGCAGATTCAGAGTCCGTCTATGCAAGAAATGAAACTCGCAGAGTTCAAGAACAAGAAGCCACCAGAGCTGATCGCTTATGCCGAATCGCTCGAGGTCGAAAACGCCAGCGTCATGCGCAAGCAGGAGCTGATGTTCGCTATCCTGAAGAAACTGGCCGCCCAGGAGATCGAGATCATCGGTGACGGTGTTGTCGAGGTGCTGCAGGACGGTTTCGGTTTCCTGCGCTCCGCCAATGCCAACTATCTGCCCGGTCCCGACGACATCTACATCTCACCCTCGCAGATCCGCCGGTTTTCGCTGAAGACAGGCGATACCGTCGAAGGGCCGATCCGCAGCCCGAAAGAGGGCGAACGCTATTTCGCCCTGCTCAAGGTCAACACCATCAATTTCGACGATCCCGAAAAGATCCGTCACAAGATCCACTTCGACAATCTGACGCCGCTCTATCCGACCAAGCGGCTGAAGATGGAGATCGACAATTCGACCAGCAAGGACATCTCGCCGCGCGTGATCGACCTGGTGGCGCCCATCGGCAAGGGACAGCGCGCGTTGATCAACGCGCAGCCGCGTACCGGCAAGACGGTTCTGATGCAGAATATCGCCCACTCGATTACTGCCAACCATCCGGAATGCTATCTGATCGTCCTGCTCATCGACGAGCGGCCGGAGGAAGTCACCGACATGCAGCGCTCGGTGAAGGGCGAGGTTATCTCCTCGACCTTCGACGAGCCGGCGGTGCGTCACGTCCAGGTCGCCGAAATGGTGATCGAGAAAGCCAAGCGCCTGGTCGAGCATGGCCGCGACGTCGTCATCCTGCTCGATTCGATTACCCGCCTCGGCCGTGCCTACAACACGGTTGTGCCGTCATCCGGCAAGGTGCTGACCGGCGGTGTCGACGCCAATGCTCTGCAGCGGCCGAAGCGCTTCTTCGGTGCCGCCCGCAACATCGAGGAAGGCGGCTCGCTGACCATCATTGCGACTGCGCTCATCGACACCGGCAGCCGCATGGACGAAGTCATCTTCGAGGAGTTCAAGGGCACCGGCAACTGCGAAATCCAGCTCGACCGCAAGGTTGCCGACAAGCGCATCTATCCGGCCATGGACATCTTGAAGTCCGGTACCCGCAAGGAGGACCTTCTGGTCTCCAAGCAGGACCTGCAGAAGATCTTCGTGCTGCGCCGCATCCTGGCGCCGATGGGCACCACGGACGCGATCGAGTTCCTGATCGACAAGCTCAAGCAGACCAAGACCAATGCGGATTTCTTCGATTCGATGAACACGTAACGGTCTGGCCGACACCTTCCGGCCTAAGCATCAACCCCATTCCGGCAAAACCGGGATGGGGTTTTTCATTGTCCGGGATCAGGTCGCATTCCAGATACGGCGTGGCCGTATGTGGCAGCGGACTCCCCCCGTCGGTGGAAGGCGAGGTTTCCTGATCCTATTGGCGACGCAAGAGATGTTCGAGCTCTTTGGGATTCGTCACAACGGGAAGGCAGACTTGACCGGTGCAGAGCCAGCCGCCGGCTGCGTCGGTCGGCGGCAGGATACCGCCGGGCAGCAGGGGTCGATTCGCTTCCGAACCGATAGAAACCATTATGTCGACCCGACGCGGATCGGGGTTTCGATTCGCAACCGGAACAAGTTCGGGATTGGTCGGATCATCAATTAGCACCAGCTTAAGCGGCTCGATCGCCAGCGCGCAGGCGTTGACGATGCCGGCCTGGCCATAGGCCTGCTGCGCGGCCCGGCCGGCGGCATGCTCGGCGAGGTTCCAGGCTTTCTCCTGCAGGTCGAGATCGCCGGTGACGGAGGCGAGCCGAACCAGCGCTTCGATGATCTGTCCGGTCGCGGACGGACTGGCCTCGTCGACGTCGCCCCGGATGCGGATCGGCAGGTCGGTGCTGTCGGAAGCGGTGAGATAGTAGCCGGTCCTGTCGGCATCGGCGTGCCAGAGATCGAGCTGCTCGACAAACCGGCTGGCCTGCTCGACATAGCTCCAGTCGCCGGTGGCTTCGAACAGCGCGATCGCGGCATTGGCCATGGCGGCATAGTCGCTGGACAGCGCCGGAAACAATTTCCTGGCGCCGAGCATCGAATGCGGCAACCGGTTGTCGCGGCTGGCGGCGCTGATATGGGCAAAGGCCTTTGCCGCGGCGTCGATCCAGTCGCGCCGAGCCAGCGACCGGCCGGCCTCCGCCAGGGCTGCAATCATCAGGCCGTTCCAGTCCGTGAGCGTCTTCGCGTCGAGACCCGGCCTGACCCGCCCTTCCCTTATGGCGAGAAGTTTCGCTTTGAGCGGCACGAGTTGGTCGCGATCGACCACACTTTGGGCTTGCTGCGAGCTGGTTTGATGGACGACCGGCTTGCCTTCCCAGCCAGGTGGGCTGGAGAGTGTGAAGTATTTGAAAAACAAGGCCGAATCATCACCGAGTGCGGTTTCTATCTCCTCCCTGCTCCAGGTGTAGAACAGGCCCTCCTCGCCGTCGCTGTCGGCGTCGAGGCTGGCAGCGAAGGCGCCGCCGTCGACCCGCATTTCGCGCAACAGCCAGTCGATGGTGTCTTCGATTCGTACCCGGAACAAATCATTGCCGCTCGCCGCATAGGCCCAGTTGCAGAAGCGGACGAGCTGCGCATTATCGTAGAGCATCTTTTCGAAATGCGGCACCAGCCATTCGGCATCGGTCGAATAGCGGCTGAGCCCGCCGCCGATATGGTCGTAGATGCCGCCGCTCAGCATCCGGTCGAGGCTGAGCAGGACATCGTCACGATGTGTGGAACTGCCATCGCGCAGCCAGGACAGCCACAGCGTGAGCATGAACGGCGCATTGGGGAATTTCGGCGCGCCGCGCAACCCGCCGAGATCGCGATCGATCATGCCGTCGATGCCCCTGGCAAGGCCTTCCAGCGTGTCGCGATCAAGCACTGTTTTGGCATGCGAACCAGCCAGCCGCGCCTCGACATGCGTGGTCAGGCCGTCGGCGCTCTCGTTCAGGCTCGCCCTTTTCTCCCGCCAGGCCTTGTCCACCGCTTGCATCACCTGGATGAAGCCTGGGCGGCCATAACGTGGCTCGCGCGGAAAATAGGTGCCACCCCAGAACGGCTTGCCGTCCGGCGTCAGGAACATGGTCAGCGGCCAGCCGCCTTGCTCGCCCATCGAGGACAGTGCGGCCATGTAGATCTGGTCGATGTCCGGACGCTCCTCGCGGTCGACCTTGATATTGACGAACAGACGGTTCATGACGGCGGCGACGTCGTCGTTCTCGAAGCTTTCATGCGCCATGACATGGCACCAGTGGCAAGCGGCATAGCCGACCGAGAGCAGGATCGGCCTGTCCAGCGCCCTCGCCTCTTCAAGCGAAGCCGGCGACCAGGCCCGCCAATGGACAGGGTTGCCGCTGTGCTGCTGCAGATAGGGGCTGGCTTCTTCGGCAAGCAGGTTTTGCGGAGGCAATGTCACGATGAAGCACTCGGCGATGCGATTGGACGGGCAAAGCTAGGGCAGTGCGGTAGAGCGGGCAAATGATTTCAAGGGATTCGATTGTCGCGCTGTCGAGCGGCCGGCTTCCTGCCGGCGTCGCCGTCATCCGCATTTCAGGCCCGCAGACTCGATTCGTAGTCGAAACGATCGCCGGCAGCATGGTTAAGGACCGGGTGGCGGTTTTGCGCAAGTTCCGGGCGCCTGATGGAGCCGTGCTCGACAACGGCCTGATTATCTTCTTTCCCGGCCCGGCAAGCTTTACCGGCGAGGATGTGGCGGAATTCCACGTTCACGGCGGGCGCGCGGTGGTGGGCAGGATGCTGGAGACGATCACCGGTTTCGACGGTGTCAGGCATGCCGAACCCGGCGAATTCACCCGTCGCGCCTTCCTCAATGGCAAGGTTGACCTGGTCGAAACCGAGGCGCTGGCCGATCTCGTCAACGCCGAAACCGAGGCGCAGCGGCGCTTTGCGGTCCAGAATGCGGAAGGTGTTCAGAGCGAGCTCTATTTGAGTTGGCGCCGCCGGCTGATCCACGCCCGCGCCATGATCGAGGCCGAGATCGACTTTGCCGACGAGGATGATGTGCCAGGTTCCGTTTCGGATACGGTCTGGTCGGATGTTAGGGCGATGATCGACGAGATCGACCGACACATTGCCGGATTTCGCGCCGCAGAAATCATCCGCGATGGGTTCGAGGTCGTGATTCTCGGTGCGCCCAATGCCGGCAAGTCGAGTCTGTTCAACGCCTTGGCGCGGCGCGATGCAGCTATTGTAACGGATGAGCCTGGCACGACCCGCGACCTGCTTGAGGTGGTGCTGGATCTGGAGGGGCTGCGCGTCAGGTTGACCGACACCGCCGGGCTGCGCGAGGCGGTTGGGAAGGTCGAGGCGATCGGCATCGAGAAGGCAAGGGCCAAGGCCGATAGCGCCGATCTGTTGTTGCTGTTGCAGGACGTCGCTGAGCCGCAGGCGATTGCTTCGATCCCGTCGGCGATTCCGGCCTTGCAGGTCGGCACAAAGCGAGACCTTTTGGATAGCCAAGCGGCTGCCAGTGCGGACAGGCGCTACGATTACGTGATCTCGGTCGTCGATGGGGCCGGCGTTGACGCGTTGTTGGCGGAAATCGGCCGGCAGGCAGCGCATGCGGCCAGCAGCGCCGGCGATGTCCTGCCGTCGCGCCTGCGCCATGTCGACTTGCTTGGCGAGGCGAACCGCCATCTGCACCGGGCGGTTGACGAGCGGGCCGTCGGGCAGGAGCTGCGCGCCGAAGAGTTGCGGCTCGCCGCCGACCGCCTCGGACGGATCGTCGGTGCCATCGATGTCGAGGATATGCTCGACGTGATTTTTGCGCAGTTTTGCATTGGGAAATGACTCACGTGAAACATTGGCAGCGCATCGCGGTGGCGACCTCGTTGATTCACGTGAAACACAGTGGCTGGACGCTGGTGCCCTCATTGCCCTGCCGGGGCATTTCTCCCCGTATAGGGACGGGGAGAAAGAGGCTGGCCGTTGCGCCAGCGCCTTTTCTGCAGCGCCGACAATTGGCGAAACCGTAGATGTCAGCGCCCTCTCCCGTCCCGGTACGGGGAGAGGATGCAGGCAGGCAGGTGAGGGCAGCGCCAAGCTGTGATTGCCCTGCTGTTTGGAGCGCGGATTCACGTGAAACATGGCGAAGGCTCGCCACAGGGTTGTTTCACGTGAAACGAGCAGCGGAGTTTTCTTGACAGCATCGCCTTGCGGGGACATGTGTCGCTCAATCTTTTTTGAGTCTAGGACGTTGTGGAAATGACCGATCACTATGATGTGGTTGTGGTGGGCGGTGGCCATGCGGGTTGCGAGGCGGCGAGTGCAGCGGCGCGCGCCGGCGCCAGCACCGCGCTTGTGACGTTGCGCTTCGACACGATCGGCGTGATGTCGTGCAACCCGGCCATCGGCGGTCTCGGCAAGGGCCATCTGGTTCGCGAGATCGATGCCATGGATGGGTTGATGGGTCGGGTGGCTGATGCCGCCGGCATTCAGTTCCGCCTGCTCAACCGTCGTAAGGGGCCAGCGGTGCGCGGGCCACGCACTCAAGCGGATCGCAAACTCTATCGCCTTGCCATGCAAGATGCGATTCGGCTCCAGAACGATCTCGACGTGATCGAGGGCGAGGTTCTCGACTTCGAGATCGTCGATGGGCGGATCGGGGCTGTTCTGCTGGCCAACGGCCGGCGGCTCGCCTGTGGCGCCGTCGTTTTGACGACCGGGACTTTCCTGCGCGGGCTTATCCATATCGGCGACAAGAAGATCGTTGCGGGCCGGATGAACGAGCAGGCGAGCATGGGCCTCTCGGCGACGATGAGCCGCGTCGGCTTCAAGCTCGGCCGGCTGAAGACCGGCACGCCGCCACGGCTGGACGGGAAGACCATCGATTGGGTGTCGCTGGATCGCCAGGCGGCGGATGAGGATCCGGTGCCGTTCTCACTGATGACCGATCGCATCGAAACACCGCAGATCGAGTGCGGCATCACCCGCACGACCGCGGCGACGCATGATTTGATTCGCGCCAATCTTGGCCGGTCCGCCATGTATTCCGGCTCGATCGAAGGTGTCGGGCCGCGCTATTGCCCATCGATCGAGGACAAGATCGTCAAGTTCGGCGACCGGGACGGGCACCAGATTTTTCTAGAGCCGGAAGGGCTCGACGACGACACCGTCTATCCCAATGGCATCTCGACCTCGTTGCCGCAGGATGTTCAGCTGGATATTCTCAAGACCATCCCTGGCCTAGAGCGCGCCGTGATGCTGCAGCCGGGCTATGCCATCGAATATGATCATGTCGATCCGCGCGAGCTGACCACGGGTCTGGAGACCAGGCGCGTCAGTGGTCTCTTTCTCGCCGGTCAGATCAACGGCACCACCGGATATGAGGAAGCCGCCGGGCAAGGCCTGCTCGCTGGTCTCAATGCGGCGCGCCGTGCGGCCGGCAGCGAGCAGATCGTGCTTAGCCGCACCGAGGCCTATATCGGCGTGATGGTTGACGATCTAACCAGCCGCGGCATCAGCGAGCCCTACCGGATGTTCACCTCGCGGGCCGAGTTCCGGCTGTCGCTGCGCGCCGACAATGCCGATGAGCGGCTGACGCCCCTCGCCGCCAGGTTGGGGATCGCCTCCGCGCAGCGGATGCAGCGCTACGGCAATATGATGCAGCAGCTCGACGAAGCGCGTCGGCTGGCGGTGTCGCTGACCATGACCCCAAACGAGGCGGCGCGGCATGGGCTGGAGATCAACCGGGATGGCGTGCGCCGCTCCGGCTATGAACTGCTGGCCTATCCCGGTGTCGACGTCGGTTGGCTGGCGCGCGTCGAGCCCAAGTTTGCGGCGGTTGATGCTAAAACGGCCGAGCGCCTGGAAACGGAAGCGAAATATTCGGTATATCTGGACCGCCAGAAGACAGATGTGGCGCAGATCCGGCATGAAGAGAGCCGGCTGATCCCGGAGACAGTCGATTTCGCCGGTGTGCCCGGGCTGTCCAACGAGCTGAAACAGAAGATGCAGGCGCGGCGGCCACGGTCCATCGCCGATGCCCAGCGCATGGAAGGCATGACGCCGGCCGCGCTGGCGATCATCGTCGCGCATGTGCGCCATGAAGAGAATGCGCAGAGGCCCCAGAGGGACGTTGCGTGAATTCTTTCTCTTGGAAGAGCCTGCAGGACGCGGCCGGTCCGGTTTCACGTGAAACATTCGACCGCCTGGTGACGTTCGAGCAGATGTTCCAGAAATGGAACCGCAGCATCAATCTGGTTGCGCAGTCGACGGCAGGCGATGTCTGGCAGCGTCACATCCTGGACAGCGCGCAGCTTGGGCGTATCGAGCCGACCGCGAATCACTGGGTCGATATCGGTTCGGGCGGCGGATTCCCGGGCCTTGTCATGGCCTTCCTGCTTGCCGAGCGCGACGGGGCGAGCATCGATCTGGTTGAAAGCAATCGCAAAAAGGCGTCGTTCCTGCAGACCGTCATTGGCCAGTTCGGCCTGCCGGCGCGGGTGGTGGCGCGCCGCATCGAAGACAGCCATGCGCTGGTCCCGGCGCCGCAGATCGTCACAGCGCGTGCCCTGGCCTCGCTTTCGACCTTGCTGGACCTGTCGGCGCCCTGGCTGACGTCAGGCGCCCGCGGGCTGTTCCACAAAGGCCGGGATTACCGCGCGGAAGTGCAAGAAAGCGTTCACCGATGGGCCTTCGATCTGGTAGAACATCCGAGCGTGACCGACCCGCATGGGGTCATCCTCGAACTGTCGAATCTTCGACCTGTCTGATTTGCTCCAGGCGACCCAAAAATGAATTTCTGGCATAGATCCATGATGAAGAATGGCCCCCGAATCATCACCGTAGCCAACCAGAAGGGCGGTGTCGGTAAGACGACCACCGCCATCAATCTGGCTACTGCGCTCGCGGCAATCGGGGAAAAGGTGCTGATCGTCGACCTCGATCCGCAGGGAAATGCGAGCACCGGCCTCGGCATCGACCGCAAGGACCGGACGGTCTCGTCCTATGACGTGCTGACGGGCGAACTGGACCTGGAAGCTGCGGCGATCCCGACGGCGGTGCCCGGCCTGTCGATCGTGCCGTCGACGCTCGACCTGCTCGGCATCGAGATGGAGATCGCCTCGGCGCCTGACCGGGTGCTGCGGCTGCGCAACGCCTTGCGTGCCTCGGCCGACCGTTCGGCCGGTTTCGGCTATGTGCTGATCGACTGCCCGCCGTCGCTCAATCTCTTGACGCTGAACTCGATGGCCGCGGCCGATTCGGTGCTGGTGCCGCTGCAGTGCGAATTCTTCGCGCTCGAAGGCCTGAGCCAATTGCTGGAAACCGTCGAGCAGGTGCGCCGCTCGATCAATCCGGATCTCACCATCCAGGGCATCGTGCTGACCATGTATGACGGTCGCAACAATCTCGCCAACCAGGTGGTGCAGGATGTGCGGGCACACATGGGCGACAAGGTCTACGAGACCATCATTCCGCGCAATGTGCGGGTGTCCGAGGCTCCGTCCTACGGCAAGCCGGCGATCCTGTACGATCTGAAATGCTCGGGCAGCCAGGCCTATCTGCAGCTCGCGTCGGAAGTGATCCGCCGCGAGCGTAAATTGCGGGCCGCTTGATTAGCTGCAATGCATAATTAAGAGCCGATTCGATACCGAAACGATCTGGATGTTAACTGGAAGTGTTATGAGCGAAGACCTTTCGAGAAAGAGACTGGGGCGTGGGCTGGCAGCGCTGATCGGCGAAATCGATCGTCCGGTGGCACCGGAAAAGCCCGGGATGAGCGCCGACGGCAAGGTGCCGATCGAGTTCCTGACCCCAAATCCGAAAAATCCGCGCCGGCATTTCGGCGAGGCCGAGCTGACCGACCTCGCCCACTCGATCCGCGAACATGGCGTGGTGCAGCCGGTGGTGGCGCGGCCGTCGCCGACGCAGGCCGGCCGCTACGAGATCATCGCCGGCGAGCGGCGCTGGCGCGCGGCGCAGCGCGCCGGGCTGAATGATATCCCGGTCATCATCCGCGAGGTCAACGACCGCACCGCGCTCGAACTGGCGATCATCGAGAACGTCCAGCGCACCGACCTCAACGCGGTCGAGGAAGCGCTTGGCTACCAGCAGCTGATCGACGATCACGGCTACACCCAGGCTGATCTCGGCCAGGTGATCGGCAAGAGCCGTAGCCATGTCGCCAACACGCTGAGACTCTTGAAACTGCCGGATGTGATCCGCGACATGCTGGTCGACGGCGCTCTGTCGGCGGGCCACGCCCGCACGCTGGTGACCGCGGAAGATCCGGCCGGCCTTGCCAAGCGCATCGTCGAAGAAGGGCTCTCGGTGCGCCAGGCCGAGGCGCTGGCGCAGATGCCGGCCGGCAGCACGACAAAGGAAGCCAAGCCGGCGGCAAGCCCGGAACAGAAGGACGCCGACACGCTGGCGCTGGAAAAGCTGTTGACCGATACGACCGGGATGATCGTGTCGATCGACCACAAGAGCAAAGGCGGCACGCTTCGTGTCGCGTATCGGTCGCTGGAGCAGCTCGACGAGCTATGCCGCCGGCTGAAGCAGGAGCGGTAGTTAGCCGGCGAATATTCTGATGGAAGGCTGATCTACCAAGGGCTCACTCAAATGGAATTCGCTCGTTATTCCAAGTGCTTGGTACGCCAGCGCCGCCCCTCACCTGCCTGCCGGCATCCTCTCCCGTAAACGGGCGAGGGACGCTGTCATCAGCGGTTTCGACAATCGCCAACGTCGCAGGAATAGCGCCAGCGTGGCGGCCAGCCCCTTTCTCCCCGTTCACTGGAGAAATGCCCGGCAGGGCAATGAGGGGCGGCGCTGACCTCGACGGCTGAGCCGTCAGTCCCAAAACTACCGCTGCGCCAGCCGGCTGCTTTCCACCGCAATGCCAAGCAGTGCTTGGCGCGCCAGTGCGACGGAGAGATCCGGGCGCCGCCGCGTCTGCAGCACAGCGGTCTGCAGCCGGGTCAGCGCGCGACCGAGGGCTTCGCTGCTCCAGCGCTCCAGCGCCTTCTCCACCAGCTTGCGCCGCGAGAAGAAAACCGGCGGGCGGGCGGCGGCCACGACCGAAGCGGCGTTGCGGCCGGCAGACTCCATCTGGCCGCGCATGGCCTGGATCGCCTGCAACTGGCGCATCGCAGAGGACAGCACCAGGAAGGGCTGGCCACCGGATTGGCAGTGCCGGGTGAAGGCGGTGTCGAAATCGCCGACCTTGCCTTCGAGAAGCGCGTCGACGGCGTCATCGAAAGAGGCGCCGGAGACGTCGCCCGACATCGCCCTGACGTCGTCGAAGCCGATCTCCTTCTGGCCATGGGCGTAGAGGATGAGCTTTTCGATCTCGCCCCGCGAAGCCAGCCGGTCGCCGCCGAGATTTCGGCGCAGCGCCTGTCTTGCCTCCATGGTCATCGACATGCCGGCCTTGCGCAATTCGTCGTCGATGACGGCATCGATGTCGCGGGCCTCATCGGCATAGCAGGGCAGCGCCATGGCGTTGTCCGCAGCCTCGACCACGGCACGTAGCCCGACGCCCTTCTTGAGATCGCCGGCCTCGATCAGGATGATGGCGTCGCGGGGCGGCTCCGCGGTCAGCGCCTTGACGTCATCGGCCAACGCCTTCTGGCCGCTGGCGTTGCGCACCCACAGCAGGCGCCGGTCGGAAAACATCGGCACGGTGCGCGCCTCGTCGAGCAGCCGGCCCTCGTCGCGGTCAACCTCCGAACCATCGAGCCTGACCACCGAGAACGGATCGTCGAGCGGCAGGCCGGTCTTTTCGGCAAAGGCCTTGGCGCGCTCGGCGACGAGCCCGCGATCGGGGCCGTAGAGCAGGACGATCGAGATGCGCTGGTCCGGACGGGCCAGCCAGGAATCGACCTCGAAAGCTTTCTTCTGTGCCATGGGGGGTGGTTAGCATGATGCTGTGGCGGCTTCCAGCTTGGGTCCGCCAACCTTGCCGTCCTTCCTCCCCTCCGGGGCGCAAAGTGAGGGAGAGGAACCCAACTGTTGCCAACCAAACCTTATCTGGCGAAAAACCTCCGGCAACCTTGCCCCTAATTGCGCGCCGCCGCCCAACATCGACAAGAAATTTCGCGGACATATCTTCATGTTGTGCCTCGGAGGCCGGCGCGGCTGGGACCGAGGCCTGAAGGCTTGCCCAGACGAATTCGCACTGGTCTGGCGGCGCAGATATGCAAATATCCTTGGCCGGGGAAGTTTGGGCCAGGGAAATTTGGGGCCAGGCAACATTGGAGGACAAAGGTCATGGCCGATGCTGGGATGTTGCGTTTTCACGTTCCGGAGCCGGAAGTGCGGCCGGGCGGAACGCCTGACTTTTCCAACGTGCCCATCCCCAAGGCCGGCTCGGTGCCGCGCCCCGACATCGATGTCGATCCGCGCACCATCCGCGATTACGCCTTCTCGATTATCCGCGTGCTGAACCGCAATGGCGAAGCCGTCGGCCCTTGGGCCGGGCTGCTTTCCAGCGACGAGCTTCTGGCCGGCCTGCGTCACATGATGACACTGCGAACCTTCGACGCGCGCATGCAGATGGCGCAGCGCCAGGGCAAGACCTCGTTCTACATGCAGCATCTGGGCGAGGAGGCGGTGGCCTGCGCCTTCCGCAAGGCACTTGCCCCCGGCGACATGAATTTTCCGACCTACAGGCAGGCAGGCCTGCTCATCGCCGACGGCTATCCGATGGTCACGATGATGAACCAGATCTACTCCAACGAGGCCGACCCACTGAAGGGCCGGCAACTGCCGATCATGTATTCGTCGAAGGAGCACGGCTTCTTCTCGATCTCCGGAAATCTGGCGACGCAGTATATCCAGGCGGTCGGCTGGGCGATGGCCTCGGCGATCTCGAACGATTCGAAGATCGCTGCTGCCTGGATCGGCGACGGCTCGACGGCCGAGTCCGACTTCCATTCGGCGCTGGTGTTCGCCTCCACCTACAAGGCGCCCGTGGTGCTCAATGTCGTCAACAACCAGTGGGCGATCTCGACCTTCCAGGGCATTGCCCGCGGCGGCTCGGGCACCTTCGCTGCCCGCGGCCTAGGCTTCGGCATTCCGTCGCTGCGCGTCGACGGCAATGATTATCTCGCCGTCCATGCGGTGGCCAAATGGGCGGCCGAGCGGGCGCGCAGCAATCTCGGGCCGACGCTGGTCGAATATGTCACCTACCGCGCCGGCGCGCATTCGAGCTCGGACGATCCTTCGGCCTACCGGCCAAAGACCGAATCCGACGCCTGGCCGCTCGGCGACCCGATCGTGCGGCTGAAGAACCACCTCATCCAGCTCGGTGTCTGGTCGGACGAGCGACATGCACAGGCCGAGGCGGAAATCCTCGACACGGTGATCGCGGCGCAGAAGGAAGCCGAGAGCCACGGCACGCTGCACGCCGGCGGCAAGCCGTCGACACGCGACATGTTCGAAGGGCTCTATGCCGAGATGCCGCCGCATCTGCGGCGCCAGCGCCAGCAGGCGGGGGTCTGACCATGCCAAGACGGACCATGATTGAGGCGATCCGCGACGCCATGGACGTGTCGATGGGACGCGACGACAAAGTCGTCGTGTTCGGCGAGGATGTCGGCTTCTTCGGCGGCGTCTTCCGCTGCACGCAAGGTCTGCAAGCCAAGTACGGCAAGAGCCGCTGCTTCGATGCGCCGATCAACGAATCCGGCATTGTCGGCTCGGCCATCGGCATGGCCGCCTACGGGCTGAAGCCATGCGTGGAAATTCAGTTTGCCGACTACATGTATCCGGCCTACGACCAGCTGACCCAGGAAGCGGCAAGGCTGCGCTACCGCTCGAACGGGGATTTCACCTGCCCGATCGTGGTGCGCATGCCGACCGGCGGCGGCATCTTCGGCGGCCAGACGCACAGCCAGAGCCCGGAAGCGCTGTTCACCCATGTGTCGGGGCTGAAGACAGTGGTGCCGTCCAACCCGCATGACGCCAAGGGGTTGCTCATCGCGGCGATCGAGGACCCCGATCCGGTGATCTTCCTCGAGCCGAAGCGGCTCTACAACGGCCCGTTCGACGGCCACCACGACCGACCGGTGACGCCCTGGTCCAAGCATGCGCTCGGCGAGGTCGCCGACGGCCACTACACGGTGCCACTCGGCAAGGCGGCGATCCGCCGGCCGGGCTCGGCAGTCACGGTGCTGGCCTACGGCACCATGGTCTATGTCGCGCAGGCCGCCGTCGAAGAAACCGGCATCGATGCCGAGATAATCGACCTTCGGACCCTCTTGCCGCTCGACCTCGACGCCATCGTCGCTTCGGTCAAGAAGACCGGGCGCTGCGTCATCGTGCATGAGGCGACGCTGACCTCCGGCTTCGGCGCCGAGCTGTCGGCGCTGGTGCAGGAAAACTGCTTTTACCATCTGGAGGCGCCGGTGGCGCGGGTCGCCGGCTGGGACACGCCCTACCCGCATGCGCAGGAGTGGGACTACTTCCCCGGTCCGGCGCGCGTCGCCCGGGCGCTGCTGGAAACCATGGGAGCTTAAGATGGGCGAACACATCATCAAGCTGCCCGATGTCGGCGAAGGCGTCGCCGAGGCCGAACTGGTAGAATGGCACGTCAAGATCGGCGATATCGTGCGCGAGGACACCGTGCTCGCCGCGGTCATGACCGACAAGGCGACGGTCGAGATTCCGTCGCCGGTCGATGGCGAGATCCTGTGGCTGGGCGCCGAGATCGGCGACACGGTGGCGATCGGCTCGCCGATCGTGCGGCTGAAGGTGGCTGGCGAGGGCAATGTGAAGCCGCAGGGCGGCGACGTTGAAGTGGTGGCCGCCGAACCGCCGGCGAAGCTGCCGACCCCGAAGCCCGAGACTGCCGCGCCGGCCGCGAAGGCGCCGCCAAAGGCGGGTGGGACAGACGTGAAACCTGCAGCGGCCGTCTCGAAGAGCCCCCGGCAGCCTTCCGTCTCCGGCGCACCGCGTCCGGAGGGCGAAAAGCCGTTGGCCTCGCCGGCGGTCCGACTGCGGGCAAAGGAGGCCGGCATCGATCTCAGGCAAGTTGCCGGAACTGGGCCGGCCGGCCGCATCGGCCACGAGGACATCGAAGCTTTTTTGGCGCGCGGACCCCAAGTTGCGAAGACATCGGGCCTCGCCCGCAACGAGGCCGTCGAGGACATCAAGGTGGTGGGGCTGCGGCGCAAGATCGCCGAGAAGATGACGCTGTCCAAATCGCGCATCCCGCACATCACCTATGTCGAGGAGATCGACGTCACCGCGCTGGAGGACTTGCGCGCCGCGCTCAACAAGGAAAAGCGCGCGGGCAAGGCGGAGCGGCCTAAGCTGACGCTGCTGCCGTTCCTGATGCGGGCGATGGTCAAGGCGATAGCAGACCAGCCCAATCTCAATTCGTTGTTTGACGACGAGGCCGGCATCATCCACCAGCATGGCGGCATCCATATCGGCATCGCCGCGCAGACTCCGTCGGGGCTGGTCGTGCCAGTGGTCAAGCATGCCGAGGCACGCGACATCTGGGAGTGCGGCGCCGAGGTGATCAGGCTTGCCGAGGCGGCCAAGTCGGGCACGGCGACACGCGACGAGCTGTCCGGTTCGACCATCACCATCACCTCGCTCGGCGCCATGGGCGGCGTGGCGACGACGCCTGTCATCAACCATCCGGAAGTGGCGATCATCGGCGTCAACAAAATGATGGTGCGGCCGGTCTGGGACGGCACCCAGTTCATACCGCGCAAGATGATGAACCTGTCCTCCAGCTTCGACCACCGCGTCATCGACGGTTGGGACGCCGCCGTCTTCATCCAGCGCATCAAGACGTTGCTGGAAACGCCGGCGCTGATTTTTGTGGATTGAGGGTGAGACAATGCCTTCTCAGCGTTTTGCTCAACCTGCCTTTCGGAGTCGCGCTGCCCCTCATTGCCCTACCGGGCATTTCTCCCCGTATAGAGACGGGGAGAAAGACGCTGTCGTTGGGGGTTTCGCCAATCGCCAGCATTGCAAAGAAGGCGCCGAGGTCGCGGCGGTCCCCCTTCTCCCCGTCCCTATACGGGGAGAAGGTGCCGGCAGGCGGATGAGGGGCAGCACGACGCCGGATGGACAGTGCGACTGGCAGTTCTCACTGGAAGGATGCAGCTGACATGAAAGAAATCTCCTGCAAGCTGCTCGTCATCGGCGCCGGCCCCGGCGGCTATGTCTGCGCCATCCGTGCCGGCCAGCTCGGTGTCGATACGGTGATCGTCGAGGCCGGCAAGCCGGGCGGCACTTGCCTCAATGTCGGCTGCATCCCCTCCAAGGCGCTGATCCATGCGGCGGAGGAGTTCGAGAAGGTGTCGCACATGGTGGGCGGCAACAGCCCGCTCGGCATCTCGGTCACCGCTCCCGTGCTCGATCTTGCGAGGACCGTCGCCTGGAAGGACGGCATCGTCAGCCGGCTCAACAGTGGCGTCGCCGGCCTGCTCAAGAAGGCTGGGGTCAAGACCGTGCATGGCTGGGCGACGTTCCGTGACGGCAAAACCGTTGCGGTCGAGACCGAGACCGGCGTTCAGGTGATCCGCGCCGAGACGATTGTCATCGCCACCGGCTCGGCGCCGGTCGAGCTGCCGTTTCTGCCGTTCGGCGGCCCGGTGGTTTCGTCGACCGAGGCGCTGGCCCTGAGCGAAGTGCCGAAGAAGCTTGCGGTCGTCGGTGGCGGCTATATCGGCCTCGAGCTCGGCATCGCCTTCGCCAAGATGGGCGCTGAGGTGACCGTCGTCGAGGCCTTGCCGCGCGTGCTGGCGCAGTATGATGCCGAGCTGACGCGGCCGGTGGTCAAGCGGCTCGCCGCACTCGGCATCGAGGTGATGACAGGCGCCAAGGCCAAGGGGACCAAGGGCGGCGCGCTGCTGGTCGAGACATCGGACGGCAAGAGCGCCAAGGTCGCCGCCGATAAAATCCTGGTCACCGTGGGCCGCAAGCCAGTGACCGAAGGCTGGGGGCTCGACCAGATCGACCTCGACATGGCGGGAAAGTTCATCCGCATCGACGACCAGTGCCGCACCTCGATGCGCGGCATCTTCGCCATCGGCGACGTCACCGGCGAGCCGATGCTGGCGCACCGGGCGATGGCGCAAGGCGAGATGGTCGCCGAGATCGCTGCCGGCCACAAGCGCAGCTGGGACAAGCGCTCGATTCCCGCCGTCTGCTTCACCGATCCCGAGCTGGTGACGGCCGGCCTGTCGCCGGATGAGGCCAAGGCTCATGGCGGCGAGATCAAGATCGGTATGTTTCCGTTCGCCGCCAACGGCCGGGCGATGACGAAACTTGGCGAAGACGGTTTCGTCCGCGTCGTCGCCCGCGCCGACAATCATCTGGTGCTCGGCATCCAGGCAGTCGGCCTGGGCGCGTCGGAACTGGCGGCAGCCTTTGGGCTGGCGCTGGAAATGGGTGCGCGGCTGGAGGACATCGCCGGCACCATCCATGCCCATCCGACGCAAGGCGAAGGCTTCCAGGAAGCGGCGCTTAAGGCGTTGGGGCACGCGCTGCATATTTGAAGTGGTGGCTTTCCTCTCCCTCCGGAGGGGGGAGAGGTGGCGCTGCGAAGCAGCGACGGAGTGGGGGAAGCCGGTCCTCGAAGGCACAGTCGTCGACAGCTTACCACAGGCTGCAATCAGCGCGAGGCATCGCTCCGGCTTGAAATAACAACACCTGAGCCGGTCGACCCCCACTCCGTCGAGCTTAGCTCGACACCTCTCCCCCGATTGACGGGGGAGAGGAACGGCGCGAACCTCCAGGCTTCCTTCCTCCTCCAGCCGACTCCCTCAGGGAGAGAAAGTAAGGGCGGCTCCTCAGCTCGCGAGCCGGCTCACCATTTCATGTTGCGCGTAGGCGCGGCCGAAGCGGTTGGCGAGGAAGGCGTCGAGCGCGATGTCTTCCTGCTTGACGAAGCCGGTTGCCGGCAGGCTGCCGTCGGCCAGCATGTCGAGCACGGCGCAGATGCCGGAGGCGGTGGTGATCTGGATGGCGCTGCGCACGACGTCGCCGACGCGCTTGGAATAGATCTTATTGGCGTAGGTTTCCTGCAGCAGGCGGCCGTTCTTGCGGCCCGAGACGGTGACGAAGACGATGACCACATCCTGCAGCGTCGCCGGCAAGGAGCTTTCAAAGATGTCCTTCAGCACGTCGCGGCGATGGCGCAGGCCAAGGTCGTTGAGCAGCGCCTTCATGATCGCGGCATGGCCGGGGTAGCGGATGGTGCGGTAGTTCAGCGTGCGCACCTTGCCTTTCAGCGTCTCGGCCAGCGTGCCCAGCCCGCCGGAGGTGTTGAACGCCTCGTAGGTGACGCCGTCGAGCGAGAACTCCTCGCGCTCCTCCAGCGGCGGCACTTCGATCAGCTCGCCCTCGACGATCGCCTCGCAAGGCTCGCAATACTCGTTTATGACGCCGTCGGTGCTCCAGGTCAGATTGTAGTTCAAGGCATTCGACGGGTATTGCGGCAGCGCGCCAACGCGCATGCGCACGCTTTCCAGCGAATCGAAGCGGCTGGCGAGATCGTTGGCGACGATCGAGATGAAGCCCGGCGCCAGCCCACATTGCGGGATGAAGGCGCTCTTGCCCGAACGCGCCAATTCCTTGACCCGCCTGGTGCTGACGACATCCTCGGTGAGGTCGAGATAGTGCACGCCGGCGTTTGCCGCTGCCTCGGCGATGCGCGTGGTCAGGTGGAAGGGGGCGGCGCTGAGCACCGCGAACTTGCCGGCCAAGGCCGCCTCGAGCGCGCCCGATGCCTCGATGTCGAGTTCCAGGGTGGCAACCGTGGCCGGCAGTTCGGCAGCGGCGAGCTGTGCCGCCGAGCGGTCGACGAGAGTGACGTGGTAGTCACCGGTGGCGGCGAGCATTTCGGCAATGGTCGAGCCGATCTTGCCGGCGCCGACAACAACAATTTTCTTCATGAAACGTCCCTCACCCAAAAGCTGAACCTGAGCACATAATTTTGTGCATGTCGTTTGTCCCAAAACCGCTGCGCACTTTTGGGAGACATGCATCAGAATCGCAGCTTGCCCGTCGAAAGGAAGCGTGGAATTGTTCGAAACGAAACTCTGATTGTGCATTATGCCGAATGGAATCGTCGAAATGCTCAGTGAAGCCGAACAGGCCCTGCTCTCCCTGCTGCGCGACAATGCGCGTGCCTCGACCGCCGAACTTGCGCGCAAGCTCGGCGTCTCGCGCACGACAGTGCAGAGCCGGATCGAACGGCTGGAGCAGCGCGGCATCATCACCGGCTACGGCGTCCGGCTGGCGCCGGACTACGAGCAGGGGCTGGTGCGGGCGCATGTGCTGCTCACCGTAACGCCCAAGCTCGCCGACAAGGTGGTGCGCGGCCTGCAGGCGCTGGCGCCGGTCAGGACGCTGCATTCGGTCAGCGGCAATTTCGACATGATCGTCATCGTCGACGCACCGTCGATCCGGGACCTCGATATGCTGCTCGACCAGATCGGCGCCATGGACGGTGTCGAGCGAACCTTGTCGTCGATCATCCTGTCGACGCGCATTGACCGCTGAGCTGACTCGATGGAGCCGGGCCTTTCAGGACCCAGGCTTGATCGCCGGCTAACCAACTGCCAGCGGAAAGCTTATCACGACGGCGAGGCCCGGCCGGCAATCGTCAAGGGCGATCGACGCGCCGTGTAGATCGGCGATGGCCCTGACAAGGCTGAGGCCAAGGCCGCTGCCCGGTGTCGACCGGCTGTGGTCCAGTCGGTAGAGCCGCTGGAACACTTTCTCGCGTTCGTCCGGAGGAATGCCGGGTCCATTGTCGGCGACGCTGGCGACAACGCGCTCGCCCTGGCGCGTCACCGACAGCTTGATGGTCGTGCCGGGCGGGCAGTGGCGCAGCGCATTCTCCACCAGATTGGCGAACATCTGAGTCAGCAGCTCGCGATCGCCGTGGATCCGGTCCGCGGTTTCGTTCAGTTTGGTCGACGACAGCACCTTGCCGTCGTCCTCGGCCACGTCGGTGTAAATCTCGGAGATGGTTTGCAGGATTTCGCCGAGAGCGACGTCGGTAAAGCGCGCCCTGCGGGCGCCGGCCTCGATCTGGGCGATGCGCAGCAGCGCATCGAAGGTCTCGTTGATCTGGTGGCCCTCGGCGCGCGCTTCGGCCAGATCGTCGGAGACCTCGCGGCCTTGCGCGGCTCTGTCGGCGGCGCCCTCCAGGATCATCTGCAGCCGGTTGAGCGGCGTCTTCAGATCATGGGCGATGTCGGCGCTGACCTGTTTCATGCCCTCGACCAACGCCGACAGGCGGTCGAGCGCCGCGTTGACCTGGCGGGAGACGATGTCGATGTCGTCGTCCTTGCCGGTCAGCGGGATGCGGGTGTCCAACCGTCCATGCGAGACGTCCACCATGGTGGCGGCGATGCCGTCGAGCCGGCGCTGGACGCGCGAGGCGAGCAGGGCGCCGCCGGCGACCGCCAGCCCGGTGATGATCAGCGTTGCCCAGCCGAAGCTCATCAGCATGATGGTCTCCAGTTCCTCCGTCTCGGACAGGCTGAAGGCGACCGTCAGATTGTTGCCGCCGATCGAGCCGGAATAGGCACGGTATTCAGCGCCGGGCGGCACGCCGGGCATTTCGGCGTTGAACATCGAGAAGCCGTCGGGAAGTCCAGCTGCCGTGAAATTGCCGGCCAAGCGAATCCCGGCCGCGTCGGTCAGCGAAAACAGCTGTTCCTTCTTCGGGCTGCGCATGGAGTGGCTTTCGATGGTCTCGACAAGCTCCTTCAGGTCATTTTCGGCATAGGTCGCCGCGACGACCGCGTAGGTTTCCTTGATGGTGTCGTCGAGCTGCTCGGCAAGATCGGCGCTCATCATCTGGTATACGATGGCGCCCGACAGCACGAAGGCGAGCATGAACAGGAAGGCGAACGTCAGGGCGAGCCGGAACGGCGTGCTGCGCAGCAGGCGGGGCCATGCTCCGGTCATGGCGCTGCGTGCAGACTGTAGCCGGTGTTGCGGACGGTGTGGATAAGCTGGGTTTCGAAAGGCTTGTCGATCTTGGCCCGCAGCCGGCTGATATGGGTTTCGACGACGCTGGTCTTGGGGTCGAAGTGAAAATCCCAGACGCGCTCCAGAAGCATGGTGCGGGTGATCACGCGTCCTTCGCCGCGCATCAGGACCTCCAGCAGGCTGAACTCCCGCGGCTGCAGGTCGATCGGCTGGCCCTGTCGCGTGACGCGGCGCATGATCAGGTCCATTTCGAGGTCGGCAACCCGCAAAACGGTCTTCTGCTCCTGCGCGGCCGGCCGGCGGCCAAGCGCGTTGATGCGGGCGAGAAGCTCGGAAAAGGCGAAGGGCTTGACGAGATAGTCGTCGCCGCCGGCCTCGAGCCCCTCGACGCGGTCGTCGACGCCGCCGACCGATGTGAGAAAGATCGCCGGTGTCCGTACCCCAGCGGCGCGCACCGCCTTGATCATCGACAGGCCGTCGAGATCGGGGATCATGCGATCGGCTATGATCACGTCATAGCTGCCGCTGGTCGCCGCGTAGAGCGCGTCATGGCCGTTGCGCAGCAGGTCGCAGACATGGCCGGCCTCGGTCAATCCCCGGACGATGTAATCGGCCGTCCTGTGGTCGTCCTCGACAAGCAGAAGTCGCATGGCTGTTCCGGTTCGTGGCCGATTTCGGTGAGAGGCTAGCACCGGCATGGGCCCGTTCCTAGGATGTCGCGAGGCTGCTTCCATACCGCGCCGCCAAATCGATGCAGCGGTGCGGAATTCTGCTTCGCTCCGCCCGTGGATGACGAAGCGATGGGCGTTCCTAGTCCGATTCCAGCAGGATTTCGTCGGCCTCGTCGGCGGTTTTCTTGAGTGTCATGTAGAGAACGAGACCAATGATGCAGCCAAGGAAGATCAGGCTGGTGAAAATGGTGCCGAAACCCAAGCCGCCATATTCGACCGGCTGCGACAAGAGATCGCCGAAGGAGGCGCCAAGCGGCCGCGTCAGGATGTAGGCGAGCCAGAAGGCCAGGATGCCGTCGAGATGGAGCAGGTACCAGGCAAGCGCGATGAGCGCGATGACGCCACCGAACAGCAGGCCAGATGTCAGGTAGCCCATGTCGAAGCTCTCCGCGACGAGGTCGCCGGCGGCGGTGCCGAGCGAGAAGGTGAACAGGATCGCCAACCAGTAGAAGATCTCGCGCCTTGTGGTGACGATGGTGTGGATCGACAGCGTTCTTTCGCTGGCGTACCAGACGGCGAATGTCGCGGCGAGCGCCACCGAGAAGGCGATGGTCGTCGTCTGCAGGCGTACGCCGAAATTGTCGACGAGGTTGTCGGTGATCAGCGTGCCGACGACGCTAATCAGCACCACCGCCAGCCAGTAGGCCCAGGGCACGTAACGCTTCTGCGCGAACTGCACGATAATGGCGACGATCAGGATGCCGGTCATGATCAGCGATGTGACGGTCAGCCCGAGGCCGAGGTTGACGGCGAGATAATCGGCCGCCGTTTCACCCATGGTCACCGCCATCAGCTTGATCAGCCAGAAATCGACAGTGACCTCCGGGACCCTGTTGTGGCTCGGCGCGGCGGGCGTAGTGGGAGAAAGCATGGTGGACGTCCCTGCGGCTGGTGGTTCGCGGCACTATTTGCCCATGACCTTCATGGCCTGGGCGAAGAACTCGTCGGCGCGCTGGTCGTCGTCGGCGTTGCAGCGTTCGATGCCCTTGGCCTCCAGTTCCGAGACCTTCGCCTTGTCCGCGGCGCTGAGCGTGGCCGCCGCTTCCGCCGCACGAAGGGTCTTCAGCGTATCCTCGCAAGGCGCGATGGCAGCGAACAAGGACGAAGCCGGACTGGACACGGCAAGGCCGCAAAGTGCGATAGCGAGCGCAAATCGTCTCATGAGATGTTTCCCTGTTTGATGCCGGTTGCGGCAATTGAATCCGGCCCGGTGGTGGTCGATCCGACACCAGCACAGTAGGGAAGCGAGTTCACGCTCGCCTGTCCGGCGGTTTACAAATTCGTAAGAATGGGCTGGGGCCGCGCGAAAGGCCTTTACGAACGCCTCGCGGTGCGCTGATAGAAGGCCCGGGCGCCTTGCATCCGCCATCAATGGGGTGACCCGGTGTCTCCGGGCTTGCCAGCGCTCCAGGAAACACGATGACCTACGCTACCCTAAAACCGGTTTCACGAGCCTTCAACCAACGCAAGCGGCTGATCTTCGTGCGGGCGGCGGCTGTGCTGGCGGTGCTGCTTCTGTTTCTCACCAAACCGGCGCTCAGCGAGGGCTCGAACGGGCACGAGACGCTCGAACTCTTCGGCTTCTGCCTGGTGCTGGTCTGCGTCGTCGGACGGCTGTGGAGCATCCTCTATGTCGGCGGCAAGAAGAACGAGGAACTCGTCTCGACCGGACCGTTTTCGATAACCCAGAACCCGCTCTACTTCTTCTCGACGGTCGGCGCAGTCGGCGTCGGATTGCTCTATGGCTCGTTGCTGGCGGCCGTCGCGCTTGGCCTTGCCAGCTTCTTCATCTTCCGCGTCACGGCGCGCAAGGAAGCCGGATTTCTGCTCGGCAAGTTCGGTCCGGCCTACCTTGCCTATGTCAAGAACACGCCCCGGTTCTGGCCAAATCCGCTTCTGTATCACGACCATGACCAGATGCAGTTCTCGACGCAGGCGCTGAAGCGCACGTTCTATGACGGGCTCTATTTCCTCGCCATCTTCCCGGCCATCGAACTGGTCGAGCATTTCCGGGCGACCGGCCTGCTGTTCCCGGCCTTCGTCACGCTCTACTGATCAGCGGCGCAGCGCCGCTCAACCAGCGCTACGAGCTGCCAAGCGGATGCGGCATGTAGCCGACGAAGCCCGAAATCTTCCAGCTGCCGCCGACCTTAGTGCAGAAATACAGCGTCTGCCATTTCAGCCTGTCGACGCTGCCGTCGGCCTTGGCGACGGAACCGTCGAATTTCTTGTGCAGCACGGCGCGGTCGCCGTCGACATCGATGTCGCGCATGTTGGTGACGCGAAACAGCGCCTCGCGCAGCGGCTCGGCGAATTTCGTCGCCGCGGTCTCCTTGGCCTGGCGCAGCCACTCGTCGCGATAGACCTCCAGCCTCGGGAACTGCAGCCGCCAGGCGTCGGCATTGCTGAGGAAATGCGCATGCATGCCGAAGAAGCTCGAGGCCGCGAAATCGCCCTCGACCCTCGACCAGTCCTGGCCGATGAAGGCGTCGATGTCGCGCCGCACCAGCATTTCCCATAGCGCGTGGCGATCGGCATCGCCGGCCGGAAACGGATTCTTGTCGTAGGGCATTTTCTCACTCTCTCCGGGTCACAAATGCGTCTATCGTCGCGGCTTCAAAGCGACGTGACGGCGCGCACGATGCAAGCGCCTCTGTAATAAAGCAACATGGATTCCGTGAAAATGTTGCTTTCCAACAAGGCCCCTATGAGGATCGCCCCGATCGCGATAAATGTCGATCGAAGCGGGGGGCCGCCATGGCATCCCGTCACGCCATCAGACGAGGTGATCCCTTGCCGAAGCAGTGTTTTGGAACGTCGCATGTGCCGCTATCGCCGGCCGTGCGCGCCGGCGATTTCGTCTATGTCTCGGGCCAGGTTCCCGTCAGCAGCGACGGCATCGTGGTCAAGGGCGGCATAACGGAACAGACCGAACAGGTGCTCGCCAATGTGAAAGCCGCGCTGGCGCTGGCCGGCTGCACCCTGGACGATGTCGTCAAGACCACGGTCTGGCTTGAGGACGCGCGCGATTTCGGTGCCTTCAACGCGGTCTATGCCAGGCATTTCCCGAAGAACCCGCCGGCCCGCACCACGGTCGAGTCGCGGCTGATGATCGACATCAAGATCGAAGTCGAGGCGGTCGCCTACCGGCCGGTCTGAGCCTCTGAGGCGGCAAAACAACGAAACGGAGGTTACCTCAATGCAATTCGACCTCCTGCTTAGAGGCGGACGGCTGATCGACCCGGCCTCAGGGCTCGATGCGCCGCGCGATGTCGCCATTGCCAATGGCCGCATTGCCGCGGTCGATGCCGATATCCCGGCCGACCGCGCCGCGCAGGTTGTCGATGCCACCGGGTGCATCGTCACACCGGGCCTCGTCGACCTGCACAGCCACGTCTATTGGGGCGGCACCTCGCTCGGCGTCGATGCCGACCGGCTGGCTGCCAAAAGCGGAACCACCACCTTCATCGATGCGGGCAGTGCGGGCGCTGGCAATTTCCTCGGCTTCCGCCGCCATGTCATGGAGCGCTCGAAGGTGCGCATCCTGGCCTATGTCAACATTTCCTTTGCCGGCATCTTCGGCTTCTCGCAGACGGTGTCGGTCGGCGAGTGCAGCGATCTCAGGCTCTGCGAACCGCGCGAGGTCGTGGCCGCGGCGCGCGAACACCGCGATGTCGTGGTCGGCGTCAAAGTTCGCTCCGGCCGCCATGCCGGCGGCACCAGCGGCATCGCCCCGGTCGACCTGGCGCTGGAGGCCGCCGACCAGGCCGGCCTGCCGCTGATGGCGCATATCGACGAGCCGCCGCCCGGCCGCTCGGAAGTGCTGCCGCGCCTGCGCAAGGGCGACATCCTCACCCACTGCTTCCGGCCGTTCCCCAACGCGCCGGTGTTCGCCTCCGGTGCAGTGCGGCCGGACATGCGGCTGGCGCGCGAGCGCGGTGTCATCTTCGACCTTGGCCATGGCATGGGTTCGTTCGATTTCGCGGTCGCGCGGGCCATGCTCGAGGAGGGACTGGCGCCCGACGTGATCAGCAGCGATGTGCATCTCTACTGCGTCGACGGGCCGGCCTTCGACATCCTGGTCTGCATGTCGAAGCTGTTGGCGCTCGGCATGCCGCTGGTCGAGGTTCTGCGCGCGGCAACACAAGCCCCGGCGCAGGCGATTGCCAGGCCCGACCTCGGCACGCTGGCAGTCGGCACCGTCGGCGACGTCGCCGTGCTGCGGCAGCGCCCCGGCCGCTTTGCCTTTGTCGACGCGGTCGGCGCCTCGCTGGTCGCCGACCAGCGGCTGGTGTGCGAAGGCATCGCCATCGGCGGCACCTGGTGGCCGAACGAGGTGGTCGACGATGCCAGCGAGACCGAGCGTTTCGAGGCGCATCCCACGCATACGCATGTCGAGGTGGCGGCTAGGCACTTTGGGCATCGGCACGAGTGATGAGAGCCAATCTCCCCCACGAGGGATAGATCGAGCGTCACCGACCGGCGTTGCTGAACGCCCCATAGACGGTCGTCTCAAGCCCTTCCATGCGCGCCTTGATCTGCAGCGCCACATATTTCGAATAGAAGCGCGACAGCGCCAGATTGCCGCCGTGGAACCACAAAGCTTGCTGCGCGGTCGGCTTCCACATGTTGCGCAACTCGCCTTGCCATGGTCCGGGATCGCCCTTCACGCCAGAGCCAAGTCCCCAACACGGGCCGACCTTGTCGGCGACCTCGCGCGAGACGATCGCGGCCACCGTCTCGTTCATCGACTGAAAACCGGTGCAGGCGACGATCGCGTCGGCGGCAAGCTCGCTGCCGTCCTCGAAAAGGATGCCGGTCGGCGTCAACGATTTGATAGCGACGCCGCTGCGCACGCCGATCTCGCCGTCGATGATCAGGTCCGAGGCACCGACATCGATGTAGTAGCCGGAGCCGGTGCGGTAGGCCTTCATCAGCAGGCCGGTCTCGTCGTCGCCGAAATCGATGGCGAAGCCGGCGGCGCGCAGGCGGTCGTAGAAGGCCGCGTCGCGTGCCTTGATCACCTCGTAGAGCGCCTGCTGGCCCTTCGGCACCAGCGCGAAGGGCGTCGAGGCGACGATCATGTCGGCCTTCTCGGTGGTGATGCCGCGCGCCAGCGCGTTCTCCGAAAAGATCTCGAAGCCGACTTCCATCAGCGTGTCCGACTTGACCACGGTGGTCGGCGAGCGTTGGATCATGGTGACCTCCGCACCGCTCTCCCAGAGGTCGACGCTGACATCATGCCCCGAGCTTGCCGCGCCGATGACGGCGACCTTCCTGCCGCGGAATTTCTCCCCGCTTGAATACTGGCTGGAGTGCAGCAACTCGCCCTTGAATTGATCGGCGCCTGGCAGATCGATCCGCCGTGGCGGACCATAGGCGCCGGTGGCAAACACGATGTGCTTCGGCTTCAGGGTGATGTGGCGGCCGACGCGGTCGACGACGACGGTCCAGACCTTTTCGGCCTCGTCATAGGACGCGCTGAGGCACTTCGTGGCGACCCAGTAGTTGAGCTCCATGACGCGCGTGTACATTTCCAGCCAGTCGCCCATCTTGTCCTTGGGCGTGAACACCGGCCAGTTTTCCGGGAACGGAATGTAGGGCAGATGATCGTACCAGACCGGATCGTGCAGCACGAGAGTCCGGTAGCGGTTGCGCCAGGAATCGCCGGGGCGCGCGTTCTTCTCGATGACGATGGTGGGCACGCCGAGCTGCCTGAGCCGCGCCCCCAGCATGATGCCGCCCTGGCCGCCGCCTATGACAAGGCAATAGGGCTGTTCGCCGGCGCCGAGGTCGCGCGTCTCGCGCGCCCGCGCCTCCGTCCAGGTCTCGCGGCCGGGGTCGGCCTTGTGGCGCACGCCCAGCGGCCGCGCCGGCCCCTTGCGCTCCTCGAACCCCTTGAGATCGGTCATCGCGGTGAACAGCGTGCGGCAGCGGCCATCGCGCAGGCGCATGACGCCTTGGCCACGCGCCGATGTGGTCTCGAAGCTGAACCAGGCCTCGACAGTGCCCTCGTCCGAGGTCGCCTCGCCGGTCAGCTGCCATGCGGCCGGCTTCGTCGCCGCCAGCGTCGAGGCGAGCATTTCGGCGATCGCCTCGCGGCCTTCCATGGTCGTGATGTTCCAGGTGAAGGTTAGGAGATCGCGCCAGTAGCAATCGTCGACGAACAGGTTGCTTGCCGCCGCCACGTCACCCGCTGCGAGCGCCTTGGCAAAGGACCCGAGCCATGCTGCCGCCTGTTTCGATGGTGCCATGTCGAGCATTTCTTCCCTCTTGCCGCAAAGGCGCCGAACACGGCGCGAAAACTCAATTATCGACCTTGGCGCATCGCGCTGTGGAGCGCTACTCCCGAAGTGAGCAACGACCAGGACCAAAACCGCCCTCGCTAACCAATCGTCTCCAGCCGTCTTGGCAAGCGGTTCATGGCAACCGGTCCGTCCGGCGTGATCAGGAACTGGTCCTCGAGATTGAAGCTGGCGAGGCCGTCGATGTAGAGCGGGATTTCGAAGGCCAGCACCATGCCGGCTTCGATCACGACTTCGCTGTCGGCCGCAATGAACGGCCATTGTTCGGAAAAGACCGACTGGCCGACGCCATGGCCGAAATGGCCGCGGCGGTAGGAGCGCAGCCCTTGCCGCGCCAGGCTGTCGCTGGCGACCCGATGCACGTGGCCGAGCGAGGCTCCCGGAACAAGGGCTGCCAGCCCATCCTCGAAGGCCCGTTCGGCGATGGCATGCAGCTCGGCCTGTTCGGCGGATGGCGGCCCGAAAATGAAGTTGCGCGACATGTCGGAGGCGTAGCCGCCGACGGTGCAGACCATGTCGCACTTCAGCGGATCGCCGGGCATTGCCTTGGCATCGGCGCCTTTGGCCCGGGCGCCCAGCGTCACGTATTCGGCGGTAGCAACCGGATGCGACAGGCCGGCCGCGGCCGTGGCGACGCCTTCCCGGTAGAGTGCAACGAGATCGGCCTGGCGCATGCCCGCCATGGCATCCACCTGCAACCGGTCCAGCCCGGCTTCCGACAGAATGATGCCTTGCTGGAGCAGCTCGATTTCGCGTTGCGATTTCACCGCCCGCAACCGATCGAGCACCGCCGAACCGTCGACCATCGAACAACCCGGCAGCATCGCCTGCAGGACCGAAAAATCGGCCACGGCAATGAAATCGAGGTCGACGCCGAGCGCAGCGCGGTCAAGCCCGAAGCCGGTCAGGATCTGCTTCAGCTCGCGGGCGGAATTGGCCAGGTCGAATGTCGCCGGCCGGGAAAAATGGGGCGGCCGGCCAGACGATGCGAGACCGGCATCGATGCGTTGCGCCAGCGCATGGCCGGAGGTCGAGGGGTCAAGCGTGGTGGTTTCGATCCAGATCGGGTGGCTGCGGACCACGGCGTCCGGCAATGCCGCCTGTAGCTGAGCCGCGTTGAAGTCCCCCACCACGACGCCGATCGGCAGGTCCTGCCGGGCCGGGATGATGACGAAGCCGGCGCCGGCTCGCCGGAACAGTCCCGCCGGGCCGATCCAGGCACCGGTCGCATAGTGGAATGCCTCGGGCGCGCAGAGCACTAGCGCTTGTAGGCCGGCGTGCTCCATCAGCTGCGTCGCGCGCAGGCGGTCGACAAACCCCGTCATGAATTTTTCTCCGGATGTCCGAAGCGGCAACGGAGCATTCCGGGTTCAGACAATCAAGCCGGTTTCATAGGCAGAGGTGCGCGGAACTTGCGCGATGTGGGCGGGAAGGATCGCGACAGAACAACTTTCAGTTTTGCCCACAGCATTGTTCGGCGGGCGTTGAGGCGGCTTCGCGTCCAGCCGGCGTCAGCACCCCCGCTACTTGATGGATTCCAGCTCGGCGACGGCAGCCGTGAAGCCGGCCAGCGACACCGGGATGGTGACCGGCTTGCGGGTGACCGATTCCATGCCGATGTTCAGATTGGTTCCCGACTTCATGGCCTTGATGAGGTCCGCTGACAGCGGCGTGGCCGCATAGGCGCCGTTCTGGTCGCTGGTCTGGATGGCGAGGGTCGTCTTCTGGCCCTGGTCGATCTGGAACGAGGCGCCGGACGGCAGGAACAGTCCATGCGGCAGCGCGAGCAGCATGGCCAGGTCGCCATTGGCGTTGTCTCGGCGCACGGTCACGGTCAGCACGCGCTGTCCGGACTTGGCTTCGGTCAGGTTCTGCGACACCTGGCACTGAAGCTCGACGGTTGCCGAGCCGCTCGAGCAGTTCACCGCCCACGGATTGGCATCGGCAGGTTTTGCAGTGGAATCAGCCGGTTTGGGCTGGGCCGGCTTGGCGTCTTCGGCAAGGGTCGGTCCCGCCGCCGACAAGACTAGCCACAGGGCGGCTGAACTTGCGATCATTAGATTAGCGCGAGCTAAACTTGACGACGTTTTCTTTAGACCCCGCATTCTTTCTTTCCCCGTCAGGTATTTTCATCGGCGGGGTTTGATACAACACTCGGGACTGTTTCGGAAGCTAGGCCGGCGCCAAGAAAGCCGGCAAAAGTACTGTGACCTTTCGGACACACGAAAGAAAATTGGAGGAAACCCCTAGAAATCGAAGGATTCGCGACTCGTTCTACAATACAATTCGAGTATGAATTCACACGCGGGACGTGCAGTCCCAAAGGACTCGCCTGGGATGGGAAAACCCGAGGATACTCGGCTGGGTGGTGAGATGGCGGCGCGTGGGGAGGATTTCCGCGTGCGCGCCGGCTATCGCCGTTCGCAAATTGCCAGGCATCTGTGGAAGACGACGGCGCTGACGACGCTGGCGCTCGGCCTTTCGGGCATGTCGGCCTATGCCGATCCGAACGGATTGTGGCAGCCGCAAGTGCGCGCCATTGTCGGCGCCGACAACAACGGCGGCAACGCCGCGCTCGAAGGCTTCATCCCGCTCAAGCAGACGGCCGAATCGGTGCTGTTCCTGGATGTCCGGGCCAAGCACGATTTCAAGGACGGCTTCGGCCAGGATGTCGGCCTCGGCGTCCGTCGCATTGTCAATCCGGACCTGATGATCGGCGGCTACGCCTATCTCAACGTCGAGAACTTCAACAGCAACCAGTTCACCGCCGCGACGCTCGGCGCCGAGGCGATCACGCCGCATTTCGACGCGCATGTGAACGTCTATCTGCCGATCAAGGGCGACTACAAAGACCGCTCCACCGACTCGACCCTGTCGATGGTCGGAAACCAGCTGCTCGAGCAGATATCGGTGATCGATCATCGCCAATACGCGGCCTGGGGCATCGAGGGCGAGGTCGGCGCACAGGTGCCGATCAACCTGCCCGACAAGCATTCGCTGCGGCTGGATATCGGCGGCTATCACTTCGAGGATCCGCATGGCGACGACCACAGCGTCACCGGCGCCAAGGCCGGGTTCGAGTATACGATCGGCGATGTCTTCGGCAGCAACACCTCGCTGGTGTTCGCCGGCGAGGTCCGCAACGACAATCGCGACGACACCCAGTTCGCCGGCAGCGTCCGGCTGAACATCCCGTTCAATCCCGGCCATGGCTCGGACAATGCCGACAACGGGGCCGCCAATGGGGCCGAAAGCGGGCCGGAGCCGGTCTATCCGGTCAGCGAAGGCCTGCGCAAACGCGTCAACGAGCGCGTGCGCGGCGATATCGGCGTCAGGATCCAGTCGCAGGACGTGAACGGCGGCACGACGACGCGCCTCGCCATCAATGCCGCCACGGGCGCTGCTTTCGGCAAGTTCTTCTTCGCCGATGGCGGCAATTCGCTCGGCCTCGGCACCATCGGCGATCCGACGACGCTGGACGATGCGGTGACCAAGGCCGGCAACGGCTTCGTCGTGGCGCTTGGCGGCAGCGGCAATCTCACCACCGGCGGCGTGACGCTGACCAATGGCCAGACCGTTATCGGCGGTGGCAGCAGCGTCACCGCCCTGCTTTTCGGCGGCGGCACCAGCAGCTTCAACCTGGGCGGCAGCAACGGCACGATCCAGGGCACCAATCCGGCCAACAACGTCATTACGCTGGGCAACGGCAACACGCTGAACGGCATCACCATCACAGGCGGCGCCAACGGCATCTTCGGCAACAACATCTCCGGCGCCACGCTGACCAACGTCACGGTGACCGGGGCCGGTGGCAATGGCGCTGACTTCACGGGCACCTCGACCGGCATCAAGGGCTCGGACTTCACCGCTGAGAACAACGGCCTCGACGGCCTGCACATCGAGGGCGACGGCACCTACAATTTCGCCGGCACGACGCTGCTGCAGGGCAATGGCGACGACGGGCTCGATGCCACCGGCAAGGGCACCTATACGTTCGCGACGCTCAATGCGAAGGACAATGCCGATCGCGGCATTACCGTGCAGGGCACCGCGACATCAGGCAGCTTCACCACCAGCGGCGGCACCGTGTCGGGGAATGGCGGCACCGCCGTCTTCATCGACCCGATCACCGCGCATGTGGTGCTGGATTCGATCACCCAGGCAGGCGGCACATCGGGCGTGGTGCTCGATCAGGTCTCGGGCAGCTTCACCGTCAACGGTGCGACGACGATCTCGAACACGACCGGACCGGCAATCGCCATTTCGGACTCGCCGGCGGCGATCCGCTTCGGCGATGTCGCCATCTCGGCCCCCGGCGGCGACGGCATTTCGTTTGCCGGCGTCAATGCGGCGGTGGTCGCCGGCAACATCGTCATCTCCGGCCTGGGCGTCGGCACCGGCCTCGACTTCTCCGGCAGCCATACGAATTTCACCGCGCAGTCGCTCAACATCACCGGCACCGGAGCCGCCGGCTCGATCGGCATCGATCTCTCTTCACCGATCTCGGGCGGAGCAACGATCGTCATCACCAATGGCGGTGCGATCGCTGGGGTCGACACCGGCGTGCGCTTCGGCATTGCCGGCTCGCTGGCCAATTCGGCCAATGCCGAGTTCAGCTTCGGTGGCGGTTCCATTGCCGGCATCAGCGCTTCGCTCGACGCGCGCGGCCTCAACCAGACGCTCGGCCATTATGCGTTCGGCTCGACGACGTTCAGCGGGCCGCAGCTGTTCGACGTGCAGAATGTGATCTTCGTCGGCGCCTCCGCGACCGGCACGGGCAGCGGCTCCTCGCTTTCGGACCTGGCCTCGATCGGGACGGCCGATGCCAACACCGACGCCGACGCGATCTTCGTGCTGGTCAATCGCGGCACGGCCATCGACGATACCGACGGCTTCTCGCTGGGCGCCGAGCAGACGCTGGCCTCGTTCGGCAACGGGCGGACCTTCTCGCTCGGCGGCATCCCGGTCAACATTACCGGTGACAACATCACACACAGCGGCGTCGTCTCGGATGCAGGGGGTGCTGCGACGCTGACCGATTCCGGCAGCGGCGATGTCGTTACCCTGGCCAACAACAGCTCGCTGCTCGATTTCAACATCGCCGGCGGCAGCGCCAACGGCGTCCACGGCAGCAACATCAGCAATATCACGATCTCGGGCCTGAATGTTTCGGGCGCTGGGCTCAATGGCGTGCTGTTTGACAACGGCAACATCGACAGCAGAGCCGCCGTCAACAATTTGAACTCGAGCGGCAATACAGGCGATGGCCTGCGGATCCAAGGTGGCAGCGGCTTCAATTTCACCGGTACGACGACGCTCACGAACAACACCGGCGACGGCCTGCACATCCTCGGTCGTACCGGCTTTTTGGGTGGGTTCTATGGTTTCGAGACGGTCGACGCGAAGGATAATGGCGGCGACGGCGTCTTCTTCGGTGCAACCGGCCCCGCAATACTGAAGATCACTGGCGGCACTATTTCGGGCAACGGCCGCATGGCCTTCGAGACCGAAGCTATAGGGGGGGGTATCTTCAGCCCCGACCTCGATGTCACGCTGGACACGGTGAGCCAGTCCGGTGGACAGAGTGGGATCAGTCTGTCGCGCGCCGAGGGCAATTTCTCCGTTACTGGCACGACGACGATTTCCAACACCGCGCTTGACGGCATTGCGATCTCAGCAAGCACCGCCACGGTTGATTTCGGTGGCGCCGTCACCATCACCCAGCCATCCGGCAACGGCATCTCGCTCACCAACGATTCCGGCGCCGTCACGTTCGGCCAGGTGACGATCAACCAGCCAGGCCTGAACGGTATCGACGTTTCGAGCATCAACGGCACGATCGGCTTCGGCAACATCGACATCACCGGGCTGCCCACCGGCCGGACCGGGCTCGACCTGTCGGGCAGCCAGTCGACCTTCACCGCCACCTCGCTCGATATCGCCGGCGCCGGCAGTTCGACCGGCATAGACCTTTCCGGCACCACCGGCGGCTCGGTGACAATCGGCACCGGTACCATTTCGGCTGGCACCGGCGTGCAGATGGGCACGCATGGTGCGGTCGGAACCACCGCCGACATCGCGTTCTCATTCGGCGGTGGATCGATCACCGGGACAACCGCTTCGCTCGACATGCGCGGCCTGAACCCGGGCAGCGGCACCTATGCCTTCCACGACACGGTGCTGAACGGGCCGCAGCTATTCGACGTCGCCAATGTCATCTATGTCGGCGCCACCAGCACCGGCCTCGGCGATGGCTCCAGCGCCAGCAATTTGATCAATGCCGCCGCCGCCGATAATCTGACCACCAGTGCCAGCACGATCTTCGTTCTGGTCAAGACGGCAGCCGTCCAGACCACCAACACCGACGCCGACGGCTTCACGCTGGCCAGCGGCCAGTCGATCGTGTCCTTTGCCAATGGCGGCACCGTCACCCTGGGCGGGCCGCCCGCCAACGTCACCGGCACCCATGTCGTTACCGGCGCGACGCAGGCCGATCCGACTGGCTTTGGCGGGGCAACGCTCAACAATGCCGCCGGCAACACCATCGACCTTGCCAACGGCAACCTCGTCAAGAACCTGACGGCCAGCAGTACCAACTTTGCGATCGACGGGACGGGCAGCAACGGCGCAACGATCGGCGGCGTGACGATCAGCAGTGCTGCGGTCGGCCTTTTGCTTGACAGCGCCACCGGCATCGTCACGGTCAACAATCTGACCATCCAGAGCGCGAGCCAAACTGGCATCGCGCTTGTCGATTCAAACGCGACCGTCAATTTCACCGGCAACACGAAGATTGCTAATGCTACCAATGTTGCGCTGTTCGCCAACAATTTCGACGGCACCACCACCCTCAACGATCTCGATATCACAGGCGGCGGTACAGGCGTCGCCGTCCTCGGCGGCTCAAGTGGAACCTTGATCTTCGGAGCTGGGAGTTCCATCACCAATACAGGCAGCAACGCCTTTTCCATTGGAAATTCGTCGGCCGACGTCTTCTACAGCGGCACAATCAACCAGACCAGCGCGGCAAGCGCGGTGAAGGTTTCCTCCCTGACCGGCGGCAGCGCTTCGTTCAGCGGCAAGATCACTGCCAGCACCGGCGCCGCCAACGCGATCGACCTGACCGGCAACACCGGCAGCACGATCAACTTCAACGGCGGCGGGCTCAACCTCTCGACGACGACCGGCACCGGCTTCAACGCCACCGGTGGTGGCACGCTCAATATTTCGATGACGGGCACGGAGTCGATCACCACCGGCACCGGCCGGGCGATCAACCTCGATGGCATCACCATCGGCACCACCGTCGGGGTCTGGTTCGACAGCATCACCACCGGCGTCACGACAGCCGCGGCGCTGAACTTCAACAACGTCTCGGGCGGCACGTTCTTCGGCGGCAATATCACGGTCGCCGGCACCGCCGCCGGCATCAACGGCCTTGCCATCAACGCTTCGTCGGCGACCTTCGATATCACCAAATTGGTGACGACCAATGTCGCGGGCGCCGATGTCATCCTGACCAACAACACCGGAACGATCGGTATCGGCGCCGGCACAATCACCAATTCTGGCACGGGCGACGGCGTCGTCGTCTCCGGCGGCAACGCGACAATCGGCGTAGGGGCCAACATATCAAGCTCGGCAAGCGGACCGGGCACTGCGGTGAGGATCGACGGTACCACCGGCGGCTGGGTAGGCGTGAGCCGTATCGTCTCGACTGGAACTGGCAATCTTTTTGATGTTGGTTCGACAACGGCGCCGACTAACACCTTGATTAACCTCGGCGGCGTGGGGGCGTTGGCGACAGGCGGCGGCAGTGCCGTAATTGGCGGGCTTGGTGCCGGCACAACCTTCAGCGACATTTCGCTCTCCGTCACCAATTCGACCGGAACCGGGCTTGCGATTTCGAATGTCGCCAGCACAGCCGTCGTCTCTTTCGAGATGGTCGACGTCAGTGGTGGCGCGACGGGCATCGGCATCTTGAACAATTCGGGCACCGTCGCCTTCAGCTTCACCAACATAACCAATGTCGGGCTGAACCAGACCGGCGTCAGCGTATCCGGCACCAATTCGGGCACGGTGTCCTTCGGTCCCGGCGGCGTTGGCAGCCTCGGCATCGCCATGACCGGCAATGGCGCGACCGGCATCAGCTTCGCCAATGCGGTGGTCAATGGCACCATCACCGCGACCGATTTCGACCTGACGAGCGCCAGCTCGACCGGCACGACGGCGGTCAACCTCACCAACACCACCGGCACCGGCACCATCCAGCTCGGCGATCCCGGCGCACCGGCCAACACGACCGCTTCGACCATCGGCGGCCCCGGCGCCGGCCCCGGCATCGGTTTCCAGTTCAGCAACACGACCGCGGTCAACTTCATCTATGGCGACGGCGAGGGTGCCGCCGACAAGCTGTCGACAGTCAAGGCGGTCGATATACTCAATTCGACTGGCGGCTTCCCAGCCGGCGGCACCTACAATTTCAAGGACGTCAACGGCACCACCGGCTTCATCGGCGACATCTCCGAAGCGCAGGGCTCGACCATCTACTATGTCGACCCGAACGGGACCGGCGACGGCACCGCCGACAATCCGGGCTCGATCGCCGGCGCCGAAGCGTCTGGCGCCAAGATCATTGCGCTGATCGACCGCTCGCAGAACGGCACCAGCAACCTGATCAACATGATGCTGGCGCAGCAGAATGGCGGCGGCAACAACACGCTGAACCTCGCCGACGGCCAGATCCTGATCGGTCTCAAGGCCGGCGATTCCATCGATACCGCGCCCTATGGTGGCGTCAGCAGCGTGCTCGGTGGCAACTTCAAGTTCAGCAACATCAATTCGTCGAGCATCATCGATGCGCCTGATGGCGTCGACAGCGTGCTGCCGACACTGACGACGGCGAGCGGCAACACGGTCGACTTCACCGGCCGCGCCAGCATCGACAACGTCATCATCACCAACACCGGCACCGGCATTGGCGTCTCCGGCACCGCCATCACCGAGTTTGTGCTCAACCGGGCGACGATCACCGGTGGCGACGGTGGCGCGCTGTCGATCGTCGACGGTGCGGCCGACAGCGAGGTCGCGCTGTCGAACCTCACCCTCTCGGCCACGGGCGGCAACATCGCTTCGGTCAACGGCACGGCTGGCGCCGGCACCATGAAGGTTAGCGCCTTCTCCGACATCACGCTTCTCGGCAACAAGGGCGAAGTCGGCGGCCTCCTGTTGACGACCGCCATTTTCGACGCCAATGCGGCCACCCCCGGCATAGACCAGGTCGATGGCGGCGCCTTTGTCGCCGGCACCACGGCGAACCGCGTCGGCGGCTATGGCCTGGTGCTGGTCGGTGTGGCTGGCGACATCAAATTCGACACGACCAATGTCGCGGTCAAGACGGCGACCAGCACAACGTTCCCCGGTCCGAGCGCCATCGGTGTCGTCGCGAGCGGTGCGGTGGGAGGTGGTAACAACATCGACCTCGGCACGGCCACTTTCAATATCGACGGTGTTGGCGCCAGCGCCGGGCTCAACAGTGCCTTGTGGGCGCGGATCATCCCGGGCAACCGTGTTGGCTTCTCGGGCGTGGTCACTGTCAACACCGTCGAGGCGGCCGGCCTGGTGTCCGATCTCGGCGGCACGCTGTTCTTCGGCGCGGCCGGCAACACGGTGACGACCACCGGCCAGCCGGCGATCTCGTTCAGCAACGGCACAAGGGTCGAAAACGGCTCTGGCGGCTCGGCGCAGTTCGGTGCCATCAATTCGAGCGGTGGCGGCCAGAACGGTATTCTGCTGTCCGACCTCGCGGCGTCGCCGACGCTTCTGTTCAACGGCCCGGTGACGATCGACGGCACGACGTCCAACGCCATCCAGATCCAGAATACCACCCTCGCCGCGACATCGGTGACCTTTGCCGGCGCGGTCTCGATCACCAACGCCACCGGCGGCGGTGTCGAATGGCAGCGCCTGGCCGGCAGCACCGACACGCTGACCTTCTCGGGCGGCCTCGCCATCCAGAACAGCGGCGGCGTCGGCTTCTCTGCCGACCATGGCGCGGTGGCGCTGTCCGGCACAAACACGGTTTCCACCACCAACGGCACCGGCGTCAGCATCAGCAACGCGACCGTCAGCGGCGGTTTCACCTCGGTCAGCGCCAGCTTCGCCGCCGGCAACGGCATCAATTTGCAGAACCTGACCGGCTCGCTCAATCTCGGCACCGGCACGCTGACCAACACCGGTGCGGGCGCGGCCTTCAACGTCGGCTCGGCCACCAATGCGAGCGGTGGCAATGCGGTCATCTCCTATGGCGGCACCATCGCCAGCAACGGCGCCGGTGCGGCGGTTTCGATCCGGGAACTCACCGGCGGCTCGGTGACGCTGTCGGGCAATCTGACCGACGGCAACGCCGCGGCCGGCGGCAACATCGTCGTCGGCAACATCGACAACGGCTCGGCGGCAACCGTCACCTTCTCCGGTGCCAGCAAGCAGATCCGCTCGGGCAGCACCGACGCCGTCAGCCTCGGCATCCTCGGCGCGTTCCCGGCGGGTACTCCGGCCCCCAACACGAACGGCACGATCAATTTCACCGGCGGCGGTCTCGATATAACGACGACAGGCGGGGCGGGCTTCGTCGCGCTCGGCAGCGGCGTCGTCAGCGTAACCGGCACTAACAACACCATCGCTTCCGGCGGTGACGGGCTGCTGGTGGGCTCTACCAATGTCGGCAGTGGCGGTATCACCTTCGACGACATTTCGTCGGTCGCCACCACTACCGGTGGCGTGCTGTTGAACAACGTCAACCTCGCCGGCAATGTGAACATCGGCGGGCTGACCAATACCGGTGTCATCGGCGTCACCGTGTCCGGAGTGACGACCGGCTCCGGGAAGTCCGTCAACTTCACCGGAACGACCAACGTCGACGTCGACACTTCCGGCTTCCAGTTCAGTGGCCAGGTTGCAACGGTCAACATCGCCAATGTCGCCGGGTCCAGCCTGACCATCGACGGCGGCACGCGCGGTATTGATTTCAACGGCGTGATGGGCGGAACCGTCAACATCGGCGGCAATGGCGGCACTGCCAGCATCGGCGCGACGACAAGCACCAGCGACATTGCCATCGCTGTCGGCGCCAATACCGGCGGCACGCTGAACTACAACGGCTCGGTCAAGGTCGGTGCGGGCAGCGTGGTGAGCGCCGGCGGCGGCGACCTCGCCACCCTCAACCTCAGCGGTTCGGTGCTTTCGACAACGGCGTCGACGGCCTTCGTCTTCAGCGGCAACGCCGACGGCGTGTACAACATTTCGAGCACCATCAATCACACAGGCGGCACCGGCATCCTGGTCGATGGTTCGTCGGAAGGCACGATCACCTTCTCCGGGGCGACGAAGACCTTCAACACCGGCGCCAACGACGCTGTCGTCAAGCAACCCAGCATCGGCCCGGGACAGGGCACGGCAACGCTCGCCTTCACCGGCGGCGGCCTCGGCATCACCACCACCAGCGGCGCCGGCTTCACCGCCAGCACCTTCGGCGCCGGCACGGTCAGCGTCACCGGCTCTGGCAACACGATCAGCACCCAGACCGGCACCGCGCTCAAGCTCGACAACGCGACGGTCGGCGCGGGCAGCCTTAACTTCAGCTCCGTCTCCGCCAATGGCGCCGCCACCGGCGTCTCTCTCAACAATGTCGGCGGCGGCGGCATCATCCTCGGCACGGTCAACCTGCAAGGCATCACCTCGCGTGGCTTCGATGTCGCAGGCACGCTCGGCTCGGCGCTGAGCATCACCAGCCTCAACGTCGGGCTCGGTGGTGCGAACGCCATCGGCCTCGATCTCAACGGCGCGGTCATCAGCACCGGCATCACCGCCGGCGATTTCGACGTCGCCGGTGGTGGCTTTGCCGGCACGCTCGGCATCGACATGGCCGGAACCACGAGCGCCGCCACCATCCAGCTCGGCGACACGGTCAATCCCGGCGGCGCCCAGACGTCGACAATCACCAATGTCGCGCAGGGCATCCAGTTCTCCAGCACGACCAATGCAACTCTGGTGTTCGGTGACGGCGCGGGACCGGCCGAATCGCTGATCTCGACCACCGGCGGGCAGGTCATCCACGCCACCGACACCTTGCCGCTGAGCGGCAATTACGATTTCGACGACGTTACGTTCGTCGGCGACATCTCGAACCTGTCGGCAATCAGCGTCTACTACATCGACGCAGCCGGCGAGATTTCGGGCACCGGTGACGGCAGCTTCCTCAATCCGGGCAGCGTCGCCCAGGCGGAGGCTTCCAGCGCCAATGTCTTCGTGCTGATCGACAAGACTGTTGACACGAACCAGGCGACCATCAACATCGGCAACAGTTCGCTCGACCTCAAGGACGGGCAAGCGGTGATCTCGTTCATGTCCGGCGATGCGGACATCGACGTGGGGCCGCTCGGCGTTGGCGGCGGCCTTGGCGCGCCGTCCTCCTTCCACTTCACCACCATCCAGGCTTCGACGGTCGTCACGAACCCCGGTGGCCTCGACAATTCACACCCGATCCTGGCCAGCAGCGACGCGGCCGCGACGATCAACCTGCCATTCAGCGGCACTGGCGTCATCACCGCCGGGGTCCAGAACGTCACGGCCCTCAACAGCGGCAGCGGCGCCGGCATTTTCGTCAATGCCACGCTTGCCTCCAATTTCGTGATCCGGGACAGCATCATCACCGCCGGCGGCAACGCACTCGACTTCTCGACGAGCGGTGCGGCGACAGCCGACAAGCTCCTGCTCTCGATCGACGGCAACACGCTCAGGTCGACCGCGTCCGGGCTGGCGGCGTCCTTCGTCGGCCAGAACATCAACGCGACGGACAATTCGATCGCGATCAGGTCGTTTGCCGGCAACAAAGTGACCGGCGGCGCCGGTAGCGGCGGCATCGTGTTCAACAATGTCCGCTTCGATTCCAACGGTGCCGGCGGCACCGTCAGCGCCGGTACGCTTGGCATGGGCACTCCCGGCGCGCGGATCCAGGGCAACGGCCTCAGCTTCACCAACACCAGCGGCACCTTCGATCTGGGCACGCTCAGCCTCGCCAACACTGGCGGCACCGGTGTCATCGCCAACACCAAGACCACCACCTTCACGCTGAACAGCAGCGCCGGCGTGGTCACCACCATCAACGGCGCGGCCTTCGATCTCGATCCGCTGACCATCAACATGACGTTCTCCAGCGTCAGCGCCGTCGTCAACGGCGTCGCCAGCGGCATCACCTTCGACGGCGTTGCCGGCACCTTCACCGTCACCGGCGCGACAAGCGTTTCCAACACGACGGGCTTCGGCATCGATGCCATCAACACCAACACCGGCACCTTCAATTTCAACACGGTGACGGTGAACAACGCCTCGACAACCGGCGGCGGCATCCACGTTGCATCCGGCACGCTCAATGTCACCGGCCTCGCCAACATCGACACGACCAGCGGCATCGGTCTCTCCCAAGGCGGCGGCACGACCAGCTTCACCGGTGGCCTGACCATCGACACCACCACTGGTACCGGCATCGCCGGCACGGGCGGCACGATGGGTATCACCGCTTCCGCGGCCGCCGAGACCGTGAATGCCACCGGTGGCCAGGCGATCAACCTCTCCGGGGTCGTCGCAACCATCACGCTGGACTCGACCTCGTCGGCCGGCGGCGTCAACAATGTGAGCCTGACCAGTGTCGGCGGCACCATCGGCCTCGGCTCTGGTGCGCTGAGCGGCGCTTCGGGCGCTTCGTTCAATGTCGTTGGCGGCACGGCCGCTGTCACTTATGGCGGCAACATCACCCAGGCGAACAACGCCGCCCTGGTCAGCGTTTCGGCCGGACACACCGGCACGCTGACCTTCAACACCGGCACGCTTTCGGCGACCAACGGAACCGGCCTGCAGTTCGCCAATGCGGACGGTACCTACAATTTCAACGGCACAACCACGCTCAATGGCGGCGATGCCGGCGTCGACATCCTCACCGGGTCGAGCGGCACCTTCAGCTTCGGCGCCGGCACTTCGATCACCAGCCCGACCGGCACGGCGTTCAATGTCGACACAAGCTCGGCGAGCGTCACCTACAACGGCAACATCACCCAGGCCAACAACGCCGCGCTGGTCGCGGTCACGGGCCACACCACCGGAACGATCACCTTCCAGACTGGCACGCTGTCGGCAACCAACGGCACCGGCCTACAGTTCAACAATGCCGACGGAACCTATCAGTTCAACGGCACGACGACGCTGAATGGCGGCGACGCCGGGGTGGACATCCTCACCGGTTCGGGCGGCAGTTTCGGCTTCGGCAGCGGTACCTCGATCACCAGCCCGACCGGAACCGCGTTCAACGTCGTCGGCGGCACCGCCGCCGTCACCTATGGCGGCAATATCACCCAGGCGAACAACGCGGCCTTGATCAGCGTTTCGGGCGGCCACGCCACCGGCACGCTGACCTTCAGCACCGGCACGCTGTCGGCGACCAACGGCACCGGCCTGCAGTTCGACAACGCCGACGGCACCTACAATTTCAACGGCACCACGACGCTGAATGGCGGCGATGCCGGCATCGACATCCTCAACGGCTCGGGCGGCACGTTCAGCTTCGCCGCGGGCACCTCGATCACAAACCCGAGCGGTGTCGGTTTCCTTGTCGCCGGCGGCACGTCAAACGTCACCTACAATGGTACGATCAGCAAAACCGCCGCGGCAGGCAAGATCGTCGATATCTCCGGCGTCACCAGCGGCACGATCACGCTGGCCGGCAATCTCACCGCCACAGGCGGCTTCGACAACGGCATCTTCGTCCACGGCAATACCGGTGGCACCTTCAATTTCAGTGGTGGCACCAAGACGCTGACCACCGGTGCCAACAACGCCGTCAACCTGACCAGCAACGCCGGCGCGACGATCAACTTCAGCAATGGCGGGCTGGCGATCACCACCACCACCGGCATTGGTTTCAATGCCACGGGCGGCGGAACGATCAATGTGAGCGGCGCCGGCAATAGCGTGCAGACGGCGGGCGGCCAGATTCTGAACTGGAACGGCATGATCGTCGGCGGCAGCGGCGCCACCTTCGCCACGCTGCAATCGACGGCTTCGGTCACGGGCCTCGACGCGATCAACCTGACCGGGGTCAGCGGCGGCACCTTCAACGGCGGCGCGGTGAGCGTGGCCGGTACCACGACCAGCGGCGATGGAATAGAGATCAACGGCTCCAGCGCGGCATTCAACTTCACCTCGGCCACGATCGCGGCGACCGCCGAGAACGGCATCCTGCTCAGTGGCGCCAACGGCGCGGTGACCTTCTCGACGGTGACGATCAACAACACAGGGCTGGCGGGCATCAGGATCGACAACAACACCAATGCGGTCAGCGTGAATGGCGGCTCGATCGGCGCCACGAACGACCCGACCGGCGTTGGCGTCGATATCAATGGCGGTTCGGGCAACATCACCATCGCCGCGTCGGTGACGAAGACCACCGCCGGCAATATCGTCCAGGTCAGTGGCCATACTGCCGGAACCCTCGCGTTCAGCGGCAACCTGAGCGCCACGGGCGCCGTCGCCAACGGCATCGACGTCAGCAGCAACACCGGCGGCACGATCACCTTCTCGGGCGCGACCAAGACGCTCACCACAGGCGGCAACAACGCCGTCAACCTAATCAGCAACACCGGCGCGGCGATCGACTTCACCGGCGGCGGGCTGGTGATCAGCACCACCAGCGGCATCGGTTTCAACGCTACCGGACCGGGCCCGGCCGCAACCACCGGCGGCACGGTGACAGTGCAGGGCACCGGCAACACCGTCACGTCGACCACCGGCACGGCGCTCAACGTCGTCAACACGACGATTGGCGCCAACGACCTGAGCTTCCAGAGCATCACATCGAACGGTGGCAGTGCCACCGGCATCATTCTCGACAACACCGGCTCGAGCGGTGGCCTGCATGTGACTGGAAATGGCGCGAATGTCGGCGCCACCGGCGGTGGCGTCATCGCCAACAAGACCGGCTCCGACCTTGCCACCACGACGGGTGTTGGCATCTACCTCAACAACACGTTCGACGTGCAGCTCAACGGCCTGCAGATGAACGATTTCCAGAACTACGGTGTCCTTGGCAACAACGTCACCAATTTCACGATGGACCACACCGTCATCAATGGCAGCAACGGCACAAACGTCAGCGGTGTCGGCGAAGGCGACGCTTACTTCACCGGTCTCAAGGGAACCGCCACGGTTTCGAATTCCACCTTCACCGGTGCAGTCCTGGATGCGTTCCATGTCTTCAACAACAATGGCGAAACCCTCAATCGGATCACCATTACGGGTTCGACCTTCGCGACGAACGCAGCTGCAGCAAACCAGTCCGGCGACGCACTGGTCTTCCAGGCGACGAATGGCGTCTTCAATGCCACGATCCAGAGCTCGACATTCACCTCGGCGCGCGGCGACCTGTTCCAGCTCGATCTGCACGGTGGCGTCAGTTCAGACCTGGTGTTCGGCGGAGCGACGGCTCTTCTCGGCAATACGCTGACGAATAACAACCAGAATATCGTTTCCGGCGGCGGCGGCATCACGATCAGCTCGGGTGGCGCGGGCGACCACGCCAACCTGACCTTCAACATCGCCCACAACACGATGCGCGACGCGCTGGGTTCCGCTCTCGGGATCAGCTCGGGCTCGGGAACCGGTTCGTTCAACGGCACAATCGATTCCAACACGATCGGTGTCGCAGGGGTTACGGACAGTGGGTCGGCCCAAGGGTCCGGCATCGGATTCGTCACCGATGGCGGGGCCGCGTCGAGTGTGACAATCACCAACAATACCGTCTATCAATATAACAATTCCGGTATTTTCATACAAACCGGCGACGCCGCGAATGGCGGCAACGCCCAGCTTACCGCCGTCGTACAGGGCAATACGGTCAGCAATCCCGGCACCTTCGGCACCAATGGCTTCCTGCTAAACGCCGGTACGGTCACAAACGATGCACAGACGGTTTCGCTGACCCTCGGCGGCCCAGGGGCTTTGACCAATAACTTTGCCGGCTCCGGTGCCAATGGAGGTACGGATATCCGTCTTCGCCAGCGATTCAACGTGCATGTCGGGTTGCATGCGGGTGGCGGCAACAACTACGGTGGCGCGCCAACGGATTCGGCCGCAATCACAAGTTTCGTCCAGACGTACAATACGGGTTCTCCGACGGTCAGCGTCGTCACCGGTCTTGCCGGCAGTGGATTCTTCTCGGTGCCATAGTCCGCAGATCGACGGACAGAAGGCGTCTGGGTTGCCGGCACGGCAAGCAAGGGTTGTAGAATTGTCCGCGCTCGTGTTGAGAGTTTACTTGTAGCAGGCAAACAATATTTTAAGAAAATTTGTTCTTTCAGTATTGCTAATGGACTTTAATGTTCGCGTGTGTATAGTGCCAAATGGAAGCGAGGGGTGCCGAAATGTCAGAACCGTTTCTGTCTGAAATCCGCGTTATGTCGTTCTCGTTCGCGCCCAAGGGGTGGGCACTCTGTAACGGCCAGCTTCTGCCCATCAACCAGAACCAGGCGCTGTTCTCATTGCTGGGTACAACCTTTGGCGGCGATGGCCGCGTGAATTTCGCGCTGCCCGATTATCGCGGGCGTACACCCATCCATGTCGGTAACGGTCATACACTCGGCGACCGTGGCGGCGAACAGGCGCATACGCTTTCCATTGCAGAGTTACCAACCCACACGCATCAGGCGCTCGCGACGAACAACAACGGTACTGCGCCGACGAATGCAGGAAGCTTTCTCGGTGCCTTCAACAATGGCTATACCCAGCCAAACAACGTGACGACGCTCAACCCTGCAACGGTGGCGAACGTCGGTGGCAGTCAGGCGCATCTCAACATGCAGCCGTTTCTGACATTGAGCTTCTGCATTGCCCTGCAGGGCATTTTCCCCTCGCCGAATTAAGGGAGCGCACCCATGGGACAACCTTTCATTGGCGAGATTCGCATGTTTGCCGGCAATTTCGCACCGGCCGGCTGGATGTTCTGCAGCGGACAACTTCTGCCGATTTCGGAGTACGAGACCCTGTTCAACCTGATCGGCACGACCTATGGCGGCGACGGTCAGAGCACGTTTGCGCTGCCGGATCTGCAAGGGCGCCTTCCGATCCATCAGGGCAACGGCCTCATTCTCGCCGAGACCGGCGGTGCGGAAGAGGTCACTCTTACCACCCAGCAAATCGCGGCGCATTCTCACCCGTTTTTGGTATCGACACAGACCGGCACAGGGACAAATCCAGGCGGGAACGTTCTCGATCAGACCTCTGGGACGATCTTCATGTACATCGACGGCCAAGGTCCCGATGGTCCCATGGCCGCAGCCATGGTGACACCCGTCGGAGGCAGTCAGCCTCACACGAATTTCCAGCCTTATCTGTGCGTCAATTTTATCATCTCGCTGTTCGGCATCTTCCCGTCGCCGACTTAAGAGGGACCGTCATGGCCGATCCGTTCGTTGCTGAAATCCGCATATTTCCGTTCAATTTTGCCCCGAAGGGTTGGGCATGGTGCGATGGGCAGTTGTTGCCGTTGTCGCAGAATACCGCCCTGTTTTCGTTGCTTGGCACCACCTATGGCGGCGACGGCAAGAGCAATTTTGCCTTGCCGGACCTACAGGGCAGCGCGCCGATGCATCCGGGACAAGGTCCGGGACTTTCCCTGCATGATCTCGGCGAGACCGGTGGCTCGGAAACCGTGATGTTGCTCGAATCGGAGATACCATCGCACCCACACAGTATCATGGTGGGAACCCAGGACACCGCCGATGTTCAGGTTCCCGGTCCGTCAAGGATACTGGGTAAATCCGGCGGCGTATTTGCCTATGTTCCCGGAACACCGGCGCTGACGCCTATGAGCAACAGCATGCTGGCCCCCACCGGCGGCGGCCAGCCGCACAACAACATGCAACCCTATCTCACCTGCTATTTCTGCATCGCGCTGCAGGGCGTGTTCCCGTCGCGCCCCTGATTTTTCGATGAACGACTTTCGCGTGGCGGTTTCGGCCGGTTGGGCACGGGCGGCTGGCGCCGGGCTGACGTTTCGTCCAGTGACGGACGCCGATCTGCCGTTCCTGGCACGGGTCTATGCCTCGACCCGTGCCGAGGAACTGGCCGTAACGTCCTGGACCGAGGCGCAGAAGACCGCCTTTCTCGACATGCAGTTTCGGGCGCAGCACACACATTACATCAAGCATTATTCGCAAGCCGACTGGCTGGTGGTGATGTCTGCCACGAACGACATCGGCCGCCTCTATGTCGAGCGTTGGCGGAACCAGTATTGCATCATCGACATCTCCTTTCTTCCGCTGCATCGCGGCAAGGGGTTCGGCGCGGCACTGCTCAGCGACCTCATCGACGAGGCAAGTGCCGCCGGCAAGGCGGTGTCGATCCATGTCGAGAAGAACAATCCCGCCAGGCGGCTCTATACGCGGCTGGGGTTCGTCGTCACCGAGGACAAGGGCGTCTACGACCTGATGGAGTGTCCGCCGTAAGGCGAGTTGAGATTCAGGTGATGCCGGCCTGCGAATGGCGGCTTCCTCCGCTTCCGATGTTCACGTACTTCTACGATCTGATGGAGTGTCCAGCGTGCTAGCCAAAGCGCGTCGCGTGAAACCTCGTGCAAACGCGTTGAACAAGGGATCGTTGGTCCGCGCCGCCCCTCATTGTCCTGCCAGTCGTTTCTCCCCGTATAGGGACGGGGAGAAAGAGGCTGACCGCCACACGGCGCCTTTCTTGCAACGCTGATAATTGGCGAAATCATGGATGAGAGCGCCCCTCTCCCCGTCACTATACGGGGAGAGGATGCCGGCAGGCAGGTGAGGGGCAGCCCCTACGCCTGAAGCGTGTCCTGAGTTCGGTTCAACGCGACGTGCAGTCGAGCGGCCGTGACGCCGCCGCCGACCGTCACGCCCCGCGGTACCACGACACGATGGTGAAACGCTCGTTGCGCGTGACCGGGGTGACTTCGTGCGTTGTTTCCGAACGAAACGCGACGAGGGAGCCTGGCAATGCCGGCATGGCGACGCGCAGGTGCGGACCATGCAGGACCAGCGAGCCGCCGGTATAGTTTGCCGGCGAAGGATCGTCCAATTGCCGGTTGAGAAAGATCACCGCCGAGATTCTTCTGAATCGCGAGTCGTCGTGGATCAGCGGCGTGTTGCCGTCCTGGTGCGGCACGAAGAAATCGCCTTCCCGATAGTGAAGAAACTGAGGTTTTTCAGTATTGCCGAGCGCGAGGCCGAAATGCCGTTCCAGAGCCGCCTTCTGCTGCGCCAACAGGGCATTCACCAGCGCTTCGGTGGCCAGCGAGACCTCGGCGCGCGTGGTGCGGCGAACTTCCGGCCATGCCGGCTTCTGGTCGTCACGCCCCAATAGGCCAGCCGGACGACCGCTGGCCGCCCGGGATTTCCGCGCACAGCGCACTGCATGCCGCTTCGTCAAGCACGCCCGCGATCTCGATGTAGTCGATCATCTGTTCAGCCGTCCCCTTTCGGAGTGCCCTGATCGTCGCCCCGGCTGGCCGGATCGCCGAAAATCAAAAATCAGTTGAAGACAGCCTCGTAGACATAGCCGGTCGTGTCGACCGAAACCGGGACGATGAAGATGTCGTCGGTGATGGCATCGCTGGTGAGGTGGTAGATGGCCTGCGGCAGCCCTATGTCGCGCGGCCCCTTGAACAAAAGCGTAAAGCCGCCGCCGGGACGCGGGCTGGCGGCAATCTGGCGGACCGCCGTCAGCTCGAGGGAAACCATCCTGCCGCCAATCTCGGCAGTGAAAACCGACCCGACCGCCTGTTCGAAATCCGATGCCGACGCCATGCAATTCGCCTCACTCTACCTGCTGCCGGCGGCACTGTCGCCGCTTCGCCGCAAGCTGTCCAGAGGTCCCAACCGCTGCCGACCTTGGGCCAAGTCAATTCGTCGGAACAAACCCCAAAATACAGCACTGCCTGTCCTTTTATGCGCGCAAGAGACGATGTAGTACTTTGTTCCTGCGCGGGATTGTTTCCAGAACAAGGTCAGCGCAAACAAGAACAGATCCCGGGTTTTTGGGGTCCGGCAGTGGCGGCCTGATCGGCTTTCGGAAAAGGGACGGACGATGGCAGATACGAAGACGAAAGTGGCAAGCGATACGATGCCGTTGTTCTACTCGACGCCGGAGGCGCTCAACCCGGTGCGGCATGGCTCGCTCGGCCTGACGGCGCGCAGCGACTTTGGCTTCGCCCGCTCGGCGCACGCCATTCCGGTGGTGGCCTCGGAAATGCCGGCAGCGATGCGCTCCTACCCGATCGTCTTCATCGGCCCGGCCAAGGCGCCGGTGATCATCACCGGCGTGCGCAAGGACGAGAACCTGTTCGTCGATGCCGACGGCAAATGGACCGGGCCGCACTACATCCCGGCCTACGTCCGCCGCTATCCCTTCATCCTGGCCGAGGACCCGAAGTCGCCCGGCCGGCTGACGCTGTGCGTCGACCGGGCAAGCGACCGCGTCGTCGACCAGTTGTTGGCGCCATTCCGCGACGAAAAGATCCTGCCGTTCTTCAACGGCACCGAGCCGACGGAAGCGACCAGGCAGGCGCTCGCCTTCTGCAACCAATTCCAGCTCGATTTCAACGCCACCCGCGTGATGATCGAAAGGATCGACGCGCACGGCCTGTTCGCGCCGCGCCAGAGCAAGGTGACGCTCGAAGGCGGCGAGGTACTCAACCTCACCGACTTCCAGGTGATCGATGAGCCGGCTTTCAACAAGCTGAGCGACGAGGCGTTTCTCGACCTGCGCAAATCAGGCGCGCTCGGCCTACTCTACTGCCACCTCGCCTCGACCAACAGTTGGACCTCGCTGGTCCACCAGGCGTCGCTGCGCAAGGCGGGCGGCCAGCCTGGCTGATTTCAGCTGCTGCACTGCCTGATCGGCCCCTTGCTTGCGCAAGGCCTCACATAACGGCAACAATTCGGCTGCCGGAGGAGGCGACGTCGCTGACGATGGGGGGTAAGCGTCATGGCGAATCTGATGCCGCTGCTTGTGGTCGGGGCGATGCTCCTGATCGTTGGCAGCCTGATCTATCGCGGCATTGGCAGGCTGTTTTCCGGTTCGGCTTCGAAAGGCAAACCACAGGACAGTTCGGCCTTGCCGGTCGGCAAGGCTCGACAGCGCACGCCGGCATCGTCCGAAGCGGCCCACGCCGCATCGCCCCGGCCCAACCCTGTAGCGGAAAAGCTGATCGCCGACTTGCAGCAGCAAGCCAAGGACAGCGACGACCAGCGCAAGGCGAAGTTCAGAGCGCATGTCGAGCGCAAGATCCCGCCGATTTCCGTCGATGGCCGCGAAGCGATCGAACGGGGGCAAGCCGCGCGCATTGCGATCAAGCACGTCTTTCCGCCGCGTCTTCCGCAACGCAGCATGAGCTATTTTGGCGGGCTGCCGATCGTCCCCGATGAATTCGACTGGCCGACGGTTCACAATCGGCAGGGATTGCTCGAGCGCCTCAATTTCATGGCGCAAATCGACTGTTCGGATTTGCCACGGGGACCCGGCCGCGATCTGCTGCCCGAAAAGGGCTACCTCTATTTCTTCGCGCCGATGTCCGACACGTTTGGGCCCGACGCTCTGCATTTCGTGACCCGGTATGAGCCGCGCCGGGTGACGCAGAAGTGGCAGCCGCTCGACATGCCCTTCACCGCCAAGATTCTGGGATCGGATCCGACGGACGAAATCCTGTGGGGCAAGCGAACCCACTATGATCGGGTCGAGGTCGAATTTGCCTGGATCGAGGAGCCGACCGACGCCGAAGTCGCGGCGCGTGCGGAGGAAGGTCATGCTTTCGAGGTCGCGGACAAGATTCGCGCCGAAAGGGTTGAGGTCTTCTACGGTCCGCCTGTTACCCCCGATGCGCTGCTTTCCGTTCATCAGGCGCCGAAGGACACGCTTTGTACGCCGTACCCGGGATTTCCGGCCAATTGGCATTCCGCGCGGATCGTTCGCAGGCTTGTGGAGGCATATCACCGCGAAGAGACGGCCGACGTCGCGGCACAGTTGAAGGCGCTTGGCGATGTTTCTAAAGATGATCCGGAGGCCAAGCAGCTACGGGCAGTGCAGCGCGAACTGTCGGCATTCGGCTCGAAGATGTTCAGCGCATTCTTTTCGACCGTCAACGCCGGACTGAAGGAATATGACGCACCTCCTGCCGAGGTGAAGCAGCAGATCCTTGCCTTCCTCGAAGACTTGCGCGCCAACGGCATGCCGTCATCGTCTCCGGCGCGGCGGCCGCATCATCGCCAACTTCCGCAGGTGATGAACCATTGGCTTTCAATCGCGGCGATCCGGGGCGCCGAGGGTGGACTGACAGATCCGGACGGTGCGGCGTTGATAGGCCCAGACGTCGTGGCCGTCCTGTCTCACCGCCATTCACCCCGTGGCCATCAGATGCTTGGCAAGGGTGAGGTCATCCAGGTCGCAGCCGACGAGATGAAGGACCGCTACCTGCTGTTGCTCCAGATCGGGCCGGATATGGCGCTCGATTGGACCGTTGGCGAGATGGGGCCGCTTCAATATTGGATTACGCCCGAGGACCTTGCGGCCAAGCGATTCGAGAACACAATTCTGACAATCGAAGCCTACTGACGTTTGGTCAGTGACCCTCCGGCCGCTTTGCCATCCTCGCCGGCTATCACAATAGCGGGATCGGATCACGGCCTGCGGGTCGCAATTGCAGGTCGAGATTAGGGAACCCTCCCGCTCGCCTCCAGTGCCAGACAGCAAGAAAGGTCCGGTCACCCCCGCCCCTTTGTTCTTTTCAGACATAACGAACATTTGGAGGCGGGTGAAGCGATTCGAACGCTCGACCCCAACCCTGGCAACACCAATTTCCGCCGACGCCGCCCTATGCTACTCTCCGCCAGGGTGCGATAAACCGTTGAGTTTGCTATATATCGACCAATCTTGCCTTCACCCTGCTATTCGACTGGCACCCCGTTTGCTATGCCGACTGCTTCCATTGCGCCTGGACATGTGGCAAGCGAGCAGCCGATCAGACGCAGCTTTCTGGCTACAGCATATGGGCCTCTTGGGTAATTCAATTTGAAAATTGCGCTCTCATGTTTCAAAACAGGCCGGTAGACCCGCGAGTTTCGAAGCCAGCGGGGCCGCTCCGGTCCTCAAGGCGAGAATTCTAAAAGACGTTCAACAATGACCCAGCACGTACAAAACGTTCGAATTCTCATGTACAGCCACGACACGTTCGGGCTCGGCCACTTGCAGCGCTGCCGGACGATCGCGCATTCGCTGGTCGAGGATTTCCGCGGACTTCAGGTGCTTATCATTTCGGGTGCGACCATCGCCGGCGCCTTCGACTACCGCGCCCGTGTCGACTTCGTGAAGATCCCCAGCGTCATCAAGCTGCGCAACGGTGAATACACCTCGCTGGAAAAGCATATCGACCTGCATGAGACGCTAAGGATGCGCCAGTCGATCATCCGCCACACAGCCGAGACCTACCGGCCGGATATCTTCATCGTCGACAAGGAACCGCTCGGCCTGCGCGGTGAGATCGAGGACACGCTGTCCTACCTCAAGACGCGGGGCACCACGCTCGTGCTTGGCCTGCGCGAGGTGATGGACGCGCCGCATCTGCTCGAAGCAGAGTGGGCACGCAGGGACGTGATGCGCAAGATAGGCCTGTTCTACGACAAGGTCTGGGTCTATGGTCCGCCGGATTTCTACGATCCGTTGACCGGCCTGGATGTGCCGTCGGCTGTCGGGGCAAAGATGAAATTCGTCGGTTTCCTGCAACGGAGCCTGCAGCGGAACGAGATGCCCGGCCACCGGCCCGAGGGCGACTATATCCTCGTTACCACCGGTGGCGGCGGTGACGGCGCCGACCTGATCCACGACGTCCTCGATGCCTATCAGCAGGATCCCCAATTGCAGCATAGGGCGCTGATCGTGCTTGGGCCTTACATGCCGGCGCGCAAGCGCAACAAGCTGCTGAAGAAGGGGGCCAAGATCCCCTATATCAAGATCATCGAGTTCGACAACCGCATGGAAGACCTGATTGCCGGCGCCAAGGCGGTCGTGGCGATGGGCGGCTACAACACCTATTGCGAGATCCTGTCTTTCGACAAGCCGGCGCTGATCGTGCCGCGCGTCAAGCCCCGCGAGGAGCAGCTGATCCGTGCACGGCGCGCAGCCGAACTCGGCCTCATCGAGATGCTCTTGCCTGAGGAAGCCAAGGATTCCCAGCGGTTTGCCGATGCACTGAAGGTGCTAGCGGACCGGCCCCGCCCATCGCAGAGCAATCCGCATCTGACGCTGGAAGGGTTGCCGCATATTTCCGAAATCGTCGCGGAACTGCTCGAGCGGCGGGCCGGCCGTCACCTTTCGGTCATTGAAGGCATGAACTGAGTTGCAAAACCGCAAGATCGTCGTGGTTCTGAAAGGCTATCCGCGGCTGTCGGAAACCTTCATCGCGCAGGAACTGCTCGGTCTGGAGCGTGCGGGGTTCGACCTGATACTGTTCGCGCTCAGGCGGCCGACCGACGCAAAACGCCACCCCGTGCATGACGAGATCAAAGCGCCGGTCCACTATCTGCCGGAATATCTGCATGAAGAGCCGCTGCGCGTGGTTCGCTCGCTGTTTGCTCATCTGATGCGGCCGGGCTTCTGGCGCGCGCTCGGATCGCTGGCGACCGATATCCCCCGCGACTTTACGCGCAATCGCGCGCGCCGTTTCGGGCAAGCGCTGGTGCTGGCGGCCGAATGGCCGGAAGACGCGGGCTGGCTGCACGCACATTTCGCGCACACGCCGGCATCGGTGACGCGCTATGCCAGCCTGCTTCGTGGCCTGCCCTGGAGCTGCTCGGCCCATGCCAAGGACATCTGGACTTCGGCGGACTGGGATCTGGCCGGCAAGCTTTCCTCGGCGCGCTGGACGGTCACTTGCACGAAAACCGGCTTCGACCGTCTGACGAAACTCGCCAACGGCAACTCGTCCGTGCATCTGAGCTATCATGGGCTCGACCTTGATCGCTTCGGCAGTTTCGCCGCGGCGCGAAAACAGCATGACGGCTCGGCGCGGGACGAACCGGTCGTCATCCTGAGTGTCGGGCGCGCCGTCGCGAAGAAGGGTTACGATACCTTGCTGGAGGCCCTTGCCCTTTTGCCCGGTGATCTGGCGTGGCGTTTCGAGCATATCGGCGGCGGCGAGGAACTGGAACGGCTCAAGGCGCTGGCACAAAAGCTCGGACTGGATGGTCGCGTCGCCTGGAAAGGCGCGCTTGCGCAGGAGGAGGTGCTTGAGCACTACCGCTGCGCCGACATCTTCGCCCTGGCCTGCAGGATCACCGCAAATGGCGACCGGGACGGTCTGCCGAATGTCCTGGTGGAGGCGGCCAGCCAGCGGCTTGCCTGCGTTTCGACCGATATTTCCGGCGTGCCGGAGCTTCTATCGCCTGAAGAAACCGGGCTGCTGGTTCCGACGGAAAACCCAATCGCCCTGGCACAGGCGCTGGAGCGCCTGATCCGTGATCCCGTGCTGCGTGCCCGCCTCGGCGACGCCGCGGAGCAGCGCGTACGCGGCGATTTCGATCATACGGCAAGCATCGGGCAGCTCAAGGACCTGTTCGAGCGGGAGTGGCGGGCCGCCGAATGAAGCGGCTGCGCGTCTTCTTCTATGTCCAGCACCTGCTCGGCATCGGCCATCTCGCGCGCGCCAGCCGCATTGCGGCGGCTCTGGCCGATGACGTGTTTGACGTCACCGTCGTAACGGGCGGAGCGCCGATCGCGGGGTTTCCGGGACCGGGTGTAAAATCTGTCACCCTGCCACCCGTCACCTCCGGCGATGAAGGATTTTCCGGGCTTGTCGACCTGCAGGGCAAACCCATCGACGATGATTTCAAGAAATGGCGTTCGGAGATGCTGCTGCAGGCATTCCGGGATTGCAGGCCTGATATCGTCATTGTCGAGGCGTTTCCATTTGGACGCCGGCAGATGCGTTTCGAACTCTTGCCGCTGATCGAGGCCATCGACGCGACGTCGCCCAGACCGCTGCTCGCGACGTCCGTGCGTGATATCCTTCAGGAGCGCGTCAAGCCGGGCCGAAACGAAGAAACGGTCGATCTCATCAACAGGCATTTCGACCTTGTCATGGTCCACGGCGATCCGGCTTTCGCAACCCTCGACAAGACATTTCCACTGGCTGGGGCGATCAGGGCCGAGGTCACCTACACAGGGCTCGTTGCCGCGCCGCCATCGCCCGCGACCTCCGAGCGCTTCGACATTCTGGTGTCGGTCGGCGGTGGGGCTGCCGGAAAGAGCCTTGTAAGCTCAACCGTCGCGGCGGCGCGCAATGCCAACAACGGTTGGAAATGGTGTTTGATCACCGGCCCAAACCTGCCGAAAGACGAGTTTGACGCGATCGCGGGCGATGCCACGCCGGGCCTGTCCATCTTCCGGTTCCGCGAGGATTTCGCCAGCCTGCTGAGCGGCGCCCGCCTGTCAGTCTCGCAGGCGGGTTACAACACGGTCTGCGATGTCCTGCGCGCGGGTTGTCGCTCCCTACTCGTTCCATTTGCAGCCGGCGGCGAAACCGAACAGACGGTTCGCGCCCTGATGCTCGAAGACCTCGGTCTTGCAACAGTGCTGACGGAAAAAGACCTAACGCCTGAAGGTCTGGCGCAAGCGATCGAACAGGCGCTTGTGGGACCGACGCCATCCGCGCATCGTCTCGACCTAGAAGGCGCGCGCCACGCGGCGCAAATCCTGCGCGAGCGGTATCGAACCTGGTTCCTGAAACTGGGGACCGGTTTCCGAGAAGTTCATCATCAAACAGACGACGGATCCTAGAGCGGTTCATCTTTGCACGGACACGCAGGACCGCCCTATCTCTTTGTTTTGACGCAAATTCCCTGAGGGGAAGCGCTACGCGCTATGCCATCAAACAGTTCCAATCAGCATGAAGCGCGTATAATTTTTTGTCGGCAGTTCGCCCGAGAACCGCACCTCCCGCAGCGCCGCCATGGCTTCGAAGGCTGCAAGTGAACCCACGCAGTTGATGTGCGTCGGCTCGCTGAAATAATCGTTCGATTGCAGCAGTACGTTCGTGCCCGGCGGAAGCAGGGCAAGCCAGGCGCGCAGATCGGCTATGTGCTCGCAGCTCGTATTGACCGTCAAGTCGGGCCTCCCGGCCGCATAGTCGAGTGCGTACATATCCGCCGTCAGCGCCCGGAACCGGTCGCCAGCTTCCCGGTTGAGGGTCCGGGCGACCGGCGCGACTTCGGGATCGATGTCGATGCTATCGACCGCCGCGATGTCGAAGCGGGCGTCGTTGAGAAGCATCGCCGGCAAGACGCCGTACCATCCACCCAGAACCCATATGCGGCCGAACCGGCCGCCGAAGCTTTCAAACAGCCTATCGCGCGCCCACATCTTGCAGGCGACCTGCTTGTGGTTGAAGGCATTGGCGATATCGGCCTCCGGATGCTTGGCGACGACGCGCGCCAGCCCTGCCACGAGAGGGCAGTTGACATAGGCAGCAATTCCCCGCGTGAGGTCCAGGGCTTGCTCGTGCCAGTCCATGCCGGCATTGCGCGGTTGCGTAACATCCATCATATTCGTCTTGTATGTTGGGATTTCGGGCGACACAACGCAATCTTGCCTCCCGCAAGGCCGTTTGATTCGCGGACGTGATTATGCTGCAAGCCGCTTCGCCATTGCCCGGTGCCGGAGAGAGCCTGTTGCGTCTGTCCGGACTATCGGCGTCGATCCGCCAGCGCCAGCCGCGCAACTGCGGCCTCGTGCTGAAACGCGCCGCCTCGCAGGTTGCTTCCATCGTCGAGGGCACAATCTCCGTGCACTGCAGCTTCGAGATTGTCGCTGGCGACGAAGAAATCGCCGCCACTCCATTCGCCTGCGGGTGCCTCTACATCCTGCATCCTTCCAACTGAAGGTCCACAGTCGCATATGGAACCCAGCCTAGCCCGCTATATCTGGACGCACACCAAGAAGCAGCAGGTCTGGATATTGATCATCGTCCTGCTTTCGATGATCCCGTATTTCATGTCCTTCGACCTGCCGAAGCTGATCGTCAACGGTCCGATACAAGGTAGCGGCTTCGAGCAACCCGGCGCGACCCGGCCATTCATGAAGCTACACTACAACGTGCCGTTCATTGGAGAGGTCCAGTTCTTCTCCGGCTTTCAGCTCGACCGCAAGGAGACGCTGTTTGCCCTGAGCCTTGTGTTCCTCTTGCTGGTCGTCATCAACGGCCTGTTCAAACTCTACATCAACACCTACAAGGGCCGCCTCGGCGAGCGCATGCTGCGGCGGATCCGCTTCGATCTGGTCGATCGTGTGCTGCGGTTTCCTCCGGTTTACTTCAAGCGGGTGAAATCCGCCGAAGTGGCGACCATGGTGAAGGACGAGGTGGAGCCGCTGGGGGGCTTCATCGGCGATGCCTTCCTGCAGCCGGTACTGCTCGGCGGCCAGGCATTGACGGCCATGCTGTTCATCATGGTCCAGAACGTCTGGCTCGGAATGATAGCGGTCGTGATCGTGGTGATCCAGATCGTGCTCATCCCGCGAATGCGGCGGCGGCTGATCGTGCTCGGGCGCGAGCGGCAGTTGACGGCGCGTGCGCTTTCGGGCCGGGTTGGCGAAATCGTCGACGGCATCGGCGCGGTTCACGTCCACGATACGTCGAATTACGAGCGCGCCGACATAGCGGCCCGGCTCGGGCTCATCTTCAAGATCCGCTTCGACCTTTACCAATGGAAATTCATGGTGAAGTTCCTCAACAATTTTCTCGCGCAGCTCACGCCCTTTTTGTTCTACATGATCGGCGGGTATCTGGTCATCCAGGGGCGGCTGGACGTCGGCCAGCTCGTGGCCGTGATCAGCGCCTACAAGGACCTGCCCGGACCGATGAAGGAACTGATCGACTGGGATCAGGCGCGGCAGGATGTCCAGGTCAAATATCAGCAGGTCGTTGAACAGTTCACCGTCGACGGTCTCATTGAGCCGAGAATCGGCGCATTGACGATCGAAGATCCCGGCCCGATGACCAACCCCCTGTCGGCGATCGGTGTGTCCATCGCGGACGATGGCGGTGCCATGCTCCTCGACCGTATCTCCCTGCAGGTCAAGCCGGGAGAGACGGTGGCGCTGGTCAGCACCGCGACAGGTGGCGCGGAGGCGCTTGCAGAAGCTTTCGCGCGGCTGAACTGGCCGGCCAGCGGGAAGGTCGCTTCGGGCGCCGATGACCTGCTTGAACTCCCCGAAGCAGTGACCGGCCGGCGCATGTCATACGCCTCGTCGGATGTCTTCCTGTTCCAGGCCAGCCTTCGCGACAACCTGCTCTACGGGTTGAAGCATGCGCCGCTGACGCCGGTGACTTATGATGGCGCCGCGGCAGACCAGCACCGCTGGAACATGCATGAGGCGCGCCGGTCGGGCAATCCGGATCTTGATATCCAGAGCGACTGGATCAACTATGCTTCCGCCGGCGCTACCGGCCCGCACGACCTCTTTGAAGCCGTGCGCCGGGTGCTCGACGCGGTTGTCCTGTCGCGCGACATTCTGGATCTTGGCTTGCGCTCTTCGGCCAACCTCACGCGTCACACGGAGCTTGCCAGGCGGATCGTCGAACTGCGTGCGGCGCTGCGAACCCGGCTGGAGCAGGAAGGGCTGAGCGGCCTGGTGGTTCCTTTCGAACCGGGCGCTTACAACAAGGAAGCAACGATCGGCGAAAACCTGCTATTCGGCGCCGCCGCCGGCCCCAAGCTGGCCGACAGGGCTCTGGCGGCCAATCCCTATTTTGCTTCCGTGTTGAAAGAAGCCGGCCTCGACCGCACGCTCTACGAAATGGGCATGGAGATCGCCGAACAGGCGATCGAGCTGTTTGCCGACCTGCCGCCCGATCACCAGTTCTTCCAGCAGCTCGCCTTCATGAGCGCCGAGGAGATACCCGCCTACGAAACCTTGCTGCAACGGCTCAAGAACCGTCCACACGAGGCGGTTTCCGAGAACGACCGTGCCATGATCGTCACCTTGAGCTTTGCCTATATCGAACCCCGGCACCGCTTCGGCCTGCTCAGCGACGAGCTGATGAGCAAGATCGTCTCTGCACGCAACCGGTTTTATGAAAACCTGCCGCCCGAGCTGCAAGATGCGATCGAACGGTATGATCCCGCCAAATACATTGCCGCGGCCACCGTCATGGACAATGTCCTGTTCGGGCGTGTGGGCAACAGCCATCCCGACGCGCCGGACCGCATACGCTCCATCGTCTATGACATTCTTGACGAACTGGGACTTTATGCCGAGCTGCTGGATGTCGGCCTCGACTTCAACGTCGGCTCCGGCGGCAGGCGGCTGACCGGTGGACAGCGACAGAAGCTCGATGTTGCCCGGGCCCTGCTCAAGCGTCCCGATTTTCTCATTCTCAACCGGCCGCTGTCGGCGCTGGACCATCGCATGCAGGAGAAGGTGCTTCGAAACGTGCTCGAGGCAGCCAGGTGCGACGGCCATTCGCCGGCAATAGTATGGGTGGTGACGAATCCGGCAATGGCGGCGATGTTCGATCGCGTTGTCGTCTTCGACTCGGGTCAATTGGTGGAAGACGGAACACACGAGACACTTTTGGCAGGCAACGGTATCTTCAAGGAACTGCTGTCATAGAGGTACGGACATTCAGATGGGATCGTTCTGCAGGTGGGAATTTGCCAGGCGACATCGCCCGATCGCACGACATCGGGCGAGCCACCGCGTGGCTCGCCTCGCCATCCCGGAAACAGAATTGATTCCATCAGGGCGTTCGTTGCTCTAGTCTGGCAAACGCGAATTTTGGGAGGTTTGCGACAATGCTGCTCAAGGATGAAGTTGGAATGCTGCAACGCATTCCCTTGTTTTCCGGCATCGAGTCGACAAAACTCAAGCTGCTCGCGTTCACATCCGACCGGGTGAGCTACAGCGCCGGGCAGATCCTCTTCCGTCAGGGCGACGAGGGAGACGCCGCCTATGTCATCCTTTCAGGCAGCGCGGATATTCTGGTCGATTCCGACAGCGGACCGATAAAAATTGCCGAAATGGTGCCAAATTCGATCGTTGGCGAGATCGCCATATTGTGCAACAGCTCCCGCACAGCCACCGTCAGAGCGGCAAGTCCGGTGGAGGCCTTGAGAATCCGCAAGGATCATTTCTTGAGGCTTATGCGGGAGTACCCGGAAATGACCATCGAGATATTGCGGGTTCTTGCCGACCGCCTAAGCCATACGACCGCGGATCTGATCGACGCACGAAGCGCCAAATAACAATGACTGCTCGATCCACCGTCGCTACGGCACTGGCCCCTGAGAAGGCCACCCTGACAAAACCTGTCTCGCCTAGCAGCCGTTGTTTGGCTACGATGAGTGACGGTACTGCGAAGGGCTAGCATGGACGACGATGTTTTCCTGGTCAGGTTTTGGGGGGTACGCGGCAGCATTTCGGTATCCGGGCCAGAATTCTCCCGCTATGGCGGCAACACGATCTGCATCGAGATGCGATGCGGCAAGCATACGCTCCTGTTCGACGCGGGCTCTGGCCTGCGGCCTGCCGGCGGGGCGCTTCGGGCGTCGGGCATGACCGATTTCGACCTGTTCTTCACCCATTGTCATTACGATCACATCATCGGGCTGCCGGTGTTTGCGCCGATCTATGACCGGAGCGTCAAGATTGCGCTCTGGTCCGGGCATCTTGCAGGACGCATGACGACCAGGCAGATGGTCGATGAGTTCATACGGCCGCCGTGGTTTCCGGTGAGACTGGATATCTGCAAGGCAAGCCTCGACTACCACGATTTCGTATCCGGCGACGTGCTTCGGCCGCGCGAAGGGGTGGTGGTCCGAACCGCCAGTCTTGTCCATCCGGGCGGCTGCATAGGCTACCGGGTCGAATGGGGCGGCCGCGTCGTGGCGGTGATCACAGACACCGAGCACGAGCCGGACAAACTCGATCAGGCGGTGCTCGGCCTGATCGCAGATGCCGACCTCGTCGTTTACGATTGCACCTACACCGAGGAGGAAATGGAACGCCGCCGCGGTCACGGGCACTCGACATGGCAACAGGGCGTCAAGCTCTGTGAGGCGGCCGGTGCGCGGGGGCTTGCGCTGTTTCACCACGATCCGACACGCACCGACGAGCAACTGGACGAGATCGAGAAACTGGCCAAAAAAAGGTTTGCCGGCGCTTTTGCCGCGCGCGATGGCCAGACGCTCAAATTCCCGGTCTCATTGAACAAGAAGCGCTGAGCTATTTTCCTCTGCCGGCGCTGCGCCCGATCAGTGTCCTGATCGGAAGCCATGCGCAGGCCTCAGTCCGTGCGGTGAGCGTGAACAGCCGTTCGACGAAAAGCCAGGCCGACTCATCATGGACGAGATGGTGGGTGAGCAGGCCGACCGGTTCGCCGCCGTCGAATGCATGCTGCAATTGCGCGACGATCGCCTGAACCAGCAGGCCATGATCGCGGCAGCCGCGTGTGCCATGCCAATCCATGATGTCGACATTACTGTTGATGACCGCCAGGGGAGCCGGCTTCGGCGGCCCATAGACCGACAATGCCGCAAATCCTATCGATCCAAGGTCGGATACCAGGCCGGCGTCGATCCTGTTCCAGGGCGGCACCAGCATCGGAACGGCACGCGCGCCGTGCAGGCCCATCAGGTGCGACAGCCCGCGAGCCAGATCATCCAGGACCGCCTCGCGTGGCCGATGCGCGCCGAGCTCCTGCTTTTTCTGGCCCTCGGGCGAATGATTTCGGTGCGCCCAGCCATGGATGGCGATCGTGGCATGCGGCGCCTCGTCAAGCCGGACCACAAGCCTCTCATCCGTCAGGGCCGGAATGACGGCCAGAGTGACCGGAACCGCGAATTTCCCGGTGAGGTCGAGCAGCCGATCAAGCTCAGGCGTCGGCTCCACGGCGTCATCGTCGCGCAGCCAGAACTCCCCCTTGCGGCCGGCCCGTTGCCAGCGCGCCAGTTCTTCTACCAAGGGCTGCCAGATCCGATCGGGTGTCATGAAACGGGGATCTTCGAAAGAAGTTCGGCCAGACGCGCGGCAGCAGCACCGAGGGAGCGTTCTTCGAGGATGAAACGTCTGGCTTTTTCGGCCATGATGGTTCTTTCGTCGTTATGGGCCAGAAGCCTTTCGATGGCGGAAGCGAACGCCGCCACATCGCCCGGCGGGGTGAGAAACCCGGTCTGACCATTCCGCACGACCTCCGGCACGCCGGCGATATCCTGAGCCACCACCGGAAGGCCGGCGGCCTGTGCTTCAAGATAGGCAATGCCATAGGCCTCGCCGTAGCCCGGCCAGACGTAAATTCCCCCCCTGTAGAGGACATCCGGCACGGCGGCCGGCTCGATCGCGCCAAGCCATTCGATACGGTCGGCGGGCAAGCCGGCGAATTGCGCTTTCACCTCGTCACGGGCAGGCCCATCCCCGACGACCGACATGGTCCAGGGCAGGTGGCCGATCGGGCCGAGCGCTTGCGCCAGCATGCGATAGCTTTCGACCTTGTCGCCCTGGCGCATCATTGCGACGGTAACGAGGCGCGTCGGACAACCGCGTGCCGGCATTTCCCGGAATGCCGATGTGTCGATGAAGGGCGAAAGCATACCGAGAGCGGCGTCGGGAATCGCATCTGCCAGTCCCTGGCGGTCCCTGTGTGTGAAGCAGATGTTCAGCGCTGCCTGTTCGACGGCTCGCGCCACCAAGCCTTGCGTGTCGGCCCACAAACCGGTGTTGCGCCGCCTCGAATAGGAGGCTTCGGCCGTCACATAGGGGACGGCAAAGGCCGACGCCAGTCCGGGCCCGATCAGGTCGGGCGCCTTATAATAGGGATGATAGGAGAACCAGAGATCGGGCTTGCCGTCACGATCCCAAAGCTTGGTCAGCCGCGCGGCTTCCTCTCGGGCTTCGATCTTGAGCGCATCGAAACTTTTCGACTCCGGCTCGCGTAGATACAAGCGCAGTTCGGATGCCAGTTCGACGCTATGCCCGCCATGCTTCAGCGCCTTGGCGAGCATCCGTGCCATCTGGCGGTCGCCGGAGGCGACGGGATGATTGGGCGACTTCAGCGGCGCGTAGAAGGCAATTCGCATCGCGCGACCCTATCATCGGAAAGCCTGCGCAAGTCAATTTCGTAGCATGATCGACTTCACCTCTAAGCAGTGGAATGTGCTATCTGATGGTCATGGAAACAGCTGCCGCGCCCGACCCGTTTGTCGCTTCCTTGCCGGTATTCGCAAAGTTCGAAAGCGTTGCCGATATCGACAATTATCGGCCTTTGCCGGATGGCTGGGCGCTGGCCACCGCCGACATCGTCGGCTCGACCAAGGCGATCGAGGCTGGGCGCTATAAGACCGTCAATATGGCCGGCGCCAGCGTCATCTCGGCGCTGCTCAATGCGCTGGGCCGGCAGGATTTTCCCTTTGTCTTCGGCGGCGACGGCGCGCTCGTGGCGTTTCCCGGCTCGGCGCTGGAGATCGCCCGTAACGCGCTGGCTTCTGTCCAGAGATGGGTGGCGGACGAACTGGACCTGACCTTGCGTGCGGCAATCGTGCCGATAAAGGATATAAGAGCGCAAGGCCTCGACGTTCGCGTGGCGAGGTTCCAGGCCTCGGAAGCGGCGTTCTATGCGATGTTTGCCGGCGGTGGCGGCAGTTGGGCGGAAGCCGAGATGAAGGCGGGGCGCTACCGCATCGACCCCGCGCCGGCCGGGGCGCGGCCTGATCTGACCGGCCTCTCCTGCCGCTGGAACCCGATCGAGGCCCGGCATGGCGAAATCGTGTCGATCATAGCCATACCTGGGGCATCGAGCGACTTGCGCGGTTTTCAGTTTCTGGCCTCCGACATCATCGCCCTTGCCAGCAGGCAGGAACGCGATGGCCACCCGGTGCCGGTAGACGGGCCGGCCTACAGCATTCTGCCCGCCGGCCTCGATGTCGAGGCGCGGGCCACGGCGCCGCCAGGGCGGCGGTGGTTGATGAAGCTGTGGGTGGTGTTCCTGATGACGCTTACGGCTGTTACCGATAGATTTGGCTGGACGATCGGCCGTTTCGATCCGAAGGTCTACAAACGCGAGGTGGCCAGCAATTCGGATTTCCGGAAATTCGACGACGGCTTGAAGATGACCATCGACGTTGACGCGGATGTCTTGCAACGGATCGAGAGCCGGCTGAAACAGGCGGAAGAGGCGGGCATCTGCAGCTATGGCCTGCACCGCCAGCAGTCGGCCTTGATGACATGCCTCGTCATCTCGCCGCTGCAGCCCGATCATGTTCATTTCATCGATGGTGCCGACGGCGGCTATGCGATGGCTGCCGCACGCCTGAAGGCGAAGGCGCCGGTCCGATGACGGCTTGCGGAAATCGATTTTCGGCAATATGCCTCGGCCATGGTTCTCGGGATCCGATGAGCTTCGCCATGGGCCGCGGGTAGTCTGTCCGAATTGACGGGAAAGCAGATTTTTGGACGCCTCACGATCGACATATGACCGTCTCCTGGACCGGATTTCGACGCGTTCGGCGCAAGTCGGCGTGATCGGATTGGGCTATGTCGGATTGCCTCTGTCGGTTGCGGTCGCACGCGCCGGCTTTCCGGTATCCGGCTTCGACATCGAAGTCCAGAAGGTCGAGAGCCTGAACAAGGGCCAATCCTACATCGAGGCGGTGACCTCGACAGCCCTTGCCGACCAGGTGGCGAGCGGACGCTTCCGCGCCACTGCGGATTTTGCCGAACTGGCCGTCTGCGATGTCATCATCATCTGCGTTCCGACACCGCTGACCAAACACCGTGAACCGGACCTCTCCTTTGTCAGGAACACGGCAGGCACCATCGCCAAGCATCTGCGTCTCGGTCAGCTGATCGTGCTGGAATCGACCACCTATCCCGGCACCACCGACGACGTGATCAAGCCCATACTGGAAAAAACCGGCTTGCAGTCGACCACAGACTTCTTTCTCGGTTTCTCGCCCGAACGCGAGGATCCCGGCAATCGCAGCTTCGAAGTCGCGACGATCCCCAAGGTCGTGGCAGGCGACGGCATCGAAGCGGCGACGCTCGTGCAGGCTTTCTACCAAAGCGTGGTCAAAACCGTCGTTCCGGTTTCCACCACGGCGACCGCCGAGGCGGTCAAGCTGACGGAAAACATCTTCCGCTCGGTCAACATAGCCCTCGTCAATGAGTTGAAGGTGGTGCTCGGTGCGATGGGCATCGACATCTGGGAGGTGATCGAGGCGGCAAAGAGCAAGCCCTTCGGCTACATGCCTTTTTATCCTGGCCCCGGACTTGGCGGGCACTGCGTTCCGATCGATCCCTTCTACCTGACGTGGAAGGCGCGCGAATACGAACTGCCGACCCGCTTCATCGAGCTGGCGGCGGAGATCAACACGGCCATGCCGCGTCATGTGGTCGATGAACTGGCGAAGGCGCTGGACCGGCGCTGCGGCAAGGCGCTCAGCCGCTCGCGCATTCTCATCATCGGGCTCGCTTATAAGAAGAATGTGCCCGACATCCGCGAAAGCCCCTCATTGCGGCTCATTGAACTCATCGAGGAATGGGGCGGCAAGGCGGATTTCCACGATCCGCATGTGGCCGAGATTCCCAGCACACGGGAGCATATGGCGATCAAGGGGCGTCGCTCGGTCGAATTGACCGAGGCGGCCTTGAAGGATTTCGATGCTGTGGTCGTTGCAACCGACCACGACGCGATCGACTATCAGACGATCGCCGATCACGCTCTGCTGATCGTCGACACACGCAATGTTTTTGGCCGCCTCGGGCTAGCCCGAGAAACGGTGGTGAAGGCCTGACGGCGTCTGGTCGGCGAATTTTTCAGCCGATGTCAGGATCGTGGTTGCACTCCGCCGGCAGCCTCGCCACATGATGGCGCAACAGATAGATGCAGTTCGCCCGCTCCTTGCCTGCAAGGACAGTCATTCGGGACATTCTAGCCGGCTTCATTGATTTCGAGGGTATTATCCTTGGGTCGTTGGCGGACTGTGTTGTGGCGGATCAAAGGAGTGGCCCATCTTGGACGGGTTTGGAGATAGCATGAGCACAGAAATTTCCACCATTCTCGTGGATAAGGTTGCCGATTGGCTGACCCAATCGGCGCTCGAGGGCAACGACCTGGAAACGTTGGTAAAAGGCTTTTGTGAGCGGCTGGCTGCCGCCGGCCTGCCACTGAAGCGGGTGCATCTGAGCTTTTCGATGCTTCATCCGCTTTATGACGCGCTTGGCTTCACCTGGTTTCGCGGCCAGGGCCTCGAAGTAGAAGGCTTCCGCAACGAGGGCGGCGTGCCGTCCGACAGGTTCGTGACCAGCCCATATTACCATCTGCTCAGCAACAAGCTCGACCATCTGCGACGCCGGTTCGACCCGTCGGTGCCGTCGGAGTTTCCTGTTTTTGATGAACTCAGGCTTATGGGCGTCACCGATTACATGGCTTTCGTCCATCCATTCAGCGGCAACACCACGCAGGGCATGATGGGGTCTTGGTCGACCGACAGTGCTGCCGGCTTCAGCGACAGCATGATTTCGGCGCTGCTGCGCATCCAGAACCATCTCGCTATCGCAACCAAGATGGCGGTGCTTACCAAGCTCGCCGACAACATGATGACCACTTATCTCGGCGGCGACGCCGGCAGGCGCGTGCTGGACGGCCAGATCAAGCGCGGCGAGGGCGATACAATCCGGGCCGCACTGGTCATGGCCGATATGCGCGGGTCGTCAAGGCTTGCCGAAACCTCCGGCCGCGAAATCTATATCGATACTCTGAACCAGTTTTTCGACGCCGTTGCCGCACCTTTCAATCGCAAAGGCGGGCAGATCATGAGTTTCATCGGGGATGGCTTCATTGCCGTCTACCCTTGCGAAAGGCACCGCTCGCAGTCCGAGATCGCCTGTCAGGCTGCTCTTGCGGCGGCGCACAAGGCCAGCGCGCGCATGATGGATCTCAATCTGCGCAGGAAGCAGCAGGGGTTGAGCGACATAGGCTTCGGTATCGGCCTGCATGTCGGCAATGTGATGTTCGGTAATGTCGGCCTTACCGACCGGCTGACATTCTCTGTCTTCGGCTCGGCTGTAAACGAGGTCCAGCGCCTCCAGACCCTGACCAAGAAATATCCGCACAGCGTTCTCGCCAGCAAAGACTTCGCCAGCTATTGCGGCACCAACAGCTGGCTGACGCTCGGTAACGAGGAACTGGCGGGCATCAAGAAGCTGACGGTGCTTTCACCCGATCTGTCGGGCGCTCTTGCGCTCGATGAAGACAGTGCGATGGAGCCGGTTCACGACCGGATATCGGACGCCGAGCAGGTCATGCTGCTTCATCGCGATGCCGCCCGGCTGTCGGCAGGCGACCGGCGGAAGCTTCAGTAACCGCCACGATCTGATCCGGACGCTTTTGGTCTGCAATCCGGTCGCGGGTTCCGTCAGGGAACTGGCGACCGTTTAGAATCCAAGTTGCTCTAGGCACGCAATGCGCTAGTCTCGCTTTCTGGGCCTGCCGCCAGGCAGGCCGCCAGATTGGGGCTGGTGTGAGAATGAATTCGGGTATGAATTCGGGTGTTGACCTGCTGCGGATCGAAGATGTTGGCATCTCGTTTGCCATCGTCGGGGGGCCGTTGCATGCTGTCAGGCGTGCAAATCTTCGCGTCCTGCCCGGCAAGGTTACCGCGCTTGTCGGCGAGTCCGGTTCCGGAAAATCGGTGCTCAGCCAGGCCGTGATGGGCATCTTGCCGAAGACGGCCCATGTTCGCGGCCGCATCCTGTTTTCCGATCCTGAAAGGCCCGGCACGACGCAGGATATCCTGCAGATGCCGCGTGACGGACCCGAAATCCGGGCGTTGAGAGGCAGCCGCATCGGCAAGATCTTCCAGGAGCCGATGACATCGCTGTCGCCGCTGCACACGATCGGCAACCAGGTCAGCGAATCCCTGCAGATCCATACGCCCATGCCTCGGGCGGAGCGCAAGGCGCGGACCGAGGAAATGCTCAGCCTTGTCGGTTTTCCCAATCCCAAGCGCGCCTATGATATGTATCCGTTTGAACTTTCGGGAGGATTGCGTCAGCGCGCCATGATCGCCATGGCGCTTATCTGTCGGCCCGCCTTGCTGATCGCCGACGAGCCGACGACGGCGTTGGACGTCACCATCCAGGCGCAAATCCTGCAATTGCTGCGCGGGCTTCAGACCAAGCTGAACATGGCGATGCTGCTCATCACGCACGACCTCGGCGTGGTCGCCAATGTCGCCGACGAGGTGGTGGTCATCTACCATGGAGAGATCATGGAAGCGGGACCTGTCGAGGCGATATTCCGCCGGCCAGGTCACCCTTACCTGAAGGGCCTGATGGCGGCCGTTCCGCATTTCGACCTGAAGCCTGGCGAAAGGCTGAAGGCACTCCGCGAGGTTCCGGTGAATGTCGAGAACCTGCTCGGCAAACAGACGGCGCCGGCATCGAAGGGGCCGGACGACATCCTGCTGTCGGTCAGGGATCTCACGAAGACTTTCACCATCCGCAAGTCCGGATGGTTCGGCGGAGATCACCAACCCTCTGTTCGCGCCGTGGACGGCGTGAGCTTCGATATCAGGCGGGGTGAGTGCCTGGGTCTGGTCGGCGAAAGCGGCTCCGGCAAGACCACCGTCAGCAAAATCCTCATGCGGGCTGTCACCCCTAGCGGCGGCTCTGTGATCTTCAACGGCCGCGAAGGACCGATCGACGTCCTCGAAGCCGAGGGAGACGCCCTGCGCATGCTGCGCGCGAAAATCCAGATGGTCTTCCAGGATCCGGTGTCGTCGCTCTCACCGCGCATGACGGTGGAGAACATCTTGAGCGAGCCCCTGGAAATCCATCGACGTGGCAATGCCGCGTCCCGACTCGCCATGGTCAAGAGCCTGATGCAGGCAATCGGGCTCGATCCGCGCTTCATCCAGCGTTATCCGCACAGTTTCTCCGGTGGGCAGCGTCAACGTATCGGCATCGCGCGGGCGTTGGCGCTGGGGCCTGAACTCCTGATCTGCGACGAACCGGTTTCGGCGCTCGATGTCTCTGTCCAGGCGCAGATCCTGAACCTTCTGAAGGACCTGCAGAAGGAACTGGGCCTGACTTACCTGTTCATATCCCACAATTTGGCAGTGGTGGACTACATGGCAGACCGCATCGCGGTGATGTGCGGCGGGCGTATCGTCGAACTTGCGCCGCGCGAAATTCTGCTTCGGAAACCGGTCCACCCCTACACGCGTTCACTGGTCGCCGCGGTACCTTTCCCCGATCTCGACAGGCCGATGGATTTCAAGACGCTGAAGCTCAGCGGCGCTTCCGACACCAGCGCATGGGGACCGCAATTCCGCGACGAGGGCGAGGAGGATGTGCTGTCGCCGCTCGATCTTGGCGGCGGCCACCTCGTGCTGGCCCGACGTTCGGCCGATGTCAGCGAGCTACGCCATTGATCAGCCGGCGCACTGTCCTTGGCCTCATGGCTTCGGCATTTCTGCCGAGCACGTCGCGCGCCGGCGATCTGGAGCCGGAATTCCTTCAGCCGGAGCTGAAGGCCAGGGCGCTGCCGGCACTCGCCGAACGTCTGCCCAAGAGCCCGCGCGCGATCAATCTCGCTGCGATGGGTCGGCAGCCGGGCCAATATGGCGGCACGCTGCGAACGATCATCGGCAGCCAGAAAGATATCCGGATGATGACGATCTATGGATATGCTCGCCTGGTCGGCTACGACGAAAAGCTCAACATGCAAGCCGACATTCTCGAAAGTTTCGACGTCGCCGATGATCGCGTCTTCACTTTCAAGATACGGGAAGGGCACAAATGGTCTGACGGCAGCCTTTTGACGCCGGAGGATTTTCGCTATTGCTGGGAAGATGTCTGGCTGAACGACGAGCTTTCGCAAGGCGGGCTCGCCCCGGCCCTGATGGCGGACGGCAAGCCGCCACGCTTCGAGATCGTCGATCCGTTGACGGTCCGCTACAGTTGGGACGCGCCCAATCCCGACTTCCTGCCCAAGCTCGCCGCTGCGGCGCCGCTGTCGCTTGTTCTGCCGGCCGCCTATCTCAAGCAGTTCCACAAGAAGTACCAGGACCCATTCCGGCTCGCTGGCCTCATGAAGGAGAACCGGGCCCGGAAATGGACGCTCCTGCATATCCGCATGTCGCGGCAGTATCGCCCGGAGAACCCGGAACTGCCGACCCTCGATCCCTGGCAGAACCGGACCAAGCCGCCGGCCGAGCAGTTCGTCTTCGAGCGCAATCCGTTCTTTCATCGAATAGACGAGAATGGCCGGCAACTGCCCTATGTTGACCGGATTGTCATGAACGTCAGCTCATCGACGATCATTTCCGCCAAGACCGGTGCGGGCGAGAGCGACCTGCAGAGCCTGGGAATTGACTTCACCGATTACTCCTTCCTGAAGGATGCGGAGAAGCGCTACCCGGTGAAGATGCATCTGTGGAAACGCACACAGGGTTCGCGGCTGGCGCTGCTGCCTAATCTGAATTGTGCTGACCTGGTGTGGCGTGGCCTTTTCCGTGATGTGCGCGTGCGCCGCGCACTTTCGCTGGCTGTGGACAGGCGCGAGATCAATTTGGCTGTGTTCTACGGGTTGGCGCAGGAAAGTGCCGATACGGTGCTGCCGGAGAGCCCGCTCTTCCGGCCGGAATTCGCGAAAGCCTGGGTCGCCCATGATCCCGACCAGGCCAATGCCCTGCTCGACGAGGCCGGGCTTCAGAAGCGTGGCGATGACGGGCTGCGGATACTTCCCGACGGACGCCCGGCGCAAATCATCGTGGAAACGGCCGGCGAAAGCACGCTGGAAACCGACGCGCTCGAACTCATCACCGATCACTGGCGCAAGATCGGCATCGCCCTGTTCATCCGGACTTCGCAGCGCGACATTTTCCGTAGCCGCGCGGTTGGCGGCCAGATCATGATGTCGATGTGGTCGGGCATCGACAATGGCGTGCCGACCCCCGATATGAACCCGTACCAGCTGGCCCCCACCATCGATGACCAGCTGCAATGGCCGCTCTGGGGTGCTCACTATTTGTCTCATGGCAAGATGGGTGAGGCGCCCGATCTTCCGCCTGTGGTCGAGTTGATGGCTTTACTCGCGCGCTGGAACGCATCGACCGAAAGCGCGGAGCGCGCCGAAATCTGGACGTCAATGCTGTCGATCTATACCGATCAGGTGTTTTCGATCGGCACGGTGAACGGAACGCATCAGCCGGTTCTGGCATCCTCGCGGCTGCGCAATCTGCCTGACAAGGCGCTCTACGGCTACGACCCGACTTCCTATTTCGGTGTCTATATGCCGGATACATTCTGGCTTGGAGAGTCCTGAGCGTGCTTCGATATCTTGTCTGGCGTATCGCTGTGATGGTTCCAACGCTGCTGATCATATCGGCGCTGGTGTTCACGATCATCGAACTTCCCCCAGGCGACTATTTCGACAGCTATGTTGCCGAGCTTCGGGCTCAGGGCGAAGCGGTGGATTCCGACCGCATCGAGATGATGCGCAAGGAATATGGTTTCGACAAGCCGATGGTTGTTCGCTACTTCTACTGGGTCGGCGGGATGCTGCAGGGCGATTTCGGCTATTCCTTCGAATATGAGCTGCCGGTTCGCGACGTCGTCGGGGACCGAATGTGGCTGACCGTGCTGGTTTCCTTCGTCACGATCATCTTCACCTGGCTCATCGCCTTTCCGATCGGCATGTACTCAGCCACGCATCAATACAGCTGGGGCGATTACGGCCTGACTTTCTTCGGTCTTCTCGGCCTTGCCATTCCGAACTTCATGCTGGCGCTGATCCTGATGTATTTCGCCAACATCTGGTTCGGTACGTCCATCGGCCATCTCATGGACCAGCAATATCTCGGTGAGCCGATGAGTTGGGACAAGGCGAAGTCGATCCTCGCCCATCTCTGGATCCCGGTCTTGATCATCGGCACCGGGGGCACGGCAAGCATGATCCGGCGGCTGCGCGCCAATCTGCTCGATGAGCTACACAAGCAGTATGTGGTGACCGCGCGCGCCAAAGGCCTTCATCCCTTCAAGGCGCTGGTCAAATATCCGCTGCGCATGGCGCTCAATTTCTTCATTTCCGACATCGGCTCTATCCTGCCGGCCATCATCTCCGGTGCCGAAATCACGGCGATCGTCCTGTCCTTGGAAACGACCGGGCCGATGCTGATCAAGGCGCTGCAAAGCCAGGACATGTATCTGGCAGGGTCGTTCCTGATGTTCCTCGCCTTCCTGACGGTCATCGGAGTGCTGATCTCCGACCTGGCGCTGGCGCTGCTTGATCCACGAATTCGTTTGCAGGGCGGTAGCACCAAATGAACACGCATTCGCCGCTGCCCGCTCCGGGTGCTCCACTGCAACACTACGTTTCCACCGCGCCCCTCGACCTGCAGTCGGTCGAGGCGATGACGCCGGAGCAGTCGAAGGTCTTCCAGGCGTCGCAGTTGCGGTTGATGTGGTGGAAATTCCGAAACCACCGGCTTGCCCTTGTATCCGGCATATTCCTGGCAGTGCTTTATTCCGGGATACTGATCTGCGAGTTCCTGGCGCCCTACAATCTGCACACGCGCAACATGGACTACATCTATGCGCCGCCGCAGCGGGTGCGCCTGTTCCACAACGGCGAGTTCGTCGGGCCGTTCGTTTATGGCCGCCAGATGACGCTGGATATGGACACGCTCAAGCGGAACTACATCGAGAACCAGGATGATGTTCAGCGGCTGCGTTTCTTCTGCAGGGGCGACACTTACCGGTTCTGGGGCCTGATCGAAGGTGACAGGCATTTGGTCTGCCCTGCCGAAAACGGCCAGCTCTTCCTGGCCGGCACCGACAGGCTGGGGCGCGATGTGCTCTCGCGCATCATCTATGGCGCACGCATTTCGCTGACGATCGGCCTCGTCGGCATCAGTTTCAGCTTCCTGCTCGGCATCGTCATCGGCGGACTGGCCGGCTATCACGGCGGTATCTTCGACCTGATCGTTCAACGGATCATCGAAGTTCTGCAATCGATCCCCAGCATTCCGCTATGGCTGGCTCTGGCGGCGATTATGCCGATAACCTGGAGTCCGGCGGTGATCTATTTCGGCATCACCGTCATCCTCGGGCTGCTCGACTGGACCGGACTGGCGCGGGCCGTGCGTTCAAAACTTCTGGCCTTGCGCGAGGAGGATTACGTTCTGGCCGCGCAATTGATGGGCGCCAACAGCAGCCGCATCATCGGGCGGCACCTCATTCCCGGCTTCATGTCGCATCTGATCGCGACGGCGACGCTCTCCATACCCAGCATGATCCTGGGCGAGACGGCACTGAGCTTCCTTGGGCTTGGCTTGAGGGCGCCGATAACCAGCTGGGGCATCCTGCTCACCGAGGCGCGCAGCGTCAACGTGATCGCGTTCTATCCATGGCTGCTTTTGCCTATGCTCCCCGTCGTTCTCGTCATCATGGCGTTCAACTTCCTCGGCGATGGCTTGCGGGACGCCGCGGACCCCTACAAGTGAGATCGCCATTCCGCCGCGCGCCATGCCGCCTGCTCCACCCCGGTATGACCCTTGCCGGCGGCCTGTCCGGTTGTTGCAATGTTTGCCGTTCGCCTCTATACGCGGCGAAATTCGATCGAGGTTTAACAAGTGCCCTCGGGTTTCAGCCGCGAACCGCCCTGGTCGCGAGCGTCGCCGATTTCTTGGGCTGGTTCAGGACATACAACCGTATATGAGTCGCCTCGAGAGTTTCATCCGTCGGATGACCGCACAGCGCGACATTCTCGATCAAGTCTGTGTCGAGGTGGCGAAGATCGAGGGCCCCGTGCTCGAACTCGGCCTCGGCAATGGCCGGACGTTCCACCACCTGCGCGAGCGCCTGCCCGGACGCCGGATCGTGGCGTTCGACCGCGCACTTGCCGCACACGACAGCTCAATTCCCGACGCTGAAAACCTCGTGCTCGGCGAGATAAGCGAGACGGCGCCCAGGTTCATCGGCATCGACGCCGCTCTTGTCAATGCCGACCTCGGCACCGGCCACGAAGATCGCGATGTGGTGACCCTTAGCTGGCTTCCCGATCTGATCGCGCGCCTGCTTCGCGTCGGCGGCTTCGCGGTCAGCGGCATACCGCTCCATCACCCGCAGTTGCAACGCCTCCCACCGCCGCCTTCGGTGCCCACAGATCGTCTATTTGTCTATAGGCGTGTGTGAGGGGCCGAGACGACCCAAAGCGCGTCGCGTTGAAACGGATTCAGGCGACACGCTATAAGTCTTGTTGTTATGCATGGCGTTGCCCCAAAGCCGGGCCACTTTCGGGCGACATGCAGTAGAGCGGTTCACCGTTCCACGGAAACGCCGAACCGCTCTATCTCGTTGTTTTAACGCAATTCTCCAGGGAACGTGCCACGCGCCTTTCCCGGGAAAACCGTTTCACACTTTTCCTGGAATTGTTCCAAGTGTTCAGGGGATCGTATAGACTGCTATCTCCCGCTCAATGCCGCGCAGCGCGACCTCGTGGGGCACGGGCGTCAGCGCTTTCCTGTGCAATAGATCGGCGGTGAGATTGTCGTCGACCACCGCACGAGTGGCGAAGATCGCCTGTGCGGTGGCAAGGTTCTGGACCCGCGAAGCAATGTTGACGGTCTGGCCGAAATAGTCCTGTCGCTCGTTCATGGACACGGCGATGCAGGGGCCGGCATGGACCCCGATCTTGAGCAGAAGATCCTCGCGCCCGCTCTTGTCGTTGAGCGCACGCATGGCATCGCGCATCCTGAGGGCCGCGGCAATTGCCCGATCGGGCGTCGCGAAGGTCGCCATCACCGCATCACCGATCGTCTTCACCACCGCGCCTGCCTCCGCCGCGACGATCTCGTGCAGAACCTGGAAATGCTCGCGCACGAGATCGAAGGCTGAGAGGTCGCCCACCCGCTCGTAAAGCGCGGTCGATCCGCGCAAGTCGGTGAACAGGAAGGTCAGGCTGGTGATCTTCAGGCGCTGGTCGATGTCGAGCGTGTCCGCGCGATAGAGATTGCGGAACGTCTGGTTGGTGAGCAGGCGCTTGGCCGTCAGGAAGGGCCGGCGTTTGCCCAGCAAATCATGCAATGCCGGTCCGGCGATGAAGACCGTCGGCAGCACGCGGGTGTCGGTCCTGTTTTCCAGCGAAATGCGCATCGGGCCCGGTTGCATCTCCAGCGTCTGGCTCTGGACATGGTCGCGGTCGAAGACCAAGGACAGGCTTCGGCGTTCCTTTGTTGGTTCGCCCTTCCCGTCGATGAACTGCGCTGAATGGGTGACCGGCTCGAAGACGATGATGAATTCGGACGGAAGCTGTATGAGCAGAAACGCCTTTTCACCCGGTGCAAGCTCGATGTCCTCCAACGAGAACGCCTCTATCTTTTTGGCGAAATCCTCTTCCGGCAGATCGACGCCGGACCCCCAGTAGATCTGGCGGAAATATTCCACCAACGGCAGTTCGTGTGGATTGTGGGCGGCAATCCTGCGCACGCGGGGACTGACGGTGAATGTCACCTCGACCATCTCGTCGAGGGTCGGCGAATAGCCCTCGGCGCACAGCGCGCAGGTGTATTCGTCCTTCTGCAGGGTTTTCAGCGTGGCGTTGGTGTCGAGCACGCCGCCACAGCCGGGGCACAGAACATTCCAGGAAATGTCGAAGATACCCACCCGCGCCGCGTGGAGAAAGGCACCTATGGTGCGTTCCTCGTCGAGGCCATGCTTGCTGGCGAAGGCTGGCGCATTGATGCGGCAAAGTTCGCGGTCCTCGCCCTCCGCGACGGTTCGCTTGATCGCGTCGATTGCCTGCGGATCGACATCGGTCGATTGCCGCAGAAGCGAGAATAGATCCTGAGCTTCGTTCATCGTGCAGGCTCCGGAATATGCGCCCCCGAGGCGTGTTGATCCGGACCGCTCTTTGGTCCGAGTCGCCATTTTACTGCGAAACGGACCGCACGGCCATTCGAATAGACAAGCCTGGTGACAGTCCAATTTCTATTCAGCAGATTTTTACCGGCCGCAAGCGGCACTATGATGGTACATTGGGCATTCATTTTTGGGGCTTTCTCCCGTGCCGACATCCGACAACCCGCCATTTCCCGCGGCTCTGCGCCTTTTCTCCGCAGGGGTTATCATCGTCCTGATCGTGGGCGCCGGCCTGTTTTTCGCGCCGGCACTGGTCAAGCCGCGCTGGCCCTGGCCCGTCACGCCATTCAGTGCCCGCTTCCTCGGCGGCTTCTACACCGCCGAAATGGCGGTGATGGCGGCGCTCTTGTTCTGGAATCGCTGGTCGCCCGGCAGGCTGGTGCTCGTCATGGCCTTCATCTTCACCGTCATCGTGTCGGCGGTTTCGTTGATCAATCTCGGCTATTTTAATTTCGAGCGCAAAGCGGCCTGGCTCTGGTTCCTGGTCTATCTTGCCTCAGCTGCGGTATCCGGGCTGTTCCTGTGGCAGGCCAGGGCCCGTCCTTCAGCAAGAGGCGTGACCCTAAACCCCGCATGGCGCGGCTACATGTTGGCGGAAACGGCGATCCTTGGGCTCTATGGCGTCGGCATGTTGCTGTTTCCCCTGATGGTCAGCAGCACCTGGCCATGGCCGGTCGATCCCTTCCACGCCCAGGTCTACAGCGCCATCTTCCTCGCCGGCGCTGGCGGCGTATATCTGGTCTGGAAAAGCGCACCGCGCGAGGAACTGCTGGTGCTTGGCCTGGCGCAGTTTCTGGTTGGCCTGCTTGCCATTCTTGGCCTCGTCATCACCGACGCTGCGGTGCATCGGATCGACTGGACGGCGCCCAAGACATTGTGCTGGCTTGCCCTTTTCGGCTGGATCGGCATCAGCGGCGTCTTCAAACTCTCCGCCGCCTCCCGCTATTTCAGCACGCAATCGGCAGCATAGCTTGCAGAGACGGCTGGATTTTCAGGTGACGTCCGGTGCATCGTGCCGGGCCTATTGCCTTCGCCGGGAACGCCATGACCAACACGTCATCCTCCGAGAAAATCCAGCCGCAGCTCCGCGCCATCCGGCCAAGCGATGCGGAGGCGCTTTGCGCTATCTTCAACATGCCGGGCTTCCGGTGGGGCACGCTCAGGATGCCCTTCGAGATGGTGGAACAGGTCGAGCGGCGCATCGCCAAGGCCGGCCAGGAAACCACCTGGATCGTCGCGGAGCTGGACGGCAAGGTCGTCGGCCATGGCAGCCTGGTCGTGCAGGGGTCGCCACGCCGGTCGCATATTGGCGAGATCAATATCGGCCTTGACGATGGCTTTGTCGGCAAGGGCATCGGCTCTGCCATACTTGGTGCGCTGCTTGACGTGGCCGACAACTGGCGCGCCCTGAAGCGGGTCGAGTTGACCGTCTATGCCGACAACGAACCGGCCGTCCGTCTGTACACAAGCCATGGCTTCGAGGTCGAAGGTCGGCATGTGAAGGCGGGTTTTACCGACGGGCAGTACCACGACCTGCTGAGCATGGCCCGACTGCGGTTTTGAGATCCGCTGTTTGGAGACTTACCTGTTTTGATCGAGTTGACGATCCAGGTGTGGGCCGGCCGGGTCCAGCAAGTCTGGTCTCCCTTGGCGTTTGCACCGCGAGCGGCTAGACGGGACCAATGACCGCCATCTCTGACCCAACCGCTGCGCCTCCGGCGGAAATTCTAGCTGTGCTGTCGCTGCTCTGCCCGGAAGTCGTGCGTGATATCGAGCAGAGCTGGAATGCGCCGGTTTCCGAGTACGCCCGCCATCTGTGGCGGCCGGTGGCGACGCCTGCATCGGCCCCGGCGGTCGCTGCCCGGTCGATCCTGCGCGACGTCCTGCATCAGCGCCTTGGTGCGATCATGCAGCCTGAAGAGATCGGCAAGACCCTCGAAGAGTTCGAGCGCAGACCGGTGATCCAGTCCGGCCTGCACTGCCTGCTGCTGATGGACCGGATCACCTTCGATGCCCTCCTGCTTGCCTGGCTCGGCGCGGTCGAAAACGGGCTGTCGGCCTTCGTCGGCTTCATGGGAACGACGATGACCATGGAGACGAACGGCCGGGAGGGGCCGGGATGGCTCGATGTCGGCGACGACAAGGTCAATTTGTTTGGCATGGGGCGCCACAAACTGTGCCGCAAGAGCGCCTGCGTGGCCGGTCCCGTCTCCCTCAACAAGCGGGCGCTCGAAGCTGTGGGCGATGAAACGGATGCCAGCCGCTGGCTGGGCACGCTGCTTGCCGGCCACGACAAGGTGTTTGGGACCGCCGCCGATGCGCTGACGGCTCTCAACGAGGATCTGGTCGACGATTGGGATCGTTCCGGCATGGCTCGGCCGGTCTTCATCGATGATCGGCTCGCCGCGGCCGCCATGGCGCGGCATCTGGAACACGACGGCAGCCTTCTTTCCAGGCTGCTCATCGAGCCGGCAAGGCGCCAGCGTCTCGAACGTGCCTTGCAAGAGGCGGCATCGGGCCCATTTGGCAGATTCCTGCCCAATAGCACGGCCTATTTCTGGGGCATCCGCGAGGAACGCGTGCGCAAGCTCGTGCTCGAGAACGGGCAGTTGATCGAGCCTGACAGGCCGCATGGTCTCTCCATCCCGTTCGAGCGGCCGCATCTCAGGCAGGCGCTGCTGGACGGCGTGCTGCTGCCGAACCTGTTCCTGATGTTCCTCGTCCTTGCCATCTTGCCGCGCGTGCGGGTCGTGGGCGGCCTGAGGCAGATCGGCTATGTAGCGCTTTTCCACTCGATCCTGCTGGCAGCGCTAGACCAAAACGCGCTGGAGGAGCGCGAACTGGCTGTAGAGCTGCAGGTTCGGGAAAATGCCTGGGGCATGCGGGTCATCGATGAAAAGATCTCAGTCCGCGAGCAGCTTGCCGGCCTGCCGGAAGGGGCGCTTTTCCCGGACCTCCTCCGGCAATACCGATTGCGGACCTTTGCCGAGACGACCGACGACCTGAAACTGGTTCGCGAAAACGCCCGATGGCGCAAGATCGGCCAGGCAGGGATCAGGGCGACCTGATATCGCCGCAGTTGTCATTGCACAACACCGGCCTTGCGGAGCCCGTCCACCACGAGTTCGAAATCGGCAGGGTTCTTGTAGGGCAAGACCTTGCGACGGTATTCCAGCGAATAATCGGGATTGAGGCGAAGCACCTCCTGCCATGCCGCGCGGGCCTCGGCGAAACGGCCGAGATGGCCGTAGCAGGCGGCCAAAAGAGCGCGCGAGACATCGGTGACGGCGTTGCGAGCCAGCCGTTGCAGCAAGAGGTCAACGGCCTCTTCGTACCTTCCCAGTTGAAACGCGGCCAAAGCCTGGAAGTGCAGAAGCACATCGGGAAAGTACGGATTCAAGGTCTTCCCCCGGGCGAAGCTCTCGAGGGCCTCCTCGGGTCTGCCCGAAAAGTACAGCGCCTCGCCGAGGATGACGTGCCCCTCGGCGAAGTTCGGATTGAGGGCGATCGCGTGCTCGGCCTCGTCGATGGCTCCATCGTGCCGTCGTGTGTACAGCTTGGCTATAGCCAGCGCCCAGTGCGCCCAGGGATCACTGTCATCCAGCGTTACCGCTCGCGTTGCGATCTCTTCCGCTTGCGCCATCGATTCCGGCGGCGAGGCACTCCACCTGTTCAGGTAATCGAGTCCGTGCGTGAGGGCGAGGAAAGCGTGGGCAGAGGCAAACTTCGGGTCCAGGTCGATGGCACGTTGCAAGACATCGCGGGCTGCGACGTTGGTCTCCTTCGTCAGCCGGTGCCACAGCTCCCGGCCCCGCAGGAAACAGTCATACGCCTCCGCGTTGCGCGGGTGCTCGGGGGCCAGCCGCTGACGGTCACCCTCAGTCAGATTGAGCGCCAGCGCACCGACGATCTGCTGGGTTACGTCGTCCTGCACGGCGAATATGTCGGTCAGCTCGCGATCGAACCGCTCCGCCCAAAGATGGCCGCCCGAGGTTGCATCGATAAGCTGCGCGGTGATGCGCACCCTGTTCCCCGACTTGCGTACGCTGCCTTCAAGCACATGCCGCACGCCGAGCTTCGTGCCCACCTCCTGCACCTGGACGTTCTGGCCCTTGAAGGTGAACGACGAATTGCGGGCGATGACGAAGAGCTGCGACAGTTTGGACAGCGCCGTGATGATGTCCTCGGAGATGCCGTCGGCGAAGTAGTCCTGTTCGGCGTCACCGCTCATATTGGCGAATGGCAGGACGGCAATCGACAGCTTCGGCGGCGCTGCCGTCGCCGGTCGGTTCTCGGTTTCCGAGGCAGCGGCCGCCCTGGTCCCGGCGCTGCCGACTTGCAGCGAATAGACCCGGATGGGCTCGGCGATGTTCTTGAGCTGCGTGCTGCCCAGATCGCTGACCGAGAGATCGAGCCTCGCCTTGACCTGGCGATAGGCATCCTCGGACAGGCAGATGGCGCCGGGCGCCGCGACGCCCTCCAAACGCGAGGCGATGTTGACGCCGTCGCCCATCAGGTCGCCGTCGCTTTCCTCAACCACATCCCCTAGGTGGATGCCGATCCTGAACTCGATGCGGCGGTCCTGCGGCACGCCGGCATTGCGCTCCACCATGCCATTTTGAACCTCAACGGCGCAGCGCACGGCATCCACCACGCTGCGGAACTCAACCAGCGCCCCATCCCCGGTGCGCTTGATCACCCGCCCGTTGTGCACGGCGATGATCGGATCGATCAGGTCGCTGCGCAGGGCCCGCAACCTCGCCAAGGTACGATCTTCGTCCGCGCTGGCGAGCCGGCTGTATCCGACGACATCTGCAGCCAGGATTGCGGCCAGCTTGCGATTCTCGCTCATCGGTCCGTCTCCTCGTCCCCACAATAGCAGGAAGACGGAGGGTAAGAGGGAACTTTCGCAACGACGGCTATGTAGCCGCCCGAATCGGCAGCGCTCCGCCCGGGATCCACACGGATCGCCCGATGCCGATTTGCGCTGCCGCTTGCTGGTCGACGCCTAACGGTTCATCCTTGTGAGTACCCTGGCCGTGACGTGCGTGGGGAATCACGCCGCCGCGGCCGCTTTAGGTCTTTGTTTTTATGCATGTCGTTGCCCCAAAACCGGGTTCACTTTTGGGCGACATGCATTGGTGAGGTCTTGTCGATGGACTGCTCGGGCTGCGGTTTCGAGGTTGAGAGCGGATACGCTTTCTGTCCGAGGTGTGGCAAGCGCCAGCCCGTGCCATGCGCCAGTTGCGGCTACCCCTGCGCACCTGATTTCGAGTTCTGTCCGAAATGCGGGGCAAGCGTCGGTGCGGCCGCAAAAGCCGTCGAACGGCCTGCTCCGACACAGAGCCGGACCGTCGTGCCCCCTGCTCGAACGCCGTCGCTGCTTGCCAACATCGAGAGCGACGATGGGCTGCATCCCGTCTCCGACGCCGATCGCCGGACGGTGACGGTCCTGTTTGCCGACCTTTGCGGCTTCACGACACTCAGCGAGCAGCTCGACCCCGAGGTGATGCAAGCGCTGCAAAACGAACTGTTCAAGGAATTGACGGCGGCCGTGCGAAACTTTGGCGGTTTCGTCGACAAATTCATCGGCGATGCACTGCTGGCTCTCTTCGGTGCGCCAGTCGCGCATGAGGACGATCCGGAGCGTGCGCTTCGCGCCGCTCTCGACATGATCGCCCGGACGGCGCGGCTCGGTGAAAGCGCGCGCCACTCCGGCTCGCCTCTGTTGCTCCACATCGGCATAAACACCGGCCCGGTCGTCACTGGCGGATTGGGCATCGGCACCGCCAAATCCTATTCGGTGACCGGCGACACCGTGAATACGGCGCAACGCCTGCAATCGCTGGCAGCACCAGGTGAGGTGCTGGTGGGCGAGCTCACTCACAGGTTGACCCGGCATGCCTTCTCCTACGAGCCGCTGGGTGATGTCGTGCTTCGCGGCAAGGCTGGCAGCGTGCTCGTCCATCGGCTGGATGCACCGCTTGCGGCGCCGCGTGCGGCGCGTGGGCTCGAGGCGCTCGGCCTCAGCGCACCGATGATAGGGCGTGATGCGGAGCTGCACAGAATGCTGGCGAGCCTTGACCAGGCGTGCGGCGGCTCGGCCCAACTTGTCCGCCTCGTTGGCGAAGCCGGTATCGGAAAATCGCGGCTGGTAAAGGAGTTTGTCGCCCGCGTCGGCGACGAGGATCGTTTTCGCAACCTCGCCGTGCGGCAAGCCACGTGCTCACCGCTGGGCGAACGATCATTTGGCGCCTTGGGCGCAGTGGTGCGCAGCGCTGCCGGGATGATGCAGAACGACACTGGGGACGAAATGCGGGGCAAGCTCGCTGGCTTGCTGACCGATCTCGGCCTGCAGGGCGAGGAGGCGAAGCGGCTGATGCCCTTGCTCTACCATGTGCTTGGCCTTGGCGACCCCGATGCCACCTTGCAGCATGTCGAGCCCGAGCAGTTGCGGCGGCAAATTCTCTACGCAGTCCGCACAATCATCGAACGGCGGCTTGCGTTGTCGCCGCTGTTGATCGTCGTCGAAGACCTGCACTGGGCCGACGCCGTGTCGCTCGAGGCACTGCGTTTCGTGATGGACAGGTTGGAACGCACGCGGCTGATGTTGCTGGTCACGCATCGTCCGGGGCCGGACAGCGGCCAGCTCGACTCAAGTCGGGTCAGTCACACAGCGCTCAGGCTTTCGCCGCTCAGCCATGATGAAGGACGCAGCCTGTTGGCGGCGCTTTTCGGCGAGAGCTGGGTAAACTCCGCAGGAACGCTTCTTGACCAGATCCTCGAGCGCGCGGGCGGCAACCCCCTTTTTATAGAGGAGATCGTTCGCGGCCTTATCGATCGCGGTGTCCTAGTGCGCGAGGGCCAGCGATGGCGGACTGTGGCAGGCGAAGCCGCAACCGGCATTCCCGCCACCATCCAGGCAATGTTGCTTGCTCGCGTCGACCGGCTGCCCCAGGACGTGCGCCGGTTGGCCCAGGAAGCCGCGGTGATCGGCCCGCGCTTCGATGCCACACTTCTGAAAACCGTGACAGCCGACCCCGGCCGGCTGGAAGCCGGTTGCGAACTGCTTTGCGATGCGGAAATCATCGAGGAAGTTGCCGGATCAGGCTCGGTTTCGTCGCAAAGCTACCGCTTTACGCAAACATTGCTGCAGGACGTGACCTACCAGAATCTGCTCCTGCAGCGTCGGACCGACATCCACGGTCGGGTCGGCGCCGCCTTGGAGCAACTGTGCGGCGCCAGACCGGAACGGCTCGAGGATTTGACCGTGCTCGGTCATCATTTCGCACAGAGCGCCGAGCGGGAGAAGGGCGCGCAATACCTGCAAGCGGCGGGCGATCGCGCTCGCATGATCTACGCCAACGACGACGCCCTTCGTTTCTACGAGCGGGCACTGACTGCGTTGGGCGCGATCGGGCAAATACCGCTCAAACTGGCGATTGCAGAGCGCATTGCCGATTTGAGCGGCCCGGCAGGCCGCCGCGAGATCGCGCACCACCACTACGAGACGGTGTTGCAGGCATACCGCGAGTCAGCCGATCGTGTCGCTTCGGCGCGCGTTTTGCGTAAGATCGGTCGGCTGCTCTGGGACGTCGGCAAGCGCGACAATGCAGAATCCCGCTATGCCGAAGCGGCAGCGCTCCTCGATGGAGCGGATGCCCCGATCGAGCAGGCGCATCTGTGGCAAGAGCGTGGCCGACAGGCGTTCCGTAGCGGCGATCACGCTCTCGCGGCAAAATGGGCGGACGCGGCGCTGGATTGCGTGGGCACTCTGACAACGGAGCATGCCTCCGAGGCCGGGCGTGATGCCACTCTTGTGACCGCCGAGGCCCTCAATACCAAGGCGGTCGCGTTGGCTCGCCTTGGGCGAAACCGTGAAGCCGTGGGTCAGGTCGAGCGTAGCATTGAACTGGCCGAAGCCGCCGGTCTGCTGGGCGCGGCCTGCCGTGGCTACACCAATCTCGGCGTGCTTTACACCACCATCGATCCGGCAAAGGCGATGGAGGTCTGTCGGCGCGGTCTTGAAGTGGCGCGCCATATTGGTGATCTGGGTTTCCAGGCGCGCCTTCTCGCCAATCTGGCGGTCGCTTGTTGTACTTTCACGGATCGCTGTCCAACTGAGGGCGTGCCGGCTGCCGAGAAGGCCATCGAGATCGACCGAGCGCTCGACCAGCGCGAGCACCTGCCGGTGCCGTTGATCGTCCTTGGGCAAATCCACCAGTGCAACGGCCGTCCGGAGCTGGCGGTCGGCTTGTTCCACGAAGCACTGGACGTAGCCCGCGAAACGGGCGAACCCCAACTGCTGTTTCCGTGTTATGATGGTCTTGCAACGCTTAATCTCGACCTCGACAATCTGGCCGAGGCCGAACGCTACTTTTCCCTGGCGCAGGGTATATGCGCCCAGCACGGGCTCGACCCGGAAGCGCTTGTGGTGCTGCCTTTTCTCGACTAGCCGGGTGGGAGGTTGAAATGTCCGCGCCTAGTGACTTGGTACCGCTTCAACCGGGTGACCGCGCGCCGAACTTGGTACTCGACGCCATTACCCAGGAAGGCAAGATCGCGCTTGACGACTTTCGTGGGCAAAAACCGGTGCTGGTCGGCCTGTTTCGAGGTCTGCATTGTGCGTTTTGCAGGCGCCATATCGCCGCCCAGGCGCGGCTTGATCCGGAGCTGCGCGAAAAGGGCGTGGAGAGCCTGACGGTAGTCAACACGCCGATCGAACGGGCGCGTCTCTATTTCCGCTACCACCCGATGCCGAATCTGCTTGCGGCCTCCGACCCTGAACGCGCTTCACATCGTGCTTTTGGACTGCCCAATCTCGAATTCACCCAAAACGAGACGAACTGGCCATACAAGGTCTCGATGGCAGCGGCAATGAATATGCGGGTCGACATGCCAGGCGAGTTGCCCGGTCCTATGGATCCTATTGCGGCCGCCGAAATCCTCGACAAGAAGGACCATTACGAGCTGACCGAAGCCGACGAGCAGATGTTGGCAACGGGACACGGACAACTGGTCGGTCAGTTCCTGCTGGACCGGCAGGGGATCGTCCGCTGGAGCTTCACGGAGGTTCCAGAGGGTGGGCGATACATGTTTGGGGCACCAAGCCCGCAGGAGCTGATGTCTGCCGTGTCCCAGGTCGCCCAATAGACTTGCGCCGCCACAGCGCTGGTTCGCAAGGCCATGTAAGCAAAAGGCGCCCCGAAGGGCGCCTCTTAGTCGCTTGATTCCCCTGGAAGGAAACTGGAGCGGGTGAAGCGATTCGAACGCTCGACCCCAACCTTGGCAAGGTTGTGCTCTACCCCTGAGCTACACCCGCTCACACGGCGTCTTGGCCGCAAGCCGGGCCTATATGGCTGAAGAGCGCGGCGATTGCAACAGGGAAATGTCAGGCATTTTGCTATGCGGCGGGCGCGCTCGCCGCGATGTCGCATGACGGTCTTGTGTCGGCTGCCCCATTGGCCGTAAACGGCTTGGCAGGAAACGGGACGAAGACAAAACCGATGCCGAAGACCGAAGCTGAGCTGATGGAATTTCTTGCCGAACTCGGGATCGCAGCCTCGACGCGGCGCCATCCGCCGCTGTTCACGGTTGCCGATTCGCAGGCGCTGCGCGGCGAAATCGCCGGTGGCCACACCAAAAACCTGTTCCTGAAGGACAAGAAGGACAATTTCTTCCTGGTCACTGTCGGCGAGGACGCGGTCGTCGACCTGAAGCAGATCCACCAGCTGATCGGCGCTGCCAGCCGCGTGTCCTTCGGCAAGCCGGAGATGCTGATGGAGCTGCTCGGCGTGACGCCGGGCGCGGTCACGGTCTTCGGCCTGATCAACGACGTCGCGGGCCGGGTCAAGGTGGTTCTCGACAAGGCGCTGATGGACCATGCGGTGATCAACGCGCATCCGCTGACCAATGAGGCAACGACGTCGGTCGCGGCGGCGGACCTGATCAGATTCGTCGAGGCAACCGGCCACGATGCTGCTATCTTGAAAGTCTCCGCGTGATCGCCACATGGATGGCCTAAGTCAGATTGTCTGAAAGCGCCTGGCCGCCGGCGGCCGCGCCACGGAAGGGTAAAGAGATGAGCGACAACAATCCGTTTGGCAGCCATGGTGGCCAATACTCCACCACCGTGCAATATGGTGGAACCGAGGCTCCGCGCGCGAAGGCCGCGCTTGGCGAGGCGCCGCCGGCCCCCGCCCCAGGGGCCACCGATGTGATCAAGGACACGACGACCGCCGCCTTTGCCGCCGACGTCATCCAGGAATCGCGCCGTCAACCGGTTCTGGTCGATTTCTGGGCACCCTGGTGCGGGCCGTGCAAGCAGCTGACGCCGCAACTGGAGAAGGCCGTCAAGGCCGCCGGCGGCAGGGTCAAGCTGGTCAAGATGAACATCGACGACCATCCCTCGATCGCCGGCCAGCTCGGCATCCAGTCGATCCCCGCGGTCATCGCCTTCAAGGACGGCCAGCCGGTCGACGGCTTCATGGGCGCGATCCCGGAGAGCCAGATCGCCGAATTCATCACCAAGGTCGGCGGCAAGGGCAATGGTGCGCCGCCGGTGGCCGAGGCCCTGGCCGCCGCAGCCGAGGCGCGTGAGGCCGGCGACATGCAGACCGCGGCCGACATCTACGACGCCATCCTGGCGCAGGCGCCGGAGACGGTCGAGGCGATTGGCGGGCTGGGCGACCTGTTGTTCGAGGCTGGTGACATCGAGGGCGCCGAGTCCTTGCTGGCAACGGCGCCCGAGGCCAAGAAGGATGCGCCACCGCTGGCCGCCCTGCGCGCCAAGATGGCCCTGGCGGCGCAAGCGGCAGCGCTTGGCAACCCGGCCGAGTTCGAACGGCGCCTGGCCGAGAACCCCGGGGATCATCAGGCGCGTTTCGATCTGGCCATGATCCAGAACGCCAATGGCGATCGCACGGCGGCGGCCGACAATCTGCTGGCCATCATCAAGGCCGACCGCGCCTGGAACGAGGACGGCGCCAAGACGCAATTGCTGCAACTGTTCGAGGCCTGGGGCATGACCGACGAGGCGACGCTTGCGGCGCGCCGCAAATTGTCGTCGCTGCTGTTTTCTTGAGCCGGTTACCGATTGTTTTGGTCGCGCAGGCTTGCGGCCGGCGGCCATCGCGCCAGATTACCAGTCGAGGACTGCGCTTCGGTGGGAAGCGATCGGAGGAATGAGGTGCAAGCGGGAAACGCGCATTATCGGCTCGCCAAGAATTTGCCGTCGACGATCCCGATCTTTCCGCTCGAGGGTGCGCTTTTGCTGCCGGGAGGCCGCATGCCGCTCAACGTCTTCGAGCCGCGCTACCTGCAGATGGTGGACGAGGCCATCGCCGGCTCGCGGCTCATCGGCATCATCCAGCCCAGCCTCGACGGCGCCTTGCGCGACGATGGCGAGCCGGAGCTCTGCAATGTCGGCTGCGCCGGGCGCATCATCGCCTTTTCTGAAACCGGCGACGGCCGCTATCTGATTTCGCTGCAGGGCGTTTGCCGGTTCCGCATCGCCCACGAGCTGACGGTCAAGACGCCGTTTCGCCAGTGCAAGCTGGCGCCCTTCCTGGCCGATCTCGACGAGGACCAGGCGGCGAACGAGATCGACCGGCCATCGCTGCTCAAGGCGTTTCGCGCCTATCTGCAGGCCAATGACCTCGAAGCCGACTGGGAGAGCGTCAGCCGGGCCGAAAACGCCATGCTGGTCAACGCGCTGTCGATGATGGCGCCCTATGGGCCGGCCGAGAAACAGGCGCTGCTCGAGGCGGCGGATCTGAAGACACGGGCCGAAACGCTGATCGCCATCACCGAAATGGCGCTGGCGCGCGAGAATGAGGATTTTGGTTCGAGCCTGCAATGAGATGCGTCGATATCTAGCCGGCCTGCAAACAGCAAATTTCCTGCGCTGGCGGCCCGACCTTGCTCTCGACAGATCTTGGGTCCGACACGGATCCGACACTTGAGAAGAGGACACGATGGCAGCGGACGGACGCGACGGGAAGAAGGTCAGTGTCGACCCCAAGCTGCTGGAGCTGCTGGCTTGCCCGCTGACCAAGGGGCCGCTGACCTGGGATCCGGAGCGTGGCGAACTGATCTCCCGGGTCGCCAAGCTCGCCTATCCGGTGCGCGACGGCATCCCGATCATGCTGCCTTCGGAAGCGCGGACGCTCTCCGTGGAGGATGTGTTGTCGCCGCCACGCTTGAGTGGGCCGTCTTGATAGGTGGCGAGATTGGCAGCGGCTGGCGGGACAACGCCCCCCTGTGCTACTGAAAATTGCGTCCCTTGGGCATGACACTTTCCGCCTCTTCCGACAGCATTGCGAGGTCCGGTCGGATCGCCGCGTTGCGTGGCGCGGGGCCGCGATCCGGACCGCTGACGGGGTGTTCCGCAGGGCCGGCGACTGTCAGGTTGGCTTGGCTGACCTTTTCCAGGAGCACGGTCAGCCAGGGCGTCAAATCCTCGATCTTCTCGGCGACGATATGGATGACATCCGATTCCGACTGCAATTTGCCGGTGACGCGGACGAACCTGGCGCCCATGATGACGGGCCGGTAGCGGTCGAAGGTTCTCTGCCAGATGATGATGTTGGCGACGGCCTTGTCGTCCTCCAGCGTCAGGAAGATCGCGTTGCCCTTGCCGGGGCGCTGCCGCACCAGCACGAGGCCGGCGACCGAGACACGCCTGCCATCGCGCACGGATGGCAATCCGGCATTGGGCGTGACGCCGGCCCGGTCGAGCCGCTCGCGCAAGAAGGCGACCGGATGCGCCTTCAATGACAGGCCGAGCGAGCGGTAGTCGTGGATGACATGCTCGCCGAGCGGCATTTTCGGCAGCTTCGTCTTGGGCTCCAGCTCGCGCAGGCGGATCGCCGGCTGGTCGAACAGCGGCAGTTTTTCGGCGGCACTCTTGCCGTCGAGCGCGCGCACCGCCCACAGTGCTTCACGACGATCGAGGCCAAGCGAACGGAAGGCGTCGGCCTGCGCCAGCTTTTCGATCTCGTCGACATCGAGGCCGGAGCGCAACCAGACATCCCTGACCGACTCGTAGCCTGAACCGCGCCGCTTGACGAAAGCGTCCATGCGCTCCTCCGACAGGCCCTTGATCTGGCGGAAGCCGAGCCGCAGCGCATGATTTGTATTGATGACACCACGCATTTCGGCATGGCGTGGGAGGATGCGGGCCGGATCGAAAGATGCTTTCTCCAGCGTGGAGTCCCAGACGGAGAAATTGACGTCGACGTCGCGGATGTCGACGCCATGGTCGCGCGCGTCGCGGACGAGCTGGGCCGGCTGGTAAAACCCCATCGGCTGCGAATTCAGGATCGCGGCGCAGAACACGTCGGGGTAGAAGGTCTTGAACCAGCAGGAGGCATAGACGAGCAGGGCGAAGGAAGCGGCGTGGCTTTCGGGAAAGCCATATTCACCAAAACCCTCGATCTGCTTGAAACAGCGCTCGGCGAAGTCCTTCGTGTAGCCCTTGCCAATCATGCCGTCGATCATGCGCTGGCGGTAATTGCCGATGGTGCCGGTGCGCTTGAAGGTGGCCATGGCGCGGCGCAGTTCGTCGGCCTCCCCCGGCTTGAAACCGCCCGCGACGATGGCGATCTTCATGGCCTGTTCCTGAAACAGGGGCACACCAAGTGTCTTGCTGAGGATCGCCTCCAGCTCCGGCTTTTGATACTCGGCCTTTTCCTTGCCTTGCCTTCGGCGCAGGTAGGGGTGAACCATGTCGCCCTGGATCGGACCCGGCCGCACGATCGCCACCTCGATGACAAGGTCATAGAAATCCCTTGGCTTGAGACGCGGCAGCATCGACATCTGGGCGCGGGATTCGATCTGGAAAACGCCGAGCGTGTCGGCGCGGCAGATCATGTCGTAGACCTGCTTATCCTCCGGCGGCAGGGTGGCCAGCACATAGGGTTGGCCATATTTATCTCGCGCGTTTGGATAGTGATCCTTAAGCAGGGCGAAGGCACGCTGCAGGCAGGTCAGCATGCCGAGCGCCAGCACATCCACTTTCAGGATCTTCACCGCGTCGAGATCGTCCTTGTCCCATTCGACCATCTTGCGCTCGTCCATCGCCGTCTTGACGATAGGGACGATCTCGTCCAGCCGGTCCCTGGTGATGACGAAACCGCCGACATGCTGCGACAAATGACGGGGAAAGCCCATGATCTCGTTGGAGCGCTCAATCACCAGTCTTGCCAGCGGGTCGGCGCGGTTGATGCCGCCAGCGTGAGCTTCCTTCTCGCCAAGTTCCGAGGTAGACCAGCCCCAGATCGTGCTCGACAATGCGCTTCTGACATCCTCGGAGAGGCCCATTGCCTTCGCCACTTCGCGCAAGGCCGAGCGCCCGCGATAGCTGATGACGGCGGCGGCCAGTGCGGTGCGCTTGGCGCTGTATTTCGTATAGATGTACTGGATGACGGTCTCGCGTTTCTCATGCTCGAAGTCGACGTCGATATCCGGCGGCTCGTTCCTCTCCTCGGAAATGAAGCGCTCGAACAGCGTGTCGATCTTGTCCGGCCCGACTTCGGTGATGCCGATGCAGAAGCAGACGATCGAATTGGCGGCCGAACCCCGCCCCTGGCAGAGGATGTCCTGGCCGCGCGCGAACTTGACGATGTCGTAGACCGTCAGGAAATAGCGGGCGTAGTTCAGCCGCTCGATCAGAGCGAGCTCTTCCTCTATGCGCGTGGTCACGGACGCAGGCACCCCCGCCGGATAACGGTTGGCCGCCCCCTCCCGCGCCAGCCGCTCCAGCTCGGCCTGCGGCCCGAGGCCGGACTCCGTCGGCTCGTCGGGGTAGTTGTACTGGAGGTCGCTGAGCGAGAAGGTCAGCTCCTGCGCAAAGCGCAAGGTCTCGGCCAGCGCCTGCGGATGCCTGCGGAACAGGCGCGCCATCTCCATCGGCGGCTTCAGATGGCGCTCGGCATTGGCGGCCAGCTGCAGCCCGACCTCGGCGACGGGCGTGTTGAGGCGGATCGCGGTCAGCACATCCTGCAGCGGGCGCCGCTCAGTCGTGTGATAGAGAACGTCGTTGGTCGCCATCAGCGGGATGCCGGCATTTTCGGCAAACGCCGCTGCCTGCTCGATCCGGAAACGGTCATTGCCCGCATAGTCCGGCGCAACGGCCAGACGGAGATTTCTTCCGAAACGATCCTTGAGCTGGCGAAGCAAGGCGAGACTGTCTTCCGCCCCGGCCGTCAGATCGGGCAAGACCGCAAGCGACATCAGGTCCCCCCATTCGAGCAAGTCGCTGCGCTCGAGAAGAGTGGCGCCCTTCTCGTTCTCGTCGCGCAGGTTGGCTTGCGTCAGCATGCGGCAGAGATGCCCCCAGCCCTTGCGGTCCTGCGGATAGGCGAGAATGTCAGGGGTGCCGTCACCGAAAACCAGCCGGCAGCCGGGATGGTAGGAGAGCGTCTCGACCTTGGCCTGCTGCCAGGCGCGCACCACGCCGGCCACCGTGTTGCGGTCGGCAAGTCCGATCGCGGAAAAGCCGAAAAGCTTGGCGGCGACCACCAGTTCCTCCGGCTTCGAGGCGCCGCGCAGGAAGGAGAAATTCGACTGGATGCCGAATTCTGCATAGGGAATGACGGTCAGCGCATTCATGCGAAGACCCCATGCAGGAACCAGCGTGGCGGCACCTGGGAGCCGCCATAGAGGCCTTGCCGGTAGAGCCAGTAGCGGCGGCCGTCGGCATCCTCGATGCGAAAATAGTCGCGTGTCGATGCCGCCTCGTCGCTCGCGGCCTCGCGCCACCATTCCGCCGCGATGCGTTCCGGTCCCTCGGCACGCGTCACCCTGTAGAGCGCACGCCGCCAGCGGAAGTTCAGCGGCGGGCCCTCCGGCATTTCGGTGGCCGGCACCTCGATGGGCTCGGGCGAGCGGAACAGCCGGATCGGCCGTTCCGGCGGGAAGATGGTCATCGGCGCCTGCATCCGGTCCGGCTTCTTCGGCGGCGTGGTCCGGCGCGGGGCCTCGGTGAAGGGGATCGTGGCGACGGCGCGCTCCGGCAGATGGCTTTCCACAGTGACCGGTTGCAGGACCGCGCCCTCGCCGAGCCGGGCGCGGATGCGGTCGGCGAACAGCGCGATATCGGCGCCGTCATCGGTCGCGTCGCCGGCAAGGTCGGCCTGCTGCATGTCGAAAGCGGCGGCCGACAGCACCGAGAGCCGGACGAGATCGAAGCCATAGCCGGCATCGATATCCTGTTCGAGCGCGGCCAGCCTTTCATGGAACAATTTCTGGATCAGCGGGGGTTCGCGCATCGGCCGCGAGGTGCCGATGGCGATGCGGCTGACCGCGCCGTCGACGCGAAACAAAAGCAGCGCCAGCATCCTGGCGCCCTCGCCACGGCGCTCGAGATCGGTCTTCAATGCCGCCGCCAGCATGCCCACCAGCCGCTCGATATCCTCGGTCAGGGTGACGGGCTCGCTGAGATGACGCTCGACCGAAAGCGGCGCGACGGGAAGGCGCGGCGACACCGCTTCGTCGAGACGGCCAAGCGCCTGGTCGAGGCGCAAAAGCAGCGAGGCGCCGAAGCGGCGGGCAAGCGGCGCGCGCGGTGCCGCCATGACGGCGCCCGCCGTGCGCAGGCCGACGCTTTCCAGGCTGGTGCGGGTGGCGGGCTCGATGCGCAGGGCTGCCAGCGGCAAGGGCGCGAGCAGCGCCTCCTCCTCGCCGCCTGCGACGATGCGGTCACTGGCAAAGCGTGCCGCTGCCCAGGCCGCCCCCGACGTCGCGGCAAGCCCGGCGCGGACATCGAACCCCTGATGGAAGAAGCGCGACAGGATGTCGTCCAGCATGGCGCGTTCGCCGCCGAAAAGATGGGTGCAGCCGGTGACGTCGAGAAACAGGCCGTCCGTTGCGTCCAGCGCCACCAGCGGGGTGTAGCGGTCGCACCAGTCGGCAAGGCCTTCGAGCAGGCGGCGGTCGGCCTGCGGGTCGGCCTCGACGATGTCGATCGACGGATGCATGGCGCGCGCATCGGCGATGCCCATGTCGCGCTTCAGGTGCAGCGCCTCAGCCCGCTCGTCGAGGGCCGAGATGCGCTGCGCGTTGCCCTTGCGATGGCTGATCACCAGCGGCAGGTGATCCGATGGGCGGGAACGCCAGGACCGCCCCAGACGCTGCCGCAGGATCCTTTCGACCGCGAGATAGGGAAACCACAGCGACAGGATTCTTTGCTCTTTCCTCGCCCCATCTTTCATCGAATGCGCGTTCATCGGGGTTCCACTCCAGTGTGAATTGTCCTGGCAGAGCCGTGCGGCTCTTGCCGATGGTGATGGTGAAGGCCGGGCGGCCGATCGAGCCGGCGAGCCGCCCGGCGATGGTGTCGCGCGGCACCGCCGGCGCCGACGCGACGATAAGACGAACGGGTGCGGCCGTCGGTTCGGGCTCGGCGGCCTGCCGCAGCAGGAACACCGGGCGACCGGCACTCTGCGCCCGGGCATGCAGCCGGCGCGTCGCGGTCAGGTCGAGCCGCTGCGGATTGCCGCGGATCTCGAGGATGACGGCGGCGAGCGCCGTCATCCGGGCGGCCTCCTCGGCGACCCACAGCGCATCGACAAGTTTTGGCGCCTCGGAAAACAGCAATTGCTCGGGTTCGATGCCGAACGAGGCATGAAGCCCCCTGGCATAGGGAAAGCCGGCCTCGCGAAAAATCTCCGATGTGCCGATCCACAGCACCGGCAGCCCTTGCGTCTGCTTGAGGATCAGGCTTGTGAGCGACAGAGCGAAGCCGGCGACGGCTCCGGCATCGCGGGTTTCAATGCCATGGATTTCGCTCAAGGCGGCTTTCGGCAAGCCGCCGCTCAGGGCAGCATCGAGGCGTTCGACGCCGGTGGGCAGGAACGCATCCGGCAAAGCCGCGGCAACCCCGCGGCGGACAATTGTCACATCGATGCTGGGACCGGCGTCGACGCGAGCATCAGGGGTCACCGCGGCCGGCGCCTGCAGGCGCTCGGGCAGCGTTCCCTCGATCTTCGCGATCTGGCGGCGCAGGGCAAAAACAGTCTCCCGCGCCACGGCGGTCATCGCCATGACGGTCAGCTTTCACTCACAATTGTTCCTGTTATGTTCCCTATAGATTCCAGAGGGACCCCCAAGAGTCAAGCGGAGTCATGGGGAATTTATTCCTGTCGTGGGGCTTGGCAGAGGCGTGGCCGCCCGCGCCATTTGCCGATTGCGGCGCGAAAGCCTATATGCCGGGATTAAAGGACACAGCATGGCCCGCATCTACAAGACCCGCAGCTGGCACGACGAACTTTCGCCGTCGATGGAGGAAATGGAGTTCCTTGCGCTGGAGGCTTACGCCCATCTGCCGGAGGATTTTCGCAAGCTGACCGGCGAGATCGTCATCCAGATCGCCGAGTTCCCGACCGACGAGATCATGGACGACCTGTCGCTGGAAACGCCCTTCGACCTGCTCGGCCTGTTCGAGGGACGCGGCATCGCCGAGCGCTGGAACCCGCAGACCGGCGAAGGCCCGAACCGCATCACGCTCTACCGCCGCGCCATCCTCGACTACTGGGCCGAAAACGAGGAAACGCTGGGCGACATCGTCACCCACGTGCTGATCCACGAGATCGGCCACCATTTCGGCCTGTCGGACGATGATATGGAGAAGATCGAAGAGGCGGCTGAGTAGGGTGTGCTGATATTCAGGTGATGCCGGCCTGCAAATGGCTGATACCTGCGCTTCCGGTGCTCACGCACCCAAACGTACGCTCCGCTCCGGTTCTCGGAACCCACCTTGTTTGGTCGCTTCGCGCCCGTCTTCGACTCCGGCTCGGCCTGACTGAATCTCAACACACCCTGCGTCGGAGCTAAGCCTACCAATCACTCAGCTTGGTATCCGGCCCATATTCCTGACCGTCGATATCCTTCACCACGGCCTGGCCGCAGCGCATCGTCTTGGCCTTCTTGTCGAAGGCATAGGTCGGAGAGCCGAACAGGTGCCAGCCCTTGTTCAGCGCCGCAGTCACCTTGTGGCAGAAGCTGGCATCGTCAGGGCCAGTGAGAAAGCGGTAGAGTTTCATCAGTCAATTCCTGTCGTGAGTGCCCTTAGCCCGCGAGCATCAGGCGATATCATGCGCCGATGGCCGCCGCCTTCGCCAGCAGTTTTTCAGCTTGCGCCAGGTGCAGCCTCTCGACCATTTTTCCATTCAGCGCAATCACGCCCTTGCCGGCATTTTCCGGAAGCGCAAAGGCATCCTTTACCCGGCGTGCCTCGGCCACGGCTTCTGTTGACGGGGCGAAGGCCAGGTTCGCCGCTTCGATCTGGGCCGGATGGATGAGGCTCTTGCCGTCGAACCCCATGGCCGCCGCTTCCGTGCATTCATGGGCGAAGGCGTCGAGGTCGCGAAAATCGTTGGAGACGCCGTCGAGAATGTCGAGGCGGCCGGCGCGCGCGGCCAGCACCATCTGCATCAGCCACGGCACGAGGTAGCGCCGGTCGGGCGTCGCCGACACGCCGGTGCCGTTGAGCAGATCGTTCGTTCCGGCAACGAAACAAGCCAAGCGCGAAGCCGGATCGCGGCCAAGTTCGGCAATGGCGCCGATGTTGAGCAGCGCCTTGGGCGTCTCGATCATCGCCCACAGTTTCACGCTGTCGGGAGCAAAATTGTCGTCGAGCACGTCGCCGGCCTCGAGCAAGTCGCGCGGCGAGTCGACCTTGGGCAACAGGATGCCGTCGGGCTCGCAGCTAGCGACAGCCAGCAGGTCGTCGGCGCCCCATTCGCTGGCCAGTGCATTGATGCGCACCACCATCTCGCAGCGGCGGCCAACGTGGTTGGCAGCTGGGCGGTTGGCGAAGATGCCGGCCAGTTTTTCACGCACGGCGATCTTGTCGGCCGGGGCGACGCCATCTTCGAGGTCGATGATGACGGCATCGCAGGCAAGCTGCGCGATCTTGGCCAGAGCCTTGTCGTTGGAGGCCGGGATGTAGAGCACCGAGCGGCGTGGGCGATAGGTTTCCATGGCTGATCTATGCCGTCTGTGGATGGTCGAGGCAAGTCGTCTCCAGCCCTGCACGAAAACTGCACACGCTTGCGGAAAACCTCCTCGGATCCGCCCCGCCGTCTCCCTGCCGGCCTGCGAAACAGGCGGCATGCAAAACCGAGCAAAACCCCGTTGGTCCCTTCCTTACCGGTTGCGCAGCGAAGGCTGGTGGCTGGCCGATCCGCCGCGCGCGAATCCCGTGGCGATCCTCATCCCTTTTGCCCGCAAGCGCCCGCCGATCGTCCGGCTGGAAGCCATCAGGAAGGCCAGGTCATGACAACATTCTTCTCTGCGGCACCTAGCTATTGCAGCCGCTTCGGTGTTGCCGTGCTGCTGGTCGCGCTGGCGGATTTTCTGTTTTACGGCCAGCCAGCCGGAATCACGGTTTTCCTGTTCGCGATCCTTATTGCCGCCGGGGTGGTGGCCGTGCATCCCGCCGCCTTCAGCGGCAGGCTGTGGATCAAGCCCACCGCGCTGCTTGTCGCGCTGCTGCCGCTCGCCGAAAATGTCAGCGCGCTGTCGGTATCGATCGCGCTTGCGGCCCTGGTCGTCTTCGCGCTCTCGCTCAGCGGGCGGCTGCGCCATTGCATCGCTCGCATTGCCGGCCAGATCGCACTGTTCGGGCTGGCGGCGCCGTTCCGCTTCATCAGCGATTTCATCCGCTGGCGCAGGGTGGCGCGCCGGTTCGGCCGGCGCCGGGTGCGGCTGGCGGCCGTTGCCGTCTGGGTGATGCCGCTGACACTGGGCGCCGTCTTCCTGGCGCTGTTCGGTGCCGCCAATCCCGTCATTGAATACTGGCTGTCGCTGATCGATCTTCTAAAACTGCTCGATCTGATCCAGCTGGCGCGGATTGCCTTCTGGCTGTTCGTGCTCGCTGGCGTCTGGGCCTTCCTGCGGCCCCGCCTGCCGCGCTTTCGGCAGCGCGGCTCCCGGCCAAACAATCCCCTTGCCGGTGCTCAACCGGCGACCAATCCGCAAAGGCACGTCGTCGAGGACATCGTGTTTGGCAAGGCAGCCATTCTGCGCGCCTTGATCGTCTTCAACGTGCTGTTCGGGCTGCAGACTGGGCTCGACGCCACCTATCTGTGGGGTGGGGTCGCCCTTCCCGACGGCTTGAGCTACGCCGCCTATGCGCATCGCGGCGCCTATCCCCTGATCGTCACGGCACTGCTTGCCGCCGGCTTTGTGCTGGCGGCGCTCAGGCCGGGAAGCGAAACATCGGGGGATCCGCTCATCCGCCGGCTGGTCTATGCCTGGGTGGCGCAGAACATCATGCTGGTCATCTCGTCGATCCTGCGGCTCGATCTCTATGTCGGCATCTACGCGCTGACCTACTGGCGCATCGCGGCTTTCGTCTGGATGGGGCTGGTGGCATCAGGTCTTGCGCTGATCATCGCCCGCATCGCGCTCGGAAAATCCAATGAATGGCTATTCTCCGCCAATCTTCTGACGTTATCCCTGACGCTTTATGCCGGCTGTTTCATCAACTTTGCCGCGCTGATCGCCAACTACAATGTCGACCACTCCCTCGAAATGACCGGCCAGGGCATTTCCCTCGATGCCTGGTATCTGCGCTCGCTCGGTCCGGGTGCGTTTCCGGCGCTGGATCGCTTCCTCGATCATCAGAGTCGAGCCGCCAACAATTCGGTCTTCCGCGAACTGGCAGGGCGGCGCGGCAGCGACGAAGACTGGTACCGCACCGTCCAGCAAAACTGGCGGGCCTGGAGCTTTCGCGACTGGCGCCTGCTTCGCTATCTCGACAGCAAGGGGTCGCTCGTGCTTCCTCAGCCATCGCAACCTTCCTTGCCGGGCCGCTGACCGATGCCGCATCACATCCTCGTCGCCGACGATGACCCGCATATCCGCGAGGTGATCTGCTTCGCGCTGGAAAAGGCCGGCATGAAAACGCTTGGGGTGGCCAACGGCGCCGCCGCCTTGCAGGAGATCGGACGACGGGCGCCGGATCTCGTCGTGCTCGACATCGGCATGCCGGAGATGGACGGGCTAGAGGTCTGCCGGCGGCTGCGGCACACATCCGACGTGCCGGTGCTGTTCCTGTCCGCGCGGGACGAGGAGATCGACCGCATCCTCGGGCTCGAAATGGGCGGCGACGACTATGTGACCAAACCGTTCAGCCCGCGAGAGCTGGTTGCCCGCGTCAACGTCATCCTGCGGCGCGCCCGCCCTGTGCCGCCCGAACCCGCCGACGACAGGCAGTTCGCGCATGGCAAGCTCGCTTTGGCGCCGGCCAGCCATGCCGCCAGTTTCGACGGCAGGCCGCTCGCCCTGACCGGGATCGAGTTCTCGATCCTGAAAGGATTTTTGGCGCGGCCGACGCATGTGCTCGACCGCGACGCGGTCATGGCCAACGCCTATGCCGCCAACATCCATGTCGCCGGCCGCACAGTCGACAGCCATATCCGCAACATCCGCGCCAAGCTGGCGGCGGCGGGTTGCCTGGATGCCATTGAGACCGTGCATGGCGTCGGCTTCCGGCTCGGCCGATGCAGCTGACGGCCTCTAGCAAGTGGATTGGCCGCAAATGGCGGCCGCGCCTTGCCACGGTCGTCGTTGCCATCCTGATCGTGGTGATGGCCTTGCCGCTGGTCGGCCTGTTCTTCTTCCGGCTCTACGAGAACCAGCTGATCCGCCAGACCGAAGCGGAGTTGATCGCGCAAGGTGCCGCCATTGCCGCCATCTATGCGCAGGACGTGCGCGATGCCGGCATCCCGACGGAAAAACTCGGCGCGCCGATGCCGCGGGCAAACTCGGATGCGAGCCGCAGCGTCGATCCGGACCCGATGTACAGGCCGATCGAGCCGCAGCTCGATCTCGCTTCCGACACCGTGCTGCCGACGCGGCCGGCGGCGATGCCTGCCATCATCGATCCCGTCTTTGCCGCGATCGGCGCGCGCCTGTCCGGCATTCTCGACGCCACGCAGCAAACCACGCTGGCCGGCTTCCGGCTGCTCGACCCCACCGGCGTCGTCATCGCCGGACGTGGCGAGGTCGGGCAGTCGCTTGGCGGGGTCGAAGAGGTGCGCGAGGCCCTTGCCGGCCGCTATGCCAGCGCACTCAGGCTGCGCATTCCCGGCTGCTGATCGGCCTGGTCTTCCTGCGCACCGTCAGCCGGCCGATCTATGCGCTGATCGACCGCACAGAGCGTATCGCCGCCGGCGATCGCCAGGCCATCAAGCCGCTCGATCACCATGGTACCTACGAGATGGCGGAGCTTTCCGCCGCCTTCCTCGACATGGCCGAAAAACTGCAGGCGCGATCGGACAGCATCCAGACCTTTGCCACCCATGTCTCGCATGAGCTCAAATCGCCGCTGACGGCGATCCAGGGCGCGGCCGAGCTGCTGCGCGATTCCGGTTCCGCGATGGACGAGGCCGAGCGGCGGCGCTTCTCCAACAACATCGTCACCGATGCGGGACGGCTCAACCTGCTGGTGCGCCGCCTGCTCGACCTGGCGCGAGCCGAAAATCTGGCGCCGAGCGGCGAAAGCACCTCGATCGGCGCAGCGCTGGCACTGCTGCCCGTCGACAACAGGCTGGCGGTTCGCCTCGAGGCCGGCGGCGAGATCGGTTTGCGCATATCGGCCGAGAACGCGGCAATCGTGCTTGCCAATCTCATCGACAATTCGGCCAGGCATGGCGCGACGCAGATTTCAGTCACGGCGGGGAGTACCGGCGGCAAGGCGACCGTCCTGGTCAGCGACGACGGCGCCGGTATTTCGCCGAGCAACCGCAGCAGGATTTTCGAGCCGTTCTTCACCACGCGCCGCGATTCCGGCGGCACCGGAATGGGCCTCGGCATCGTGCTGGCCCTCCTGAAAGCGCATGATGGCACGATCAGGCTGGTTGACTCCGAACGCGGCACGCGCTTCGAGATTATCTTGCCTGCCGCGTGACTCCCCGATCAGCGGCTCGAACCGGAAAGGGCATAAAAGCGTGCGCTACGACATCGTCATCATCGGCGGGGCCATCGTCGGCTCCTCGATCGCTTATTATCTGCGCGAGGAAGGATTTTCCGGCTCGATCGCGCTGATCGAGCGCGATCCGCAATTTGCGCATGCGGCGACGACGCTGTCCTGCGCCTCGATCCGGCAGCAATTCTCGATCCCGGAAAACATCCGGCTGTCGCAGTTCACGCTGAAACTGTTCCGGCGGCTGAAGGACGAATTCGGCGCGGATGCAGATATCGGCTTCCACGAAGGCGGCTATCTCATCCTCGCCGGCGAGAACGGGCTGCCGATCCTGAAAGCCAATCACCAGGCGCAGATCGCCGAGGGCGCCGACATCCTGCTTGAAGATGCCGACGCCTTGGTGCGTCGCTTCTCCTGGCTGTCGGCCGAAGGCATCACCGCCGGCGCCTATGGCCGGACCGGCGAGGGCTGGTTCGACGCGCATGCGATGCTGATGCTGTTCCGCAAGGCGCTGCGCGAGAAGAAGATCGATTTCATCACCGCTGACGTCACCGGCATCGAGCGGCAGGGCCAGAGCGTGACCAGTGTCAGCCTCGACAATGGGGAAAAATTCGAGGCCGGCATCGTCATCAACGCCGCCGGGCCGAATGCCGGCAAGGTGGCTGATATGGCCGGGCTGGCGCTGCCGGTGGAGCCGCGCAAGCGCAACGTCTTCGTCTTCGAGGCGCGCGAGAAATATGCCGACATGCCGCTGCTGGTCGACCCGAGCGGCATCTGGCTCAGGCCGGAAGGCTCGGTCTACATCACCGCTGGTGCCGAGCCGGAAGAGGGCGACGGGCCCGCCGATCCCCAGGATTTCGATGTCGACTGGCCGCTGTTCGAAGAGGTGATCTGGCCGGTGCTGGCCACCCGCATCCCGGCCTTCGAGGCGATCAAGCCGACCCGCGCCTGGGTCGGCCACTACGACTACAACACGCTCGACCAGAATGCGGTGATCGGCCCCCATCCTGAGGTCGGCAATTTCCTGTTCGCCAACGGCTTTTCCGGCCATGGCTTGCAGCAGGCGCCGGCAGTCGGCAAGGCGCTGGCCGAGCTGATCGTGCATGGCGGCTACCGCACGGTGGACTGCTCGGCGTTTGGCTATGGCCGGGTTGCGGAAGGGCGGGCGTTTAGGGAATTGAATGTGATTTGAGGTGTTAGGCGTTGGGAACATGCCGTTCCCGTCGAGTTCCCGCCCACCCCCCTCTGGCCTGCCGGCCATCTCCCCCGCAAGTGGGGGAGATCGACAGCTTCGACGCCGCGTCACCCCTGTCACGTTTCGAGATTGGCGAAAGCGATTGAGCGTGTAATCTCCCTCCTTGCGGGGGAGATGGCCGGCAGGCCAGAGGGGGGTGCTGTCCCGCCGACATCAAATGGGTCTGCACCGCCAACCAGTCGGCTAAGCCGCGGCCAATCACCCCACCTCGAAATACGCCTGCAGCCAGCCCAGCACCCTGCCCCAACCCTCGGCATGCTCCGCCGCCGCGTCGCTCAAGCCGGCAAAGCCGCCATGACAGATGGTGACGCGCGTGCCGGCGGTGATCGGCTGCAGCAGCCACGCCACCGTCGTTTGCCGCCGGCCAAGCGTGGGATGGTCCCACTCATAGGCCCGCGTCTGCACGATCCGGCGCGGCGCTTCGATCTCGAGGAATTCGCCGCCGGCCAGCAAGTCCCTGCCGTCGGCCGGGCGGACGACAACCGTCCAGCGGCCGCCGACGCGAAGGTCGGCCGACCAGTCGGCCATGCGATAGGTGTCGGCGGACCCCCACCATTGCTCGATTTCTCTCGTGACCAGCGCGCGGAAGATGCGTTCCACAGGCGCTTCGATCTCGGCTGACGCCATGATCGTCTCGCCATTCGTCATGCTCTGTACCGCGAGGATGTGTATCATCGGTGCCTCTTCATCCGTTTTGTTTCGGTATCGAAACGAGCCTTTCACCCTTTTGATGGCGGACGCTCGAAACCCTTGCCGGTCTCGAGCAGGCTCTTGAGGCTCGCCAACACCAGCGGCCAGCCCTTGGAGACATTCGGGATCAGCCGGTGCGGGCCGTCGGCCTCGTGGGTGACGGCAAGCTTCATCAACTCGCCGTCCTGTTCGATGGCGAAGGTGCAGCGCGTGTAGCCGTCTTCCTTGACCTCCGGCATCCATTCATTGCGCCATTTGATCACCAGGCGTCGCGGCGGGTCGATTTCGAGGATCTCGCCGCTGTCGGCGACGCTTCCGTCAGGGAAGATCAGTTTCCAGCTGGAGCCGACCTTCCACTCGCTCTCCTGATAGGAGCAGAGGAAGAACTGCCGGTTGAACTCCGGATCGGTCAGCGCCTCCCAGAGTTTTTCGGGCGTGGTGCGGATGTAGGTCACGTAAACGAAGCTGTTGCTCATCAGTCTTCCCTTTCGAGGCGTTTCTTCAGGTCACTCAATGCATCCAGCCGATGGCGCTCGAACTTGCCGATCCAGCGTTCGGCGATCTCGTTGATCGGAACCGGGTTGAGGTAGTGCTGCTTCTCGCGTCCCTTGCGGAGGGTGGTGACGAGGTTGGCTTCCTCCAGGATCGCCAGGTGCTTGGTCACCGCCTGGCGCGTCATGTCCATCTCCGCGCACAGCGCATTCAGCGTCTGCCCGTTCCGGGCATGGAGGTTGTCCAGCAATTGCCGGCGTGTCGGGTCGGCCAGGGCGCGAAAGACGGCATCCATGCTCATGACCTTAATATGCAACCATTTGGTTGCATGTCAAGATGCAGATTTCACGCCGTTCGCGCCAGGATGCGATCGCAAGGGGAGAAAATGTCAGCTCATGCGGGAGAACCAGAAGGCGTCGGGCATGCGCGTCATGCCGATGCGTTCGTAGAAGCCGACGGCGTCGGGCATGGAGATCAGGCTGATGGCGACGGACGGTCCGAGTTGCCGCCGTGCCTCGTCCATCAGGCCTTTGCCGATGCCGAGCCCCTGCGCCGATTGGGAAACGGCGAGCTCGGAGATGTAGCAGACCCAGGAGAAGTCGGTGAGGGCGCGGGCAACGCCGATCAGCGGCTTGCCCTCGACATCGAGACGCGCCGTCAGCACCAGATTGGCGCCCGACAGCATCGCCTGCAGGCGAGTGTCGTCATCGACAGGCCGTGTCTCGCCGAGGCCGGATTCCACCAGCACACGGCGGAATTCGGCGATGTCGAGCGCGGGCTCGCGGGCATAGAGGGTTCGGGAATTTTCTGCCATGACACCCAGACTGCACCATCGGGCGGTAAATTCGAAGCCGTTTTGCGCAGCTGGCCATCCTGCACGAACAGTTGCCTTTTATTTGCCCGCGGCTTTGTGTAAAGCGTGCCTCAGCAATCCCCCGAAACAAGAACACGGGCAAAAGCCATGGAAAAATTCACCAAGCTCACCGGCGTCGCCGCTCCAATGCCGATCGTCAATGTCGACACCGACATGATCATCCCCAAGGATTATCTCAAGACGATCAAGCGCACCGGGCTCGGCACCGGCCTGTTCGCCGAAATGCGCTACAATGACGACGGCTCTGAAAATCCGGATTTCGTGCTCAACAAGCCGGCCTACCGCAAGGCGCAGATCCTGGTCGCCGGCGACAATTTCGGCTGCGGTTCGAGCCGCGAGCACGCGCCGTGGGCGCTGCTCGATTTCGGCATTCGCTGCGTCATCTCGACCTCGTTCGCCGACATCTTTTACAACAACTGTTTCAAGAACGGCGTGCTGCCGATCACCGTCAGCCCCGAGGATCTCGAAAAGCTGATGGATGACGCCTCGCGCGGCTCCAACGCCACCTTGTCGATAGACCTCGAGGCCAAGGAAATCCGCGGGCCGGATGGCGGCGTGGTCGCGTTCGACCTCGACGATTTCAAGCGGCACTGCATGCTCAATGGTCTCGACGATATCGGCCTGACCATGGAGAAGGCCGGCGCCATCGCTTCGTTCGAGAAGAAAAACGCCGAACAGCGCCCCTGGGCCTGAAACACGCGGCCTGACTGCAAGGCCGCACCGACGGCGAGTCTTCGGGTAAGGCGAGGACTTGTCATGACACGTTCGCTTGTTGCCGCCGCCTGCGGGCTGGTGTTGATCCTGCTGCCGATAACGAGCCTCTTCGCACAGCCGCCTGTCATCGACCAGCAGGCGCCGATCCCGTTTGAGAGCGGTCAACTTACCATCACCCAGGAGGAGCCGGACGGCGAAAAGGTGCTCGCCTACGACGGCCAAAAGCTGGCGAGCAATTATGACGTCTTCTTCGACAGGATCGTCGACATCGCCGGCACTGAAGTGGCGCTGGTCGATGTCGGCGACGGCAATATCGACCATCTCTGCGGTCCCCCGGTGATGATCGTGTGGAAGCCGAAAGGCGGCACGATCCAGGGCATCACGGTCGAGCAGGATGGCTGCGGCGCACCGGCGTCGGTGACCGACAATGTGATCTATTTCGTCCCCTATCTGCTGCCGGGCGCCTCGAAGCGGGCGATGCAATGGTCGCCCACCGACGGGCTGACGATTGCGGGCAATCTCACCTACATGCCGGATCCGGGCACGGGCTGGAAGGATGTCGACGTGTCGAAATACGAGGACATGATCGACGCCTTCCACAACGAGGCGGTCTACAGCGACGCCGCGGCCTTGCTTGGCAAGGACATGACCGTTCTGGCAGCCAGTTTCCTGGCCGCCGGCGGTACGAAAACAACCGCGTCCGGCATCGTCTATTTTGATGGCTGCGCGCCGCACAATTGCGGCGGCAATCACGGTTTCATGGCGGTCGACGCGACCAACCAAAAACTCTATTTCGCCCGCAGCAGTGGCAAGCCCAGGATGGATATGTGGCCGCCGGTGCAGACCTGGCCGGCCGAGGTCAAGGCGGCGCTGGACGAGGCGTTTGGATCTGCAAATTAGAGCGGTATGAGGGCGTTCTGATCCGTCGCGATCCTTCCCACCCCCTCTGCCCTACCGGGCATCTCCCCCGCAAGGGGGGAGATTGGCAGCGTCGGCGTTCCGCCCGTCTCTGCAACGTTGGTGATCGGCAATGGCGACATCCGATCTCCCCCCTTGCGGGGGAGATGGCCGGCAGGCCAGAGGGGGGTGCTGTCCCGCGATGCAAAAGGCTATCCGCCCTTGAAATCTCGCCGCCCAGTCGCCCAGTGGTGCGGACTGGCGTTTCATTCCCGGCTGGATATGATCTGACGAAACGGAGGATCACCATGACTCGTTCGCTTCTTGCCGGCGCTTGCGGGCTGGCCCTTTTCCTGATGCCTGTGACGAGCGCTTATGCCCAGACGCAGACGCCCGCGGCGCAGCTGGCGCCGTCGGCCGAGAAACCGGCCACCGACCAGGGTACAGGCGCCGCCGATGCTTCCGACGACGACAAGCAGGCGCCTGTGCCATTCGAAGGTGGCCAGCTGACCATCACCCAGCCGGAACAGGACGGCGAGAAAGTGCTTGCCTATGACGGCCAGCAGCTGGCGAGCAATTATGACGTCTTCTTCGACAAAATTGTCGAGGTCGGCGGCGTCAAGGTGGCGCTGTTCGATGTCGGCGATGGCGGCAATCAATGCGGCCCGGCCACGGTGATCGTCTGGAAGCCGGAAGGCGGCACCATCCAGAGCACGACGGTCGAACAGGACGAGTGCGGCGCGCCGCCGTCGGCGGTGTCCGACAACGCCATCTATTTCGTGCCTTATTTGTTGCCAGGCGACGAGAAGCCGGCTTTGCAATGGTCGCCGACCGAGGGGCTGACGACTTCAGGCAACCTGACCTACATGCCGGAACCGGGCACCGACTGGAAAGACATCAATCCGGAAAAGTACCAGAACATCATCGACGCCTTCCACAACGAGGCCGTCTACAAGGAAGCGCAAAAGCTGCTCGGCAAGGACATGCCCGACATGGCGACCAGTCTGCTGGTCGGCGGCGGCACGGAAAAGACCGCCTCGGGCGCCTTCTACGCCAGCGGCTGCGTGCCGCATGACTGCGGCGGCAATGACGGTTTCATGGCGGTCGACCCGGCCAAGCACAAACTCTATTTCGCCCGCCGCGGCGACAATGGCCAGCCGAACGCCTGGCCGGCGGTAACGACATGGCCGGCCGATGTGAAGGAGGCGCTGGACAAGGCGCTGGGGTCGGCGAACTAGGATATGTTGATATTCAGGTGATGCCGGCCTGCAAACGGCGGGCTCCTGCGCTTCCGGTGCTCACGTACCCAAAAGTACGCTCCGCTCCGGTTCTCGGAGCTCACCATTTTCGGCGCGGCCTGACCTGAATCTCAACATATCCGCCATCGTCGCGACAACAGCCAATCCCGTCTGGCCCATGGCAGGCCCGACCTGTTCCCGGCAAAATGATCGCCACAATGCTGCGAGGCACCCCATGCGAAAACTCATCTCCACCGGCTCGCCGTTCGAAAAGACCGCCGGCTATTCGCGCGCGGTGGTGCAGGGCGACTGGTGTTTCGTGTCGGGAACGACGGGCTATGACTATGCGACTATGACGATGCCGGATACGGTCGAGGCGCAGACGCGCAACTGCCTGGCGACCATCGGCAAGGCCTTGCAGGACGGCGGCTTTGAGATGGCCGACGTGGTGCGGGCGCATTACTACATCACCGATGCCGCCTTCGTGGATATCGTCTTCCCGATCCTCGGCGAGACATTCGGCGACGTCAGGCCGGCGGCGACGATGATCGTTTGCCAGCTCAACAAGCCGGAAATGAAGATCGAGATCGAAGTGACGGCACTGCGGCGCACGGCATGAAGGACGGGCAGGCGATGAAAGTCCGGCGGATCGTTGCCAACATCGAGACATCCGACATCGCGGCAGCGAAGCGCTTCTACCAGGACGTGCTCGGCCTCGGCGTGGTCATGGACCATGGCTGGATCAGGACCTTGGGCTCGCAAGAGAAAATGAACGTCCAGGTCAGCTTCGCCGTCGAAGGCGGCTCCGGCTCGCCGGTGCCTGATCTCTCGATCGAGGTCGACGATGTCGATGCGGCGCTCCACGCCATGAAGGCGGCCGGCTTTGCCATCGAATACGGCCCGGCCGACGAGCCCTGGGGCGTGCGGCGCTTTTATGTGCGCGATCCGTTCGGCCGGCTGGTCAACATTCTCTCGCATCGGTGATCGCGGTTGTAACGCGCAGGCTTGCGCGCCGGGCGCTTGGCGTTTAGCAAGGCCGCGGTTCAATTCTTTCCAGGACGGTTCTCCATGGCAACGAAGCATCTTTTCCTGCTCGCCGGTGACGGCATCGGTCCGGAGGCGATGGCCGAAGTCAAGAAGCTGATCGCCGTCATGAACGACAAGCTCGGCAGCGGCTTTGCCACCGAGGACGGTCTGGTCGGCGGCTGCGCCTACGATGCGCATGGCGCGGCTATTTCCGATGCCGACATGGCAAAGGCGATGGCGGCCGACGCGGTGCTGTTCGGCGCCGTCGGCGGACCGAAATGGGATGCGGTGCCTTACGAGGTGCGCCCCGAAGCCGGTCTGCTGCGGCTGCGCAAGGACATGGAGCTGTTCGCCAATCTGCGCCCCGCCATCTGCTATCCGGCACTCGCCGCGTCCTCGTCGCTCAAGCAGGAGGTGGTCGAAGGCCTCGACATATTGATCGTGCGCGAGCTGACCGGCGGCGTCTATTTCGGCGAACCCAAGCAGATTATCGATCTCGGCAACGGCCAGAAGCGCGGCATCGACACCCAGGTCTACGACACGTTCGAGATCGAGCGCATTTCGGGCGTCGCTTTCGAGCTGGCGCGCACGCGCAAGAACCACGTCACCTCGATGGAAAAGCGCAACGTCATGAAGTCGGGCGTGCTGTGGAACGAGGTCGTCACCCAGACCCACAAAGCGCGTTACTCCGACGTCAAGCTCGACCACATGCTGGCCGATGCCGGCGGCATGCAACTGGTGCGCTGGCCCAAGCAATTCGACGTCATCGTCACCGACAATCTGTTCGGCGACATGCTGTCCGACATCGCCGCCATGCTGACCGGTTCGATCGGCATGCTGCCGTCGGCCTCGCTCGGCGCACCGGATGTAAAGACCAAGAAGCGCAAGGCGCTCTATGAGCCGGTGCACGGTTCGGCGCCCGACATTACCGGCAAGGGCATCGCCAACCCGATCGCCATGATCGCCTCCTTCGCCATGTGCCTGCGCTATTCCTTCGGCATGGTCGAGGAAGCCGACCGTGTGGAAGCCGCGATCGCCGCCGTGCTCGACGAAGGCTTGCGCACCAAGGACATCCTGTCGGCGGGCATGACCGAGGTCGGCACCGTAGAGATGGGCGACGCGATCATCGCCAAATTCCTCGGCTGATCGCGTGGCGGTCGACGTCCGCTGGGCGACGATCGAGGACGCGACGGCGCTCGCCACCCTGCTGTGCGAGATGGCCGTGCACTACCGGCAGCCGCCGCTCAACCACGAGCGGGCCTTGTCGGCGGCGCGAAAATGGCTCGGCGAGGAAAGCCCGACCTATCCGCATTTCGCGCTGGCCTTCGTCGAGGGCGAGGTCAGCGGCCTGGCGTCGGTGGCGATCGCGCATCCCGGCATCGATCTCGAGCGGTTGCTGTTCCTCAAGGACCTGTTCGTGCGCGACGAGGCTCGCAACGCCGGCGTCGGCCGGGCGCTGATCGGCTTTCTCGCCGGCCATTGCCGGCGCCATGGCATCGGCCGTATCGACTTGACTACCGAGGACTGGAACGAGGGCGCGCTGCGGTTCTACGACCGGCTCGGCGCCGAGCGCCACGGCCAAAAGGTCTTTCTCAGGCTCTCGGGAGAGGCACTTAAGGTGGCTAAACCTTGATCCCTGCCGGCACCGGTCCCCACTGGTTTTCCCGGGCCTGTGTCGGAATCAGCGCGAAGACCAGGATGATCAGGCTGCCGATGGTGGGGATGAGGATCACCAGGCTGAGCCAGCCCGACAGGCCGATGTCGTGCAGCCGGCGGACGATCATGCCGAGGCTGGGCAGAAATGTCGCAAGCAGGAAGGTGCCGCACAGGCCAACAGTCACCGCCGCCGATACGTCGCTGTCGAAATGGCCCATATCCGTATCGGTGAACAGGCCGATGCCGCCGATGATCAGCAGGCAAACCGTCCAGAACAGGCAGTAGCCCCAATATTCCTTGCGCCGGGCGCGGCCGGCGAAGTTGAAGTAGTTCCGCGTCACGCCGCGCCAGAAATAGCTCCACAAATCGGTGGGTTCGGCAGGTTCGGAGGAGCGACCGAAATGCTGGGCCTGGGGTGCACCGGCCGCAGCTTTATTGCCGGCCTGAGGCTGTGCGGTGCTCGTGCCGGCGTCGACGGCCGGGGCTGCGGTCTGGGCGGCGATCGAAAAGACGTCGCGCGCCTGCCCGCCGCCCGGCTGGAACTCGACGGCCGTGCCTTTGGATATGGCGGTTTGCCGGCGCAGGTTCTCGCGGGTGAAGGTGTAGCGGTTGCCGTCGGCTCCGGTGATGAAGCCGAAGCCCTGCTCCTCGTCATAGTGAAGCACTTCGCCGCGCATATCCTGCCCCCTGTCATTCGCGCCCGACCCAGACTGTTCAAAGTTCCAGTAGATCGCAAGGGGCGTGCACGAAAATGGGAGGAACCTTGCGGGAGGATGGCGGGACAGCACCCCCCCC
>NZ_JBWJFQ010000022.1:0-128074 GCF_057784235.1 Mesorhizobium sp. CNPSo 4670 | reverse complement strand
GCAGGCCAGAGGGGGGTGCCTCGCGCCCATCCGATCAATGACCTCCCGCTACCCCGCCATATCAGCCGACATCATCAACCTCTTCGCCACGCGCAACACGCATGCCGTCGAGGTTGCAGTGCTGCAGCCGGCCGATCCGTTCCTCGACATGGCCGGCGAGGATTTGCGCCGGCGTATTTTTCTCACCGAAAGCGAGACCGGTCAGGCGCTGTGCCTGCGGCCCGAATTCACCATTCCGGTCTGTCTCGACCACATAAGATCGCAGGCCGGCACGCCGCGCCGCTATTCCTATCTCGGCGAGGTGTTTCGCCAGCGCCGCGAAGGCGGTAACGAGTTCTTTCAGGCCGGCATCGAGGATTTGGGCGATCGCGACACTGCCCAAGCCGATGCCCGCTCGCTGGCAGACGCGCATGCGCTGCTCTCGCTGGTGCTGCCTGGCCAGGCGCTGGCGATCACGCTCGGCGACCAGACCATTTTCGAGGCGGTGCTGGCAGCCCTTGGGCTGCCGCGCGGCTGGCGCATGCGTCTTGCCCGCGCCTTCGGCTCGGCGCCGATGCTGCAGGCGGCGCTCGCCGATCTCGCCAACCCGCCACGCAACGGCCAGCTCTCCGGTCCGGTCGCCGCCCTCGTCCTCGACGGCGATCTGGAAGGTCTGTCCGCCCACATCGCCGGCGGCATGGAAGAGGCCGGCCTGTCGGCTTCCGCCGGCCGCTCGCCGTCCGACATTGCACGGCGGCTGATCGAGAAAGCCGAATTGCGCAGCGTGCGGCTGTCCAACGAGGCCTTCGCGGCGCTGAAGGGTTTTCTGGCCATCGACGTGCCGCTCGATGGCGCGGCCCAGGCATTGGCGACCTTTGCCGGCGGCGCCGGGCTCTCGCTGGGTGCGGCGCTGGAGAATTTCGCCGCCCGCGCCAAGGCGATTGAAGCGCATGGCTTGCCGACGGGAAGGATCCGCTACGACGCCGCCTTCGGCCGTCCCCTCGACTATTACACCGGCCTGGTCTTTGAAATCGCGGCGCAAGATGGCGAACGGCCGCTCGTCGGTGGCGGCCGTTATGACCGACTGCTGACGCTGCTTGGCGCCAAGACGCCAATCCCCGGCGTCGGCTTTTCCGTCTGGCTCGATCGCATCGACGCATTGCGGGAGATGGCGCCATGATCACCCTGGCGATCCCGTCGAAAGGCCGGCTCAAGGAGCAGGCACTGGACGTGTTGGCCAAGGCCGGGCTCGCCGTCAGCCTGCCCGGCGACCAGCGCTCCTATCGCGCCCGCATCGAAGGCGCGGAAAGCGTCGAAGTGGCCTTCCTGTCGGCTTCCGAGATTGCTGGCGAGATCGGCCAGGGCGCGGTCGATCTCGGCATCACCGGCGAGGACCTGGTGCGCGAGAACCTTGCCGACTGGGAAACCCGCGCCGAAATCGTCGCCCGTCTCGGCTTTGGCAATGCCGATGTCGTGGTCGCCGTGCCCGACATCTGGCTCGACGTCGACACTATGGCCGATCTTGATGACGTCGCCGCCGATTTCCGCCAGCGTCATGGACGGCGGCTCAGGATCGCCACCAAATACTGGCGGCTGACGCAGCAGTTCTTCTCGCAAAAACACGGCATCCAGGTCTATCGCATCGTCGAGAGCCTTGGCGCAACCGAAGGCGCACCGGCGGCGGGCCTTGCCGATGTCATCGTCGACATCACCACCACCGGCTCCACGCTGCGCGCCAATCATCTCAAGGTGCTCGGCGACGGCCTCGTCCTGCGCTCGCAGGCCTGTCTGGTGGCGTCAAGGAAGACGCGCGCGGCGGCTGACGAAGCGGTCCTGCGCGACATCGCCACCAGGATGGCCGGCATCATCAGCTAAGGATGCCTCTCCAGTACCATCGGCGGGATTTCCACCATCCCGACAGGCTGATAGGCTCGACCCGTCCTGGGAGGAGACAGCGATGCCGATCAATCTCGACGAGCTGAAGAATGCCACCAATTTGCGCGGGCGTGGATCGCGCAATGGCGATGTCTTCGTGGCACCCGTCGACGGCAAGGCGCACGTTTCCGGCGAGCGCACGACGCCGCTGCTCAACAAGACCATTCCCGCGCTGTTCTCCGACACCGCCAGCAAATACGCCACGCTCGATGCCGCGGTCTTCGTCGACCAGGACAAGCGCTTCACCTGGAGCGAACTGTCGGACACGGTCGATGCGCTGGCCGCCGGCTTCCTGGCGCTGGGCCTTGAAAAGGGCGATCGCGTCGGCATCTGGTCGCCCAACCGATGGGAATGGCTGGTGACGCAATTCGCCACCGCCCGCATCGGCCTGATTCTGGTCAACATCAACCCGGCCTATCGGCTGACCGAACTCGATTATGCCTTGAACAAGGTCGGCTGCAAGGCGCTTGTGACCGCGGTCAAGTTCAAGACCTCCGACTATCTCGGCATGATCGAGACGCTGGCGCCGGAGCTCGCGACCGCCACCCCCGGCAAGCTCACGGCAAAGCAGCTGCCGGCGCTGAAGATCGTCATCCGCATGGGTGAGGACAACTCACCCGGCATGTTTAATTTCGGTGATGTGCTGGCCATGGCCGGGCGCGACGAGCATGACAGCCTCGACCGCATCTCGGAGGGGCTGAAGCCCGGCGACGCCATCAACATCCAGTTCACATCAGGCACGACAGGGGCACCCAAGGGCGCGACGCTGACCCACAACAACATCGTCAACAACGGCAATTTCGTCACCTCGGCGATCAAACTGACCGTCGATGACCGGCTGTGCATCCCGGTGCCGCTCTATCACTGCTTCGGCATGTCGATGGGCACGATGGGCTGCGTGTCGAAGGGCGCGACCATGGTTTTCCCGGGCGAGGGGTTCGATGCCGGCGCCACGCTGAGAGCGGTGGCGAATGAGCGCTGCACCGGGCTTTATGGCGTGCCGACCATGTTCGTCGCGCTGCTCGATCATCCGGACTTCCAGTCCTTCGATCTCTCCAGCCTGCGCACCGGCATCATGGCCGGATCGCCATGCCCGATCGAGGTGATGAAGAAAGTGGTGTCGCTGATGCATATGTCAGAAGTGACGATCGCCTACGGCATGACCGAGACCAGTCCGGTGTCGTTCCAGAGCGGCGTCGACGACCCGCTGGAAAAGCGCGTCTCGACGGTTGGACGCATCCACCCCCATGTCGAGGTCAAGGCAGTCGATGCCGACGGCGCCACCGTCGCCGTCGGCGCGCCGGGCGAGCTATGCACGCGCGGCTATTCGGTGATGAAGGGCTACTGGGACGACGACGACAAGACCCGCGAAGCGATCGACACCGATGGCTGGATGCACACTGGCGATCTCGCCACCATCGATGCCGAGGGCTATTGCAACATTGTCGGCCGGGTCAAGGACATGGTCATCCGCGGTGGCGAGAACGTCTATCCGCGTGAGGTCGAGGAATTCCTTTACCGCCATCCCAAGGTCAGGGAAGTGCAGGTGTTCGGCATTCCAGACCCAAAATATGGCGAGGAGCTGTGCGCCTGGATCGTGCTCAAGCCAGGCCAGATCGCCACCGAACAGGAGATCAAGGCCTTCTGCGCCGGCCAGATCGCCCACTACAAGATCCCGCGCCACATCCGCTTCCGCACCGAACTGCCGATGACGGTGACCGGCAAACCGCAGAAGTTTCTGATGCGCGAGGCGATGGTCAAGGAACTGGGGCTGGTGACGCAGAAGACGGCGTAAGGGGAGCAGCGCTTCGATTTTGAATGCAGCCAAGGTCGCGATCCCGCGGCATCGTTTGGAGCCGCGGGCTGACGTTGTTTGTGAGGGTCGAATGGGGGGCTTCCGGAGATTGGCGAAGGTGCTCCCCATGGGTTTTCCGCAAGTTTCGCAGGTGCATGGGGGCTTGAATGAGTGCTTTCCAACGATCGGTGACCTCTTATGCAATGCCCCTAGCCGCTTTGGTGATGGCTGTAGCAGTCAGGGCAAGCGGGCTGTCGGTGGATCAAGGTTCGCTGGGCGCCAGGATCCTTATCGGAGCGCTTTCGTGTGCGATCATGTTCACCACCATTTTCGTGGTGCTCGACCACGCTGAGGCGGTGGCTCGGCGAGTAGGAGAGCCCTACGGCACATTGGTGCTGACCTTCGCAGTGACGGCAATCGAAGTATCGATCATCGTCTCCATGATGCTGCATGGAGAAAACAACCCCACGCTTGCACGTGAGTCCGTCTTTTCAACCGTGATGATTACATCTACCGGCGTTGTCGGCATGTGTCTCGCGCTTGGCGGCTGGCGTCATCGCAAGCAGGCAATTGTTCGACAAGGGACCAGCGCATATTTGGCGGTTCTGGCCGCACTGACCGTCATGACGCTTGTTCTGCCAACCTACACACAAACCACGGGGCCTGGCACATTTTCAGCTGCTCAACTTGGCTTCGTAAGCGTGCTCTCAGTGCTACTCTATGCAAGTTTTGTGTTCGCACAGACTGTCCGGCACCGAGACGACTTCGTCCAAGGACAAGAACACGACGTTTCGACGCAGACCGTCCCTCATGAAAGCGTCGCTGCCGGCACTTTGCTCCTGTTGATCGGGCTGATTGGAATTGTCATGCTCGCCGAGCAAGTCGCCGCAAGTGTTGAAGATACGCTCGTTACCTACCAGGTGACCCAGTCCGACAGTATTGTGGGGGCATTGATCGCCGGGTTGGTTTTGATGCCGGAGGCCATTTCGGCGGTTCGCGCTTCACTTCACAATGAGCTGCAACGCGGCTTGAATGTTGCGATGGGTTCCGCCTGCGCTACAATTGGTTTGACAATACCGGCGGTCGCAGCCGCCAGCCTGCTGACGGGGAGAGGGTTGACCCTGGGGCTTCCTGCAACTGACACAGTACTTCTAATTTTAGCACTCTTCATATGCAATGTGAGCTTTAGTACCGAAAGAACAACATTCCTGACTGGCATGGTCCATATCGTGGTATTTTTCACGTATATATTTCTTATATTTGTACCATGACCGATTTGCGCCGAGATCCGCGGTTGTCTGTAATTTAGGAATTCGGAATCGGAGGCCGCGCGCTGATGTTGGATAACTACGAGGTGGATGGGTTTGGCGTGATCCACCAGATCGACTTCACCCCGATCAAATACGACAAGCGATACATTTCCTATTACGAGGACCTGAGTGACCGGACCATCAAGCTCGGATATCAGCGACTTGGCTGGGTGCTGGGAATCACCGGCGAGATTCCTCGGTCCGTGCTGGAGATTGGATATGGCACGGGGACATTTGTCGAAGCCGCGAAAATAACCGGGGTCGCCGACTGCGCCGGCTGCGACATCGCCACGTTTCCGCTGCCCAAAGGCGTCCGCTTTGTCGATTGGGATGAGGCGCTGGCAAGTTCGTGGGATCTTGTCGCCATGTTCGACGTGCTGGAGCACATCCCGGATCTGGGTTTCCTCGCCCGCCTTCAGGCCCGCTATCTGGCCGTCGCCGTCCCTTATTGCCGCTGGCGCGAGCTCGGGGCCGACGGCGACGCGTGGTTCCAGACGTGGCGCATGCGTCTCCCCAACGAGCACCTGCACCACTTCGACCGTGACTCGCTGGTGGCACTCCTCGCACAGAGCGGCTTCGAGTGCGTGACACTGAACTGCTTCGAGGACGGGATCAGACTGCGGCCCGGCGAAGCGGGTCCGAATATTCTGTCCGGCTTCTTTAGAAAGCTGTAGCCCGGTTTCCCCGCGGGCCCGACCAAGCGGGCGAAAACGGGCGAGTGAGGTATGGCCTTGTCGTTGGGACGCGGCAGGATCGGCAAAAAAGGCGCGGGCCACGGCCCGCGCTTTTTTCTTATTCAAGCGTCTAAACCTCAGTCCTTCTCGAAGACACGCGCCTTGGCGACGACGCCGGCAATGGCGCCGCCGATCAACGGTGCAACGATGAACAACCAGAGCTGGCCGATCGCCGCACTGCCGGAAAACAGCGCCGGGCCGATCGAGCGGGCCGGATTGAGCGAGGTGCCGGTGACCGGGATGATGGCGAAGTGCAACCCTGCCAGCGTCAGGCCGATGACCAGCCCGGCGAACGCCGTCGAGTGCTTTTCAGCGGTGACACCGAGGATCACGGTGACGAAGGTGAAGGTGCCGATCAGTTCCCACAGGAACGCCGAGCTGACGCCCCATTTCGCCACGTCCCAGCCATTGGCGCCGAAGCCGCCAGTGTGTCCGCCGGCCTGGCCGGAGACGATGATCCACAATGCCAGCGAGGCCAGGATGGCGCCGATGATCTGCGCGATCCAGTAGGGGATGACGTCCTTGGCCGGCAGCCGGCCGGCAAGAAAGACACCCAGCGTCACCGCCGGATTGAGATGCGCCCCTGAAATCGGGCCGATCGCGTAGGCCGCCGCAATGAGACCGATGCCGAATGCCAGTCCGATGCCTTCCTGGCCGAGCGGCAGCGCACCGCCGAAGCCGCCCGTCACCACCGAAGCCGTACCGATGAACACCAACAGAAATGTGCCTAGAACTTCCGCCAGATAAGTCTTCATTGCCCTCTCCTCGTAGCGATCCGCCGGTCCACGTTTTCCGTGCCGCGAATCATGGCGGCAAGAGTATTCCCAACCGAAAAACTTGGAAAGCAGAGCGGTTGCGCCAGATCGCGTACTTGCAGGCGCCAGTTACGAACATTAGAAACCTGTCATCTATTGATTGATCTGTTGTTGCTGGCCAGGGACATTTACTTGTCGGGCGGATCAGCTGGCCTCGGTCAGGATAACCTCGTCGCCGTGAGACGGAAGCGGGGTTCAATCCGGTCGAGAAAGGCTCTAAGAGCAGGCCCGGAGATCATGTGCTCGATTAGATGGAATGACGAATGCGACTGGGCGGACGGCTGGCAGCAGCTATCGAAGTTCTGGAAGACATCGGCCGGCGTCACCGGCCGGTTGCGGACGCGCTGAAGGATTGGGGCCTGTCGCACCGCTTCGCCGGCGGCGGCGACCGCGCCGCGATCGGCAACATCGTCTATGACGCCTTGCGCCGCAAGCGTTCCGCCGGCTGGCTGCTCGGCGAAGAGACGCCGCGCGCCATCGGCTTCGGCGCGCTGTTGCTCGAATGGGGCCAGACGGCGCAGTCGCTCAACGATGCGCTTGATGGTGACAAATTCGCGCCGCCGCTGCTGACGGCCACCGAACTGCAGACAATTGCCGAACGCCGGCTCGCCGATGCGCCGGCCGCGGTGCGGGCCGACATACCCGATTGGTGCGTGCCGCTTTTCGAGAAAACCTTCGGCGACACCTGGGCTGATGAGGGGGCGGCGCTGGCGACGCGACCGCCGCTCGACATCAGAGTCAACACGTTGCAGGCCAACCGTGACAAGGTGCTGGGCGAGCTGACCGGAACCGGCGCGAAACCAGCCACCATCGCACCGCAAGGCATCCGCATCCCGCCGATCGATGGCGACGGCAGGCACCCCAACGTGCAAGCCGAGCCGGCTTTCCAGAAAGGCTGGTTCGAGGTCCAGGACGAAGGCTCGCAGGTCGTGGCTGCCCTGTCCGGCGCCGAGGCCGGCATGCAGGTGCTCGATTTCTGCGCCGGCGCCGGCGGCAAGACACTGGCGCTGTCGGCTGCGATGGACAATCGCGGCCAGATCTTTGCCCACGACGCCGAAAAGGCGCGGCTGGCGCCGATCTTCGACCGCATCCGTCGCTCGGAAAACCGCAATGTGCAGGTCGTCACCAAGCCGGCAGAACTCGCTCCGCTCGGCAACCATATGGACATCGTGCTGGTCGACGCACCTTGTACCGGCAGCGGCACCTGGCGGCGCCGTCCCGATGCCAAATGGCGGCTGACGCAAAGACAACTCGACGCTCGCAGAAGCGAGCAGTCGGCGATCCTCGAAGCGGCCAAAGCCTACGTCAAGTCAGGCGGCCTGCTGGTCTACATCACCTGCTCGGTGTTCGAAGAGGAGAATGGCGAGCAGGTCGCGGCGTTTCGGGAGCGCAACAGCGGCTTTGTCCCGGTCGATCACCGAGCCCTCTGGGACAGTCGTTTTCCCGGCCATGCGGCAGCCGTGCGGATCGGTCCGGCCGGCGACGTCTCGCTGTCGCCGGCGCTGAGCGGAACTGACGGATTCTACTTTTGTGCCATGCGCAGGTCGGCCTGAGCCCCATCGGATATCGCCAATCCTTGACGTGTGCCTGACCTCAGCCGGCGGGTGAGGTCGATTGCTGCAGTGCAGCAAAAGCATTTGCCTGCCGCCCGTGCCTCTGCAATAAGCTTATCCGCATAAAGAAAGGCAGCGGCCATGGCAGCAAAGATCGTACCCGCCCCGGACTACGAGGATCGCGTCAGAACCTCCTTCGCGCGCCAGCAGGCCATGGCCACGATCGGCGCCGAACTGACCCTGGTGACGCCGGGCATCATTGAGATCGAGATGCCTTATTCGGCGGCACTGACCCAGCAGCATGGTTTCCTGCATGCCGGCGTCATCTCGACGGCATTGGACTCGGCCTGTGGCTATGCCGCGTTCTCGCTGATGCCGGAAAACTCCGGCGTGCTGACCATCGAATTCAAGGTCAATCTGCTGGCGCCGGGCAGGGGCGAACGCTTCCTGTTCCGCGGTTCGGTGACAAAACCCGGTCGCACCATCATCGTCGCCGACGGCCAGGCCTATGCCTTCGCCGCCGACGGCGAGGCCAGGCTGATCGCCACCATGACCGGAACGATGATGACGGTGGTCGGGCGTGATGGCATCGAAGGCTGATCCGATGGGAAAGATTGTGCGGCTAGGCGGCAAGGGCGTCCTCTTCGTGATGGCTGCGCAAGCCGAATACGGCCCGCATCTCAAGCGGCTGTTCACGCCGCTGATGACGGGTGTCGGGCCGGTCGAGGCCGGCGTCAGGCTGGGCGCTGAACTCTCCCTGCTGAAGTCGCGGAAGACGCTGCCGGACCTCGTCGTATCGCTCGGCTCGGCCGGCAGCCGGACGCTGGAGCAGACGGAAATCTACCAGGCCGTGTCGGTCAGCTATCGCGACATCGACGCCTCGCCGCTCGGCTTCGAAAAGGGCGCGACGCCCTTCCTTGATCTGCCGGTGACCGTGCCGCTGCCGTTCAGGATTCCTGGCGTGAGGGAGGCAACGCTGTCGACCGGCGGCGCGATCGTCACCGGCGCCGCCTACGACGCAATTGCCGCCGACATGGTCGACATGGAGACCTTCGCCTGCCTGCGCGCCTGCCAGCTGTTCGACATCCCGCTGGTAGGGCTGCGCGGCATTTCAGACGGCGCGGCGGACCTGCGGCACGTCGGCGACTGGACCGAATATCTGCACGTCATCGACGAGAAGCTGGCCGGAGCGGTCGGGCGGCTGGAACAGGCGGTCGGCGATGGCTTGCTGGGCGCCTGACGGCAAACAGCATCAGGCCGCCAAGCTTGCCGGATCGCCGAAATCGATGCGCGAAATGCGCCCGCGTACGGCGCCGGTCGCATCGACATAGTCGATTGCTCCCGGCGAATGATCGAGTTTCCAGGAGCCGGTGGGGCCATCTCTCCATTCGACCTTGTAGCCGTCGTCGAGCAGCATCCAGATCCCATGGAAACGAGTATCGTCGGGCAGCAGCATATGCGCCCGGTTCTCGTTTTCGTAGTGGATGAAGGCGTTCTTGCCGCCCATGTCGATGACATGCGTGGTGCCAATCATGATAACGGCCAGCGTGTTCCTGTCGAGAATTGTCATGGTCTCTGTCCGGGCTTGAGTTCGAAAGAGCCTCGACGCAGTGATTATCGTCAAGTATCTTGACTATACGGAGCCGAGATAAAATGGTCAAGGAACTTGACGAAAAAATCGAAACCCTGCCGGATCACGTCGGCTGGCGCCTATGGCAGGCAAGCAGTGCCTGGCAGGCAGAATTCGCCGCCGCGATGCGCGCCGCCGGTCACGACTGGTTCACCGAAGCACGCGCCGGACTGCTTGGACACATCACCAGGAACGGCATGCGCCAGTCGGCGTTGATCGAACGCTCGGCAATCTCCAAGCAGGCGGTCCAGCAACTGCTCGACGGCCTCGAGGCGGAGGGGATCGTCGAGCGTCTACCCGATCCGCAAGATGGCCGCGGCAAGCTGGTGCGCTACACCAGCATGGGGCTGGATGCCTTGCGCGACGGCGATCGGGTCAAGATGGAGATCGAGCGGCGCTATGTCAGTCGCATTGGCGAGGAGCGGTTCACGGCGCTGATGGGCGCTTTGCGGGCGCTTGCGGCCGGACAGGCTGCGGCGAAGGATGAAGACGCTGGCGCTGAAGGTGAAGTCGTGGAATCGAAGTGACAGCAAGGCCCCGCAACCCATTGCGTCGACTCATTTCTTTCTCTAAACGCTCGCCATGAAAACAGCCAATCATCCCGACACCGTCCTGATTGTCGATTTCGGCAGCCAGTTTACACAGCTCATCGCCCGCCGCATCCGCGAGGCCGGCGTGTTTTCCGAGATCGTGCCGTTCCAGTCGGCCGAGGCGGCGTTCGAGCGTATCAATCCGAAAGCCGTGATCCTGTCCGGCGGCCCCGCCTCGACGTCGGACATCGGCAGCCCGCGGGCGCCGCAGATCGTCTTCGATGCCGGCGTGCCGGTGCTCGGCATCTGCTACGGCCAGATGGCGATGTGCGTGCAGATGGGTGGCGTCGCCGAAAGCTCCGATCATCGTGAATTCGGCCGCGCCTTCGTCGAGATCGAGAAGGATAGCCCGCTGTTCGAGGGCCTGTGGGCGCCCGGCCAGCGCCACCAGGTGTGGATGAGCCACGGTGACCGCGTCATCTCCTTGCCCAATGGCTTCGAAGTGTTCGGCAAGTCCGAAGGCTCGCCCTTCGCCATCTTCGGCAATATCGAGCGCAAGATGTACGGCATCATGTTCCACCCCGAGGTGGTGCACACCCCGGATGGCGCAAGGCTGCTGCGCAACTTCGTCCACAACATCGCCGGCATCGAGGGCGACTGGACGATGCGTGCCTATCGCGAACACGCGGTCGAGGCGATCCGCAAGCAGGTTGGCAAGGGCAAGGTCATCTGCGCGCTGTCGGGCGGCGTCGATTCCTCGGTCGCCGCACTTCTGATCCACGAAGCGGTCGGCGACCAGCTGACCTGCATCCTTGTCGACCACGGGCTGATGCGCAAGGACGAGGCGGCGGGCGTGGTGGCGATGTTCCGCCAGCACTACAATCTGCCGCTGATCCTGGTCGATGCCGCGGACAAGTTCATCTCGGCGCTGGAAGGCGAGGCCGACCCGGAGAAGAAACGCAAGACCATCGGCCGGCTGTTCATCGAGGTGTTCGAGGAGGAGGCGAAGAAGCTCGGCGGCGCCGACTTCCTGGCGCAAGGCACGCTCTATCCCGACGTCATCGAGAGCGTCTCCTTCACCGGCGGCCCGTCGGTGACCATCAAGTCGCACCACAATGTCGGCGGCCTGCCCGCGCGCATGAACATGCAACTGGTCGAGCCGCTGCGTGAACTGTTCAAGGACGAGGTGAGGGCCCTCGGCAAGGAGCTCGGCCTGCCCGAAAGCTTCATCGGCCGGCATCCGTTCCCAGGCCCTGGTCTTGCCATCCGCTGCCCCGGCGGCATCACCCGCGAAAAGCTGGAGATTCTGCGCGAGGCCGACGCCATCTATCTCGACGAGATCCGCAAGGCCGGCCTCTACGACGCCATCTGGCAGGCCTTCGCCGTGCTCTTGCCGGTGCAGACTGTCGGCGTGATGGGCGATGGCCGCACCTACGAGTTCGTCTGCGCGCTGCGCGCCGTCACCTCGGTCGACGGCATGACCGCGGATTTCTACCACTACGACATGGCGTTCCTGGGTGCCGCCGCCACCCGCATCATCAACGAAGTCCGCGGCATCAACCGCGTCGTCTACGACGTCACCTCAAAGCCGCCCGGCACCATCGAATGGGAATGATTCAGACCCACTCAAACGCCGCCGAAAATACGCCAATATGCGCCCTAACCATCTGATAAAAAGTATAAATCCTTTCAGAGACAATCAGCGACAATCGGTGCGCAGAGATTGGCTTTGACGGACCGCTTGACGGACCGTCCGCATATTACCCATCCGAATTTTTCCAAGTACCGTCGGAGCCAATGAGGCTCCTGACGGTACTTTTTTGTGCCTTAAGACATTGAAGGAAAAAGGAATTTCCTTTCACGTAGCCTCGAAATTGTACTGACGGTACTTTTCAGGAGGCAATGGGTATGCTGACGGACGCCGCCCTTAAGGCGCTGAAACCAAAGGAGAAAGTCTACAAAATTGTGGACCGTGATGGCATGTATGTCCGCGTCATGCCCAGCGGCGCGATCTCGTTTCGGCTGGATTACAGGCTTAACGGGCGCCGCGAGACGGTCTATCTAGGCAGGTATGGGCGCGACGGGATCTCGCTTTCATTGGCTCGAGAGAAATGTCTCGACGCGAAGCGCGCTATCGGCGAGGGGCGATCGCCGGCGATCGAGAAGCAGCGCGACAAGCGCTGCCTGAAAGAGGCAAGAAGTTTTGGCGAATTCGGTGAGAAATGGCTCACAGCCACACCGATGGCCGACAGCACGCGCGCCATGCGACGCGCCATTTTCGAACGGGAGCTTCTTCTCGGTGCCGCAACGGGAGACTGTGACCCGAAAGCGATTCACGATGCGAACGGCAGCTTTGCGCCTATCGAACATGGCTCGGGCGACGCGATGGCGCTCGCCTTGGCCGGGTTCACCATTGGCCTGGTGGAGCACGACCGCAGGCTGGCCGACGAGGCCTTTGCGCAGGCTTTGGCTCTCAGCGCCTCCTGCGCCTTCGTCTACACCTTCGGCTGCGTGCCGGTGGCCTATGGCGGCGACGCGGCGCGGGCGATCGACTGGTGCGAGCAGGCGATGCGGCTCAGCCCGCTCGACGCCATGAGCTGTGTGCCGCAAGGCATTATCGGCTTCGGCAACTTCCTGTCCGGCCGGCACGAGCAAGCTGTCTCGGCAGGACGGCGGGCCGTGGAACTGAATCCTGGGTTCAGCATCCTGCACGGATGGCTGGCGGCACCGCTTGCCAGTCTCGGGCGGCTCGACGAGGCAAAGGCGGCGGGCACTCGGCTTATGTCGCTTGACCCGCATTTCTCCATCGGCCGCTGGTCAGCGGCTGTCGGAATTGCCCCGGGTATTCTAGGTGAGGTTACCGATGCCTTGCGGCTGGCAGGTCTGCCGAATTAGCCGGAGAGGCGCGCGCTTCGCTTCCATGGTTGGCAATGCCTCCATCACGTCCGCACTGCTATCTCGCAAGAATGTGCGAGGAGGATAGGCCCGGCATTTCCTTCGTTGCTGGCGCCTCGCTAAGGGCCGCGCCCCTATCCGGAGGCCATATGGGCCACGCTGAAATATCTAGATCATCTAGATATGTCAGCGCCGACCGAGTGGGGGGTCACTGGCACTGAGGACCGTGTCCGATTGTGCTTCGGTGGCTTACCATACAAAGCGCCAAACTCGTGTTGGGCACTTGCAATCACGCGACGTCTGCCGCATGTCCAGCCGCCGACCCAAAGGTTCGCTTCGGTGACGTGAATGCCGTGCAGCTTGCCGGCGACTATTTTTCGCATTGGCCTTTGTCCTATCCACCATTCATGATCAGTCGGTTCACGCTGTCGGTGGCTCGGCTAGATTCCGACTACCAGTGCACCGCCGCTGAGACCCGCACCCGCTGCCGCCAGAAGAATTCTCTCGCCCGGCTGGAACGGTTCCGTGCGATGGGCGAGCGACAGTGAGAGCGGGATCGTCGCGGCGGAAGAGTTGCCGTATTCGGCGATTGTCTTGACGATTGCTTCATCTGCAATGCCGACGCTCCTCCCGACCGCATCGAAAATGCGGGCATTGGCCTGGTGCGGCACGAACCGATCGATGTCCTGCGGCTGCGTTCGGGCTGCGGCGAGCGCGTCCTTTGAACATGCAGTCATCATGTCCACGGCCCTGGCGAACACTTCGCGGCCGTCGGTCATCGTCATTCGGGTTTGCCCGAGATCCAGGCCACTTTGGAACGGGATGTTGCTTCCGCCCGCCGGGATCTGGATCAGCCCGTAGCGCGAGCCGTCCGAATCCACCGAGGCGCCGAGAATGCCCCGATCAGGGTCCTCGCAGGGACCGATCACCAGGGCGCCGGCAGCATCGGCGAAAAGGACCGAGCTTGCGCGCTCGGCCGGATTGATGCGACGGCTGAGGATGTTGGCGGCGATGATCAGCGCTGGTTTGCCGTGCAGGCGGGTGAAGCCATCCGCGAACATCAGCGCATAGATGAAGCCGGCGCAGGCGCCGGTCAGATCGACCGCGCCTGCGCGTGTCAGTCCCAGTCGATGGGCGACCAGGGGTGCGCTCGGCGGCAGGAGGTGATCAGGCGTCGAGGTGGCGAGCAACAGCAGGCCGATGTCGCTTCGGTCAATAGCGGCGTTCGCCAGCGCCATCTCGCCAGCCTGCGTGGCAAGGCCGGACAGCGTGTCTTCATCTGTCGCCCAGAAGCGCGAACGAATTCCGGTGCGCCTCTCGATCCAGCCTGGCTCGAGCCCGAGACGATCTTCGATCTCCTGATTCTCGACCTTGCGCGCCGGCGCATGATGGCCGAACCCGAGAATGCGCGACGATCGGCTCATGGTTTTGAGCCGAAGCGTTCGCCGGCCTCCGCGATGGCGTCGTAGAGCCCGTCGAGCTCGTCGCCGGTGATGCAATAGGGCGGCAGAAGATAGAGCACATTGCCGAGCGGACGCACCAGCAGTCCGCGCTCGAGGAAAAAAGCGCGCAGTTTTGGCCCGATCTCGGCCAGATAGCCGGCTGAGCCGGCGTGCAGATCGAGGGCCGCGATCGTGCCGGTCACCCGACTGTCGGTGAAGTTGGCATTGTCGCGAAAGCGCTGAAGCCCGGCGGCCTGCATCCCGCTCAAGGCCGCGATTCGCTCGGCCACGGGTTCGTCGCGCCAGATCTCGACATTGGCGAGCGCTGCCGCGCAGGCAATCGGATTGGCGGTGTAGGAACTCGAATGGAAGAAGGTCTTCTTGCGGTCGTCGGAAAAATGGGCCCGGAAGATGGTGTCGGTGGCAAGCGTCGCCGCCAGCGGGATGGCGCCTCCGGTCAAGCCCTTCGAGGTGCACAGGATGTCCGGAGAGATGGATGCCTGCTCGCAGGCGAACATGGTTCCGGTGCGGCCCCAGCCGGTCATCACCTCGTCGGCGATCAGCAGCGTGCCCGAAGCTTCGGCGATCTTCTTCAGTTCGGTCAGAACCGAGGCCGGATACATCAGCATACCGCCGGCGCCAAGCACCAGCGGCTCGACGATCAGCGCGGCGGCGTGCCGGTCGCGGCTGACGGCCTCGAACCGATCCAGCGTCTCCTGCTCGCGCCCGGCGGCCGGGAAGGGGATGGTATCGACCTCGAACAGCAACGGCTCGTAGGCAGCGTTGAACACACCGCGGGCGCCGACGCTCATCGTGCCGATGGTGTCGCCATGATAGCTGTGCTCCATGACGACGATGCGCGAGCGCGGAGCGCCGATGTTGCGGAAATAGCCAAGCGCCATCTTCAGCGCGACCTCAACGGAGGTTGAGCCGCTGTCGGAATAGAACACCCACTCGAGACCGGAGGGAGCGAGGCCGACAAGTGCCTTGGCCAGGCGCTCTGCCGGCTCGTGCGTGAAGCCCGCAAAGATGATCTGGTCGAGCGCCGACGCGGTCGTCTCGATGGCCTTCATGATACGGGGATGACGGTGGCCATGGGTGATGACCCACCAGGAGGAGATGGCATCCAGGATGCGCGTGCCGTCGGCCTTTTGGAGATAGGCTCCCTCCGTCAGGACGATTTCAGGTATCACGGGCTCAAGCGCGTGCTGCGTGAACGGATGCCACACACTGGACTGCGACATCATTCGCCTCCCGCAATCGAGGCGAGGTCAAAGCCGGCAACCATCGCATCCCTCAGCGTTTCACCCGTCAGGGGATCGAGCAGGGGCAGCCTGCCGAGCTGTGGCACGCCACTGAATTCCACGATTGTTTTTTGCGTATCGGCCACCTCCTCGCCAATGAAGGCGAGGCCGATGAGCGGGATGGAGCGGGCCCGCAGCGCCTCGATCGACAACAGGGTGTGATTGATGGTGCCGAGCGCGGTGCGCGCGCAAAGGATGACCGGCAGTTGCCATTGCGCGAATATGTCGATGAACCTTGTCTGCCGGTTGAGCGGCACCATCAGCCCGCCGGCGCCTTCGATGATGAGCGGACCCGGTAGGACTGGAAGTGAGAGCTTTGCCGCCTCGATCGCGACGCCGTCGATTTCGGCTGATCGATGTGGCGAAAGCGGCATCCTCAGACGGTAAACTTCCGGCAGGACGCGCCCAGCAGGCAAGCCGGAAAGCCGGGCAACGACCTCGCTGTCGGTCTCCTCGTCGAGGCCCGATTGCACCGGCTTCCAGTAGAAGCCATTGAGCAGGCCGGCGAGCCCGGCCGAAAATACTGTCTTGCCAATTCCGGTATCTGTTCCGGTGACGACGATGCGCTTGGTCATGCCGTTGCCAACACTTCGGCGAGCGCCTCGACCATGGTGGAAATGCCAGCCTCATCGACGTTGAGTGTCAATGAAATGCGCAGGCGCGACGTGCCCTCGGGCACGGTCGGCGGGCGAATGCCGCGAATGTCGAAGCCGCGCGCCTGTAGCCCTGCCGCCACCGTCATGGTGCGCCTGTTATCGCCGATGACGAAGGGCTGGATCTGCGAGCCGCTCGGCGTCACGCCGCAGCGCTCGGCCAATTGGCGACCCGCGAAGGCAACGCGTTCATGCAGCTGAACGCGGCGCAGCGGCTCGTCGGACAGAATGGCAATCGCCTCGCGCACTGCCACTGCCATCAGCGGCGATGGCGCGGTGGAATAGATGAATGGCCGGCAGCGGTTGACGAGATAGTCGCACAGCAGTCCCGGCCCGGTGACGAGTGCGCCGGACGCGCCGAGCGCCTTGCCGCATGTGTGAAGTGCGACGATGTTGTCGCGACCCTCGAATGCGGCGGCAAGGCCGCGGCCCTCGGGTCCCCAGACGCCGGTGGCATGCGCCTCGTCAACGACGATGAATGCCTCGTGCCGATCGGCAAGCGCGACCAGGCTCTCCATCGGCGCGCTGTCGCCATCCATGCTGTAGAGGCTTTCGACCGCGATCCAGACGCGCCCCATGCCGCTTTCGGCGCGCCAGCGCGTGATCGCGTCCTCGAAAGCATCGACGTCGTTGTGCGCTGCGAGCTTGAACTCGGCGCGGCCAGCACGGGCCCCCTCATGCATGCTGGCATGGGCGAGTTCGTCGAGGACCAAAAGGTCGCCCTTCTGCGGCAGGGCGGTCAGCAAAGCGAAGTTGGCGATGTAGCCGCTGCCGAAGAACAGCGCGCGTTCAGCTCCGAAGAACGCGGCAGCGTCCGCCTCCAGGGCCTCGTGTTCCGGCGCATTGCCGCGCAACAGCCGCGATCCGGTCGCGCCGACCGGCGTGCCCTGCGCGATCGCCGCCGCAACCGCCTCGCCTAGCCTTCTCGAAGCGGCAAGCCCGAGATAGTCGTTCGACGAGAAGTCGAGCCCGGCGCGCGGCGACAGTGTCCGCAGCCGGTCCTTGCGCACCAGCCCCTGCAAGGTCGCGTCATAGCGGGCGAGATATGCCCCGTTCATTGCACCTCAAGGTCCATCGGCTCGATGCCGAGACGCCGGAACAGTAGGGTATCCTTGTCCTCGCCAGGATTGTCCGCCGTCAGCAGCGTGTCGCCGACGAAGATCGAGTTGGCTCCGGCAAAAAAGCACAGCGCCTGCATCTCGTCGGTCATGGCGGTGCGGCCGGCCGAAAGTCGGACATGCGATTTCGGCATCATGATGCGCGCCAGCGCGATCACGCGCACGAATTCGATCGGCTCGATCGGCCTGGCGTTGGCAAGTGGGGTGCCTTCGATCGGGATCAGCATGTTGATCGGAACGCTTTCCGGATGTTCCGGCAGATTGGCCAGCGTCACCAGCATGTCGATCCGGTCCACCGGCTCTTCACCCATGCCGACAATGCCGCCGCAGCAGACCTTGATGCCGGATTGGCGGACAAGCTCGAGCGTTTCGAGCCGGTCAGCAAAGCTGCGCGTGCTGATGATCTCGCTATAGTAGCGTTCCGACGTATCGATGTTGTGGTTGTAATAGTCGAGACCAGCCTGTTTCAGGCGAGCGGTCTGCTCAAGATCGAGCATGCCGAGCGTCATGCAGGTCTCCATGCCCAGCGCCTTGACGCCTTCGACCATCGCTACGACCGCATCCATGTCGCGCGCCTTGGGATTGCGCCAGGCGGCGCCCATGCAATAGCGGGTGGCGCCGGCATCGCGCGCCTTGGTCGCTTCGGCGATGACGCGCCTGACCTCCATCAGCTTCGACGCCTTCAGGCCAGTTTCGTGATGGGCCGACTGGTTGCAATAGCCGCAATCCTCCGGACAGCCGCCGGTCTTGATGCTGAGAAGCCGGCTGAACTGGACCTTGTTGGGATCGAAATTCTGGCGGTGAACGGTTTGTGCCTGAAACAACAGGTCATTGAAAGGCGCGTCATGCAGCGCCCGAGCCTCTTCCAGGGTCCACTTCCGGCCGCCGTTGAAGGATTGTGCTTCAGACATGGTCTTTTCCGAAATCGCTGCGTGCATTTCCATCCTGTTCCTTGCGTTGTGGCGACATGGGCGCCTTCAAACTGGCGGACGCGTCGAGAGGAGCTGGGTCGAATGTAGATGGTCAGGGTCTCACCATCAAAGCTCACGGTAATCGAGACCGATATCGAGGATCGGCGCACTGTGAGTCAACCAGCCAATGGAAATCAGATCGACACCGGTTGCGGCAACGGCTGGCGCAATCGCGGTGGTGATCCTGCCAGATGCCTCGGTGATTGTCCGGCCGGCAACCAGTACCACCGCCTGGCGAAGCTCGTCGACCGACATATTGTCGAGCAGCACCGCGTCGGGAGAGAGCGCCAGAACCTCTTCCAGCTGGGCCAGCGTATCGACCTCGACTTCGATCTTGACGAGATGGCCCACGCTGCCTCGCACGCGTTCTATTGCGGGGCGAATTCCGCCGGCGATGGCGATGTGGTTGTCCTTGATCAGGATCGCGTCGTCGAGGCCGAAGCGGTGATTGGACCCGCCACCGGCACGCACGGCGTATTTTTCGACAGCTCGCAAGCCGGGTGTCGTTTTGCGGGTGCAGACGATCTTTGCGCCGTGCCCGCAAACCGCCGCGACGACCGATGCCGTCGCGGTGGCGATGCCGCTCAGGTGACAGAGGAAATTGAGCGCCGTCCGTTCCGCGGTAAGAATGGCCCGGGCCGGACCGCTCACCGTTGCAACGATCTCGTCGGCCTCGACTTCGCTGCCATCCGCATAATGTATGGTCATGTCGACGCTCTGGTCGATGAGCCGGAAGGCGAGCATGGCCAGATCGAGCCCGGCGACGGTCCCGGCCTGGCGCGCTGTCAGCGCGGTTATCGCATGATGGTCTTTCGGTATGACGGCATCCGAGGTCACGTCGCCAGCCCTTCCGAGATCTTCGAGAAGAGCTGCACGCACCAGAGGCTCGAGCATGATTGCGGGGAGTGGCGAGAGGCTCATCACGAGACGCTTTCCAGAGTTGGGGAGGATGTGAGTTCCCGCGCCGCGGCAATGGCCGCGTCGAGCGTGATTTGGGAGCGGCGGGCGAGAGCCGCATGATGCGGAAAGTCGGTCCGGAAATGAGCCCCTCGGCTATCCCGGCGCTGCAAGGCGGCAGCCGCGATCATCAGCCCGACGGCCGCAGGATCGGACGCCATGTCGCGCCGCTGCAACAGCAGCAACAAGGCCCGTACGGCCTCCTTCAACCCTTCGCCATCCCGTATGACGCCGAGGGCTCGGGACAGGAGAGGACGCACGGGCCTTGGATCGGGGGCGAACAGGCGAGGTGCCATCGCTGGCTTTCCGCCATCTCCGGGCGAACCGGCAACATTCTCGGCGACCCAGCGCGCGCAGACGACGGCCTCGATCAACGAATTGCTGGCCAGCCTGTTGGCGCCGTGCAGCCCGGTCGAGGCGGCTTCGCCGCAAGCCCAAAGTCCCGGAACTGATGTGCGCCCGGCCAGATCCACTGCCACACCACCCATGTGATAGTGCTGCGCCGGCCGGATGGGAATGGGATCACGCGTCGGATCGATGCCCGCCTTGCCGCAGGCCGATGCGATCGTCGGGAACTGCCGCCCGAATGCCGGGCCGGGCTTTTCCCGCACATCGAGAAAGACCCGATGGCCGTCGGCAAGATGCCGCCAGACGGCGCGCGCCACGATGTCGCGTGGCGCGAGTTCCGCACCTCGCAAACCGTCGACGAAACGCCGCCCTGTCTCGTCGACGATGGTTGCGCCTTCGCCGCGAACCGCCTCGCTGATGAGTGTCATGGGGCGGTTCGATCCATCAAGCGCGGTCGGGTGGAACTGGATGAATTCCATATCGGCAAGGACAGCCCCCGCGCGGGCCGCAAGCGCCAGGCCCTGTCCGCAACTGCCCAGAGGATTTGTGCTGTCGAGAAACAGCCCGCCGATTCCGCCGGTGGCAACGACAACCCGTCCTGTGGTGAAGAACACCCGGCCCGTCGGACCGCTCGCCAGAACACCGGCGATCTTGCCGTCGTCCACGGCCAGTTGGCGCGCTTCGAACTCCTCAACGACCTCTATTGTCGGTGTCGAGCGGACGGCCGCAACCAGGGCACGCATGATCTCGCGCCCGCTGCCGTCGCCGCCGGCATGAACGATGCGGCGTCGGCTGTGCGCGGCCTCCAGTCCAAGACGCACCGTCCCTTCCGGCGTGCGGTCGAAGCGGACCCCGAAGCTCGCCAACGTCTCGATCGCACCGGGCGCGGCTTGGAGGATGCGGTTCGCCATGTCCCCGTCGCAGAGCCCATCGCCTGCGGCGAGCGTGTCGGCCAGATGCAGTGCCGGATCGTCGTCGTCGCCGAGGCTTGCGGCCAGCCCGCCCTGTGCCCATGTGCTTGACGCGTCAGCACCCAATGGCGTCCTGGACAGGAGAAGCACCGGTTCGGGCGCCAAGTGCAGCGCGGTCATCAACCCGGCTATGCCGCCGCCGATGATGACCGGTCGCCCGGCGAGATCGCGGACGTCCATGCTCATACCGCCAGCATCCGCTCGACGGCCAGTCGCGCGCTCCCGGCAATCTCCGGCTCTATGGTTACCACATGGCGGTTCTGCTCGAGAGCCGTACGGATGTTGGCGAGCGTTATCCGCTTCATGTGCGGGCACAAATTGCAGGGCCGGATGAACTCGACCTCGGGGTGTTCGACCGCGACATTGTCGCTCATCGAGCATTCCGTCATCAGCACGACGCGGGGCGGCTTTTGCTTTCCGACATAATCCGACATGGCAGCAGTCGAACCGGAGAAGTCAGCTTCCGCGACGACCTCCGGCGGGCACTCGGGATGCGCCAGCACCTTCACCCCGGGATGGTCCTCGCGCAACTGGCGGATGTCGGCAGGCGTGAAGCGCTCATGCACCTCGCAATGCCCTCTCCAGGCGATGATCTTCACATCGGTCTGGGCGGCGATGTTCTGGGCCAGATACTCGTCCGGCAGCATGATCACCCGCGGAACGCCCAGAGACTCCACCACGGCCTTCGCATTGCCGGAGGTGCAGCATATGTCGGACTCGGCTTTCACCTCGGCCGAGGTGTTGACGTAGGTGACGACCGGCACGCCCGGATAGCGCTGCCGCAGCAGCCGGATGTCGTCGGCGGTGATCGAGTCCGCCAACGAACAGCCTGCTTGCAGGTCAGGAATGAGCACTGTCTTTTGCGGATTGAGCAGCTTCGCCGTCTCGGCCATGAAATGCACGCCGGCGAGCACGATGATATCCGCTTCGACCGTCATCGCCTTGCGGGCAAGTGCCAGGCTGTCGCCGACGATGTCGGCGACGCAGTGGAAGATTTCCGGTGTTTGATAATTGTGCGCCAGGATGACGGCGTTTCGCTGCCGCTTCAGATCGAGAATGGCCTCGATATCATCGGCGAATACCGGCCATTCGATGGCCGGAATGACCGTCCGTACTCGATCGTACAGCGTGGAACTCAGCGTCATTTGCGCCCCTTACATATGCTCGCTATGAGTATATATAGGGCATATGCTTATATGGAGTATAAGGGATGTCAAGCACGCGAAAGTGGCAATTTCGTCCCGGCGACCGCCCGCTCGGCCAGCACGCCGTGCCGGAAGCGAAACAACTTGGCCGGTCGGCCGCCAGTGTCGGTTGTTGACGCGCCAGTCTCTTCGACAAGTTCCTGCTGCTCCACCAACCGCCTGAAATTCTGCTTGTGGACGAGCCGGCCGGCCAGTGCTTCGACGCTGCGCTGGAGTTGCAGGAGCGTGAAGACCGACGGCATGAGTTCGAAAACGACAGGACGATATTTGATCTTGGCGCGCAACCTTGCGATGCCTGTGGCCAGAATACGGCGGTGATCGGCCGCCATTGCCAGTCCGAAGGCCGATAGCGTGCCGTTTTCCCCTCGCTGGTGATGCGCTTCCCCGACAAGACCCGCTTCGTAGAGCAATTCGTAGCGTTGCAGCACCAACTCCTCGTTCCATGAATGTTCATCGAGACCGAAGGCAATCGCGGTTCGTTGCCGGCGATCGAGACGCACTTGATGATCGTCCGCGGCATCCGCCCATGCCTTCAGGCGCGGAACGATCACGTCCGGTAATGTAGAGGGAACACCCGCACGATGATCTTCCCAAGGGAAATAGTCGTACCAGTTGCGCCAGGCGGCTTTGTCGGCAGGTGCAGCCTGCTCCTCCCGGGTCAAGGCGAGATAGCTGATGGAAACCACGCGTTGCGCGCTCCCGTTTGCTGTCCTGTCGCGATCGGCGAAAGTGTAGAGTTGCTCGATATAGCCCAACGGGTGGCGTGTCTGCTGTTCGACCCAATCCCTAAGGCCCGACTGCAGGGAACGATGTCCAAGTTCGAATGGGCCGGAAGGCAGGGATTGACCACGCTCGATGGTCATGACGCGCGGCTGGCCAATCGTCACCGCGACCAACACCGCAATCAGTTCCGCCGCGATAAAATGCTGTTGGCCGCTTTTTGCGGGCTGCCTCACAATATCTTCCGCCTCATTTTTGCGTAGTCCTCGATCAGGGTGCGCTGGCAATTGTCTGCCCTACGGCCAAGGGTTGATTCTGAGCGTGAACCGGGCCGTGGCGGCAGTCAACGTTTCAACCCAGGCGTATTCAGCGCCTGATCTGGGAACTTGCCTCGCCGCAATGGAAGTTCGACGACGCCACTTTCGCGCGGTCGGCAACAGCTTTCGACAATGCCGATCATGTCGCGATCACGATCCACAGTTACCGTTGGCGGCTTGGGCTAGCAGAGGGCGAAGCACAGTACGATGACCTAGAGAAGGGGCTCGCCGCGGCTCCCGTGATCAGAGTCCCCACGATTACGCTCGAGGGTGACGCCAATGGGGCGCCTCATCCGGACCCAAGCACGTACGCCAAGATGTTTTCGGGCAAATACGAGCACCGGTTAATCAAGGGAGGCATCGGCCACAACCTGCACCAGGAAGCACCGCAGGCTTTTGTCGACGCTGTTGTCGCTGTCGCCGCATAAGTGATGGGCACGCTGCCTGACGACGTCCGAGGCCGACTCAGACCTGGCACAATTGGCACCTTCGGCTCTCGCGGAACGCCGATGTGCGCATTAGAGCGTCTGATAGCAATTGCCTGTGAGAAATCCGAGTATCAATGGAAGGCAAAGAAGCTCGACCGAATTTCAAGTCGATGTCTGGAGATGCCCAATGCCAGCGCCTTCCCGCTCTGCCAGTTTGATGATTTCGGCGAATCTGGCGTTGTCAATCTGCCCGGCCATGTAGACTCCGTCCGTATGCCATCCGGGCCGCGACATTTCCTCAAATTCAGGATCCCGCAGCCGGTCGGCCAGCTTGCGATTGGAAACGAGATAGGCGTCTTCAAACTGTCTTACGACATATGCCGGCAAACCGAACGACGGCCCTGGCAGGTGTCGTTGAAGAGCCAAAAGCGCTTCTGACATCGGTGGCAGACCGCGCTCGTTGAGCATTCGCGCAACCTCGGTCATTTCGGCGTTAAGGCTCCGGTTGGCATGAATTTCCTGCACCTGATCGATCGTTTCGATGCAAATACCCAGCCGCACCTTGAACGCGCTCAGCAGCGAACGTGGGCTATAGTTGATCATCCGCATGGCGGCATCGGGAAATGCGCCGGCCCAGCTCTCGTAGAGACAATTCCAGTCAAGATGGGGAAGATATTCGGCGCCGTCCACAATATCGCTGCGCCCCAGCGACTTAATGTCCTGCGCATAGCCGCTAGCTGACAGGATGTCCTGCCGCCTCAGGACACAGACGATCATGACGACGTCCACATTCTCCTGCCTGAAATATTCCGCCACATGCAGCGGCTCGCAGATATGAAAGTATTCTGACGATATGATCGACACCAGATCGGGGTCGGACGAGAACAGCGTCTCCTTCTCGTCAGGAAGGTTGGCGAGACCCCTGATATCGTCCAAGGCGCGCCGCGACACGTCCTGGACCAGGCTTGCCGCGACTTGATGAGAGGCCATGTCAGGAGCGACGTAAAAGCCGGCCGGTCGCAGGACAACACTGTTGTATCGGAGCCAGTTCTGCAGGAACGTGGTTCCAGTCTTGGCGAGGCCGATATGAAGGATTGCCCTGGGCATGAATGCCAGCTCTATGGAGGACTTGTTCACTCTTCCTACGCCTAGTCGGCCCGGTTGAGCAACGGTCCACTCTGCCTGTCCGTTCTCGCGCTACGCTTGGACCGATAAGCGATTTCCGCAGCGCTCGGATGCCCCGAACTCGCCGTGACGCAAATTCGTGTCGGAGCTCCTCCACGCCAGGCATGCGGGCACAAACGCGACCTAAAAGCAGGCTGCAGATTGTTTAATTGTCTCTAGATTGTAAGTTGGCGGCAGGCGGCTTGTGGGTTGGCGGCGGACGGCTCAGAGAGAATCGATGTCAGATATCGATATTGCCAGCATACTGGCAGAGCATGAACCACTCGCCCGGTCGATCGCCGAAGCGAAAAAGGTCGTCTATGAGATCAGCAAGGATGACATGCTGCTCGATTTCTTCGTCCGGGCCGTGTTTCCGACAGATCACCGCAAAGCGATCGAAGCCTATTTCACCGGGGGAGAAGATTGCGCCAAGCGCTTCGCCAACCTTTGCCGCGAACACCTTTCTTCTGGTCCATCCAGCGTCCTCGAGTTCGCGTCGGGTTATGGGCGCGTCGCGCGCTACGCGATGCATGTTCTGCCGGATGCAGCATGGGTTTCCAGCGACGTTCACCCTAATGCCGTTGAATTCCTATCAAACAAGATCGGCGTTAGGGCACACCTCTCGTCGACAAAACCGGAGGACTGGAGCATCGACGACGAGTTTGATGTTGTCTTTGCCCTATCGTTTTTTTCGCACATGCCAGACGCCACCTTCGCGCCTTGGCTTTCTCGCGTTTTCACTGCAGTGAAGCCGGGGGGTATCTTTATTTTCACGACTCACGGAGCCGTCACTCTCCAAAATATCAGAGCTGGGGGAGTGTCTGCGCAATTTGATGACACCGGATTTTATTGGAACTCGAAGAGCGACCAGCGTGATCTGGACGCTCGCGACTATGGAACAAGCGCCGTTTCCCTCGGTTATGTTCAAAAAGCAGTGTCCGACATCGAAGGGGCCGAGTTGATCCGCTTCCAGCAGGCGTTTTGGTGGGCGCACCAAGACCTTTATGTCGTCCGCAAGCTCGATCAATAAGCTGCCGTACAAACGGGATGTCTCATGAGGAAAATGACTATACGAACTTAGAAGTAATACTACGCAGTAAATAGTTTTTTACGGGCAGTTATTGCCGTGGCGTCTGGATATGAAACCGTATTTACATTGACCGATGTGAAGCCAGCTCGAATTGGAAATGTCCAAGCGTCGGCCCCAAACTCGGTGTGCACCATAAAGTCATATCCCCCTTGGTTCGAATCCCCGTGGTAACTTGGCGGAAGCCCCTCTCTGTCGCGCGTCAAACGACCGACAATTGTTGGGACAGTATAACATAAGCATCCCTCATCCGAGAGGACGCGTCCGCATTCCTTCAAAGCTTCAATCGGAAATGGCACGTGTTCCAGCGTATCGGAATGAATGACGAGATCGAACTGATCGTCCTCATAGGGCATGGACTGCATATCTACCGAGGGGTAGTCGGCACGGGTATACAGTGGGAGAACCGAAAGTGTCGCAGACAATGACGAGCCGTTGATATCGAGAATGCGGAGACGGCGCGCTTCACTTGTATTGACAAACTCGACCAAAGTGTTGGGGGTAGGAACGGCTTCGCGAATTGCGTTGGCTAAGGCAACCCCCCTTAGATTTGAGCCGCATTGCGTGCATTGCGTGCCTTGCTGACGGTCGATATAGGCAACCTCGGCCAACGATAAATTCCACTCAGCGATCAGTCGAGGCCAAAGAACTTTGCTGTCCCGAAACTCATCATTCCCGCAAACTGTGCACACCAACAAAGGGATCCTCCATAAGGCACGGACTCAGGGCATTCGCACACAGGGCGAGACGAATAATAGTAGCAATTCGCCACTGGACCAGGCTATCGCCATCATCCTGCGGTGCCCGCGCCGTCGACTCCAATCGTGCTGCGGCGCGAAATCGTCATGCACCGCGCCAGCAAGTCAACGATTTTCTCGCTGTGGTGGACCTCATTCCGCCCAGCGGGCGTTATCGCGCGGCATCTCCCAAGCGGCGCCGGTCAACTTGCCGAACTCAATTCACAGATAGCCCGTTGTCACTGGGGAGCGCGGCGCTGGTTCGGGAAGGAATCCAGGCCAAGTCCTGCGTATTGACTTCATTCCGTCCATTTGCGATCCGGAAGGACAAGTGGGCGAAACCGATCGGCGCACAATGGTATTTTCCGACCAGGCATTTCTCTTCCTTTACCTGCCGATCACACTCTTGCTAGGTTCGCTCCTGAGTCGAACGAGATTGTTCTCGCCATTCATCTTTCTTTCCAGCCTGATCTTCTTTTACTGGTCTTCTGGCATTTACGTTCTGCTGCTGCTCTTCAGCATAGTGCTGAATTTCGCGGGCGCGATCGCGGTGGAACGTTGGCATCACAAACTAGTGGTCACCGCCGTCGTCACTCTGAACGTGTTGGTCCTCTGTTATTACAAGTATACGGCCTTCCTTCTTGGCTCCGTCGGTTTCTTCGGGTCCGAGAGTCTGCAACACTTCGCGCAAACCATCATTCTCCCGATAGGGGTCTCGTTTTTCACGTTCCAGGGCATCTCCTATGTGATCGACGTATGGCGTGGCGAGGTGAAGGCTGAGCGCAACTTGGTGGTGTTTGGCGCTTACAAAGCTTTCTTCCCGCAGCTGATTGCCGGCCCGATCGTACGGTATCGGGACGTCGAGAAGGACTTTCACCATCCTGATCTCAATGCCGATATCTTTGCCGCCGGGGCCGGTCGGTTCATGGTCGGCCTTTGCAAAAAGGTCCTTATCGCGGACAGTGTCGCGGGCGTCGCGGACGCGTCCTTTGCCCTTGCCGGCGCGGAGCAAACCTTTGCCTCTGCCTGGCTCGGGGCAATCGCCTATTCGATCCAGATCTATTTCGACTTTTCTGGCTATTCGGACATGGCGATCGGCCTCGCCATGATGTTCGGAATCCGGTTCAAGGAGAACTTCAACCACCCCTACGCCGCGTCGACGATCACTGAGTTTTGGCGTCGCTGGCACATCTCGCTGTCGAGCTGGTTCCGCGACTACCTCTATATCCCTCTGGGGGGAAACAGGGTGGGCCCGGTGCGAACTTACGCAAACCTGATGATCGTGTTCCTCGCGACCGGGATATGGCATGGGGCGGCATGGACGTTCGTCCTGTGGGGCGCATACCACGGAACCTTTCTCATAGCGGAACGCCTGATCCTCGGAGGAAGGGCGTTTTCGTCTCAGGTCGTTCGGATGACCTATTTCTTTCCCGTCGTGATTTTCGGATGGGTCCTGTTCCGCGCAAACGACCTGGCAGTCTTCGCCAACCATGTACGCGCCATGCTGTTGCCGCTGGCGCACGGGGCGTTCGGGTTGCCCGGGTCGATGGAGCTCGCGCTTTCGCCCCAGAGCAAAGTCGCTATGCTGTTGGCGTGCCTCCTCATAGTCATCCAGGGGCAGGTCAGCCCCTTGGGTGTGGTCGTAGCCGGGGCAGCGGGCAGTGCCGCGCGCTTCGCCCGGCTTGTCTTCGTCAGCGTCGCAGCAGTCATCTGTGCGATCTACATCGTACCTCAGGCCTTCTCGCCGTTCCTCTATTTCAGGTTCTGAGTATGAAACTGGCGAATCTCGCAACCATCGCAGCCTTCGCCGCCTTTCTGGCTGCGCCCGTCGGCAGCCTCGTCCTGATGGGACCCGACCCGGCCGCCGAAAGAGCGATCACCTTGACCGAACTCACTTCGGCTAAACTGCTGACGCCAAATGACGAGAAGTACCGGAACGACGTAGCCAGAAGGCTTGTCAGCAGTTCTCCTGTCGGAATGGACGCCATCCGCGCGAAGAATGCCCTGGATGTCAAGGTGTTCGGCTTTGTCAATACATCCCAAGTCATCTCCGGCGTGGATGGATGGCTGTTTTACAAGCCTGGGTTCCAGAACGGCGCATGTATGTCAGAGCACGATATTGGCGTCATGCTGGCGCATGTTGAAGCGTTGCGAATGATAGCGAAGGGGATCGGCATAGACTTTCGTATGTCGGTCTCGCCAGACAAGGAGGTTGTGTATCCCGAGAAACTCGGGCCTGCCGCTGCGTCCGCTGCCGGCTGTAAGATCCTTTCATCGCGTTTGTGGCGCCGCATCGCAAAGACCAGCAAATCGAGCATAATAGACCATTTCGATGTGATGGGTCACGACGTAGCCGATGACCTGCTCTACTTCAGAACGGATACCCACTGGAACGAGCTTGGGAAACTCAAAGCCGTCAGGCAACTCGTCTTCGAGTTGACCGGCAGAAAAGTGGATGGCCCGATCCTCGCAAGCGGCCAAATCATGCACGCCACCGATATACCGAACAGGTTGTTAAGAATCGAGCACAAAGAAGCTGAAGCAAGTTATGACGACTACGCATCTCGGACATTTACGGATGATAGCGATCAAAAGATTCCAGATACATTTATACTTCACGACTCATTTTATGGCGTAAGCTATGATTTGATAAAGCGCGTCTTCCTGAACCCTCTTTTTGTATCCTACGGGAGCAAGAATATCGAAGTGGAAGTCCCCAATGCATTCGCGAAGTCCCCGAAGCATGTCCTGGTGAACTTAGTCGAGCGGAACATGCTGTCCCGAATTCTCCACGGCGAGTTGTCCTGGACAGGGGTGTTCGGCAAAGCGCTTATGGACGCCAACGCAAAGGCCGCTGGCGGGTGCAGAATGTCGGACGTAGCGGAAGATGGGCTGAAATTCGAGAACCTGACCAACCAGTCATCGGGTGATTTCACCGCGGGAGTCGATCCTCAGATCCTTGTACGATTGGCAGAACATGGCCGGCCTTGCGTGCGGATCTCGTTCGAAACTGCTGTAAGACAGAACACCTATGTCTATTTGCCGATCAAAGACCAGGTCAATCAGAACGGGCCATACTTCGAGGGGTTCTCGTTGATGCTCACGGACGCGCCGGGGGCGCGCGACTTCTGGCTTGTTTTGCCGGAGGATTTTGCCGGCATGACGTTGAGGGTTGATCCGATCTACTCTACCGGAACGCTATCCCACCTCAAAATACAAACCGGGGCACTCCCCTCATTCTCAGAGCAGGCTCATCAACCAGTAGCGATGGGGCGATGACGCAGTCCGCCCGTTGAACACCCTCGATGAAGGCATTTTCTGCTGCCAGCTCCATTCCTGTTACCAACTCGTGCCGGGCGCGCGCAAACCAGCAGTATCGAATCCGGCTTTGCGCGCAACGAACGGCATCAAGCGCTCGATCGCATGGAGGACGGTGCCGTCATAAGGAACGGGCTCCGATGGGTAATCATTCCAATCAAGACCCAGTTCGCTAAGCGGAAGCAATACGCCTGGACGGCACCAGAACATGGTTCCCAACGGGAAATCGAAAAAGTCCGCCAGCGGCATGGCGATGCCCATCCGTCTTGCCAAATCTTCAGCGATTTCCCTGTTGTCGTTCCAACCGACGAGGTGTGGATCCTCGGCCATCAAAAGACCTATCGCCGGTTTCGATGCGAAGACCTCGGCAGCGAGATCGAGCATCGCGTGTTCGCCACCAACCAGGTTCTCCCAAAGGAAGTGCCGCCATGCCTCCCCCATAGCCGCGTCCGTGCCCACGCTCCTCTTGGCGTGCACATGGCCAATCAGGTCGTAGCGGCCATCAAGCAGCCGTGGCAGGAATTCAGTAAGAAGCGGTCCGACATCGCGCCCCCTGTTGGGAACGATTGCCATTTCAACGGAACCGTGGTGGTCGTCAAACACCGCTCGAAGATGTCTGGCTTTGGCGTCGGTGTCCGTGGACAGGAACAGATCGCAGCGCGCGCGGTTGCGCTTGAGCCGGGAGGCCAGATCATCAGCCAGACCTTCATAGTAAAAATGGGCATGAAGGGCCACACGCTGCTCCGACGGCCGGTAAGTGCCGTTGACAGGATTGAAAACGTCCCGGGACCAGGGGCCGGCGGGGCGCCCGGCGCGGAGCCAATGGGCTAAGGGATGAGCCTTTCCCGGTCCGCACTCGTCTGGATTGGCTTGCGCATAGCTTTGCGGATTGAAGCCTGCACAAGGACGACGGAACTGTGGATTGGCTGTCGAATCGCCCGAAAGGCCCATGATGCTCCATTGCTGGAGCGTGCGCCGCCCGGCCTCCAACTCGGCAATTGGCGCCATACCTGGAGGAAGAACCATTTCGATATCGACAGCAGCGGCTGCGATCAGGGTGGCAAGATCCTCGTCATGAAGTGCTGCCGCGGATGTTTTGCCCCATTCATCGATTTGTTGAACATAGGCACTCATGTTGTAGGCCGCATGTCCTACTCGCGCCACTTCCGCTCCCAAGGCCTTTGCCTTGTCGCGGTCGTCTGCCAGCCCGCACAAGATGACGGCTGCGGCATGGGTATCGAGGTGAGGTGCAATGAGAGGACGTGTTGCAGCGTCGGCCCCTAAGATTTCCGCCGTTCCACAAGCTCCCTGGAAGCACACGGTCGGTATCCCGCGCACAACCGTATCGATGGCCACGTTTGGCTGCGGATCAAGGCGGGAACTGAGCAAGAAGGCGTCTGCAACGGCATATGCGGGCTCCAAATCCGATACCGGATCAAGCATCACCAAGCTATCTCCCAGATCCGACTGGGCTATCTGGTAGGCGAGATACGCGGAGTAGCCACTGTCATTCTCCGGATCGTACCCATCCCCGATCCAGACAAATCGAAAGCGAACATTCGGTCGCAGCCGTTTCGCCGTGGCAGCTGCGCTTATGAAAAGATCGACGCCTTTACGAATGTGCACCATACCGGCGCCGAGTACTAGAAAGGAGGCCTCCTCACCCTCGGGCCGCAAACGAAGCAGGAACTCGTCTCCTTTTTTGTCAGCCGGCTCATCGGCTGAGGACGCTGGCGGCGGATCGCTGCGCCCCTGCGCCATGATATGAATTCCGGGGCGCCTTTCGAGGCCAGGAAAGGCATCGTACGAAGACTGCGCGACGATCTCTGCTGGAAAAACGACATGCTGCGCCCAGTCATAAACGTTTCGCATCTTGGCCACAGGGCGCGTGTAGGCGGCAAACTCATGCACCAAAGCAACGCTCGGCACTCCACAAGACGCCAAGGCAGGTACCATAATCTGCGTTTCTATGCTGTTGGCGATGGCATAAAGCGGCCTGAATTCCTCTGTGATCCGCTTGGCCAGCCGGGCCGCATCCACCCAGTTCCAGTCCTCCCATGTCAACGGACCTACGGACGAGGCGGCAACGGCGATGAAGTCGCTTTCCAGTTCTCCACCGCGCATCATCAGGGAAACCACCGTTGCCCTTTTCGCGAGTTCCCGTGCAAGGTTCCAGCCCAACATAGGCGCGCCGGTTCTCGAAACCTCATGCGAAATCAAAAGCACAACCGGCTTTTCGGACTGCGGCAAGGGCGAAAACTCTAGCCTATCGACGACGGAAACTCCTCGCCGACCTTCGCGCCTGCCATCGTGCTGGTAGTGCAGTAAAGGCGACATCCCGGCGCTCACGACATCAGGATAACGCTCCCGATAATAAGCCGAATCAAAAAGAGGCGATGCGCGCCAGCCCATCGGCTCACCGACCACTGCATAGTGCAACGCTGGGTCCATACCGGCGGGCAAACGGTCAGCGTAAAATTCAGCATCGAAGCACGGCGACCGTCGGAAGGCTGCAGCAAGTTCTTCGGCTTCGTGTTTGTTCGCGGGCAGCGGTTCCCCGAGAGCCGAAAGTTCTAGCCAGACATAAGCAGGCGGCTTGAACATCCCTGCCGTCTCGTAGAAGGGACGCAAGAAATCGCCGTTGAATCGCGCATTTGGCTCCAATCCAATCCGCCAGCCAATTTCGGCATAGTGCCCCACTGGATCCCGCAGCTCCGGCCGGTTAAGGGAGGAACGATAATAGTCGGCATCTACGAACCCGGTCATTTCCAGCATAGCGACGAATTCACGGCGAATTTCATCAGCCATTGCGCTCTCGCGGCTATTCATTGTGTGCGTCCCGGTCCAAGAACACGATTGCGGACAAAGGCGCGAAGCGGGCGAGGAAAGAGCCGCGACGCGCCTAGTATCCCAAAGCGTTTCAAAATGGCCTCGAGGCGGCTGCGCAGGCCCAAGTAGCGTTGCTCCCATTCGGCAGCCTTGCGCTCCAACTCCGCAATCCTGGCTTCGCATTCAGCATTTCGCTGTCGCAGTTCTTTGGTCTCGGCATCTTGCCTAAGACGCGATTCCGTGAGGAGGCTTGCGTGGCTCCGGAAAGACGTTCTCAATACGTCTCGCTGCACAGCTGCCGCAGCGAGTTCGGAGCGTACTTGCGCCAACTCGAACCGCAGCCGCTCGAGTTCAGCCCAGCGTGCCGACGCCGAAGACTGAATTTCGGTTGCCGTCGCATCAAAGGTCCCGGTGGGGTGCTGCTTGTCCTCAGCAGGTCCGGAGGTGCCCAGGGGCCCCTCAATGTCAACACGGCTTCCCGATTGAGCTGAGGCCAGAGCGGCTTCCGCTTTTTCGGCCCGTTCGACTTGAGCTTTGATGGTTTCACTAGCCGTTTCAATTTCGCGGCGGAAACCGGAAGCCAGCAATTCCGTCTGCTCCAGGTGACTGCGGAGCTCTGCGCTAGCGGCATGGCTTCCAGACTGAGCCAATGCCAATGCGGCTTCCGCTTTTTCGGCCCGTTCGACTTGAGCTTTGATGGTTTCACTGGCCGTTTCAATTTCGCGTCGGAGCCCGGAAGCCAGCAATTCCGTTTGCTCCATGTGATTGCGAAGCTCCGCGTGAGCGGCAGCGCCACTTTCTGCTCGCGCCAGGATTTCACCGATCTCGCTTGTTTCGATGAACAACGAATTAGGAATAGTCGGAAGTTCTGATTGGGACGCAATCGCAATATTGTAAGGCGGTCGAGGCAAGCCATGACTGACCTCGTAGTGCGTCTCTCCTCGTCGCTCGAACGTTATCGTTCTCGATATTCCGGCCTCGTCATCCGCGATAAGCGTTGATCCGAGCAGCGGTCTTTGAAGGAGTATCAAGACGTGGCGGAACGCCCCCTTCAGCAAGGCCTCGAACTCCACACGCGAGAGCTCGTGCACATGATAGGGATTGGCAGGGCTTCCGAGTGGGGAATAGACATCTCGTTCAGGCGACGAAAGGATGAGAAAACCGGTTGGCCGCAAAACGCGCTGAACCTCTGCGATAAACAGATCATGCTCAAAAAAATGCTCTAGCGTTTCGAACGACACGACCACGTCGGCACTCGCATCTTCCAACGGCAACTTGCGAGCGTCTCCTTGCTGATAGCGAAGGTTGGGAGCGACATAGGCCCGCTGGGCGTGCGCTACGGCCTCCTCGGACAACTCGATACCGACAACCGATCGCGCGACCTGGGCCAGAAGAGCGGAGCCGTAGCCTTCGCCTGAAGCGACATCGACAACATCAAGGTCGCGGCAAAGAGCCCGGGCAAGAAAATAGCGATGAAGGTGCTCGATCTCCACCTGACCCGCCGTAGCGGTTGTCAACCGTTCGCCGGTCCACTCAAGTGCTTGCCGCGGCAGGACCCGTTCGAATATTTCTCCCATTTGAGTGTCGCCAATTCCTCTCGCTGGTCTAGTGTGCGGAGCCACCTACCGCTGACCTGTCACGATGCACTACGCTACCACCAAGATCCGCGAGTGTTTGGCTCAAGCCTTCAGAAAATGAGAGAGTAGGTCGCCACCCCAGCGCCTCCCGAATGAGCGAGATATCGAGCACGCTTACTGGAACATCGAATTTCCGTCCGCGCTCATAGCGGACGTGCAATCTTTGGGAGAGTTTTGCTTCAAGTTCCGCAATGACACCGTTAAGGCTGACGCCTTCACCACTGCCGATGTTGAAAACCTGATGGCCGTCGAGCGGTGCTGCGCGTGCCAGTGCAACCAAGCCTGCTGCGGCATCGGAAATATGGATGAAATCACGTACGACTTCGCCATTTCCCCAGACGACTATAGGCCGTTGCGACAATGCGTGGTGCAGGAACGTCGTTACAACACCTTGGCCTCTTGCCAAATTCTGCCCCGCTCCAAAAGGATTAGCCAGACGCGCGACACGACAATCGAGTCCGTAGAGAGCTCGATAGGTACCCAGATACAGTTCAACAGCGGCTTTGCCAGCGCCGTAGGCGGTAATCGGGTTTAAACTGTGGTCTTCATGCACCGGAACGCGCAGCAGTTTGCCATAAACCGTACCGCCGGACGAAGCGAAGATCAGCCTTGGCGCCTCCGCGCCTTTTTTCCGAAGCGCATCCAGCAAACCCAGCGTCGGCACGACATTGGTCGACAAATCAAGGGTGGGATCGTTGTTGGCGGTGGCAGGCACGGATGACCATGCATAATGGTGAATGACGGTGATCCCGTCGATCAAGCTATCCCATTGCGCGTTGGCAAGGTCGAAACTGCGCCATGCGACTCGCTCGTCAAGTGCAGGGGTAAATGTCGGCTTCGAAAGTGAGCGCCCGGCTAAAACGACCTCACACCCGCTTTGCACCAGGATTGCAGCAACGTGTCGGCCAATGAAGCCGCTTCCACCAAGAATCAGATGTCGTTCGACGATGTCCGATTTTTCTGTTTTGGATGACATCCGGATATGCTCGGCCGCTCCCGAATACGGTTAACTGCGGTTGGGGAATCAGAATAGCGAACCGCAATTCCCACGTAGGTCCGTACTCTGACTTCGTGAGTGCGTCAAAGCTTATCGGGTTGACGGAAAGGATGTGTTGCTATTGCGCTCAGCATTTGTTCGGCTTTGCCGTAGATGACGACTTTTGGCGCCTACCAGCCAGAGCATGCGCCGGGGCGGAAGCGTCGGATTAAGTGCATCGCCCGCACCGCCCTCGCGGGCAGGTTGTTGATAGTTTACTTGTTCATAATTTACTAATCTAGATACCAGGTGTTTCGCGTGCTATGCCGTCAGCGGTTATGGAGAGCGGCGATTTCGCGCCAAAATGCAAAACCTGGACCGACAGGACCATGCTGCTTTCAGCGGTTTCGCTGCGACACTGCATGAAATGGTGTCGCTGAACCTCCATGAGAGCGACGGGATGTTTCATGGGAACGGCCGGCATTATCTAACGTGTGGGGGATCAGCGCTGAACGTTATCGCGGCGGCGGTCGGCCTGGCTGGAATAGAGCCAAAAGAAATCCTCGATTTCGGGGCTGGTGCCGGACGCGTCACCCGTTGGCTGCGGGCCGCGTACGCGCGTGCCGCGATTTCGGTGACAGACAAGCGCTCTGAGGATCTCGAATTCTGTGCACGCGAGTTTGGTGCGCGGACGTGGCTGTCTGGCACCGATGTCGACGGCCTCGACGCTCCCTCGCGCTACGACGTGATCTGGGTCGGCTCGGTTCTGACGCACCTGTCCGCGAACATATCCGAGCGTCTGGTCAGGAAGCTGCTTTCATGGCTGCGACCAGACGGCCTCCTTATCGTCAGCCTGCATGGGCGTTTTGTCCATTTCCGGGGCCCTCAGTTCAACTACTATGGCGTCGCCTCTGGGTGGGAGGAAATCGAGAGGCAGTATCTTGCAGAAGGCTATGGCTACGCCGACTATCCTGGTCAGGACGCATATGGGATCTCGCTCTCGAAGCCAAGTTGGGCCAGTTCGCTGGCGGAACGGCTAGAGGGCACTCGCCTGGTCCTGATGAGTGAACGAGCGTGGGATAACCATCATGATATTCTCGCACTGCAAAATCGACCGGTGACCGCGCCGCTGTCCGTTCGAACCAGCCAGGCAAGTTGATGCGAGCGAGTATGGGCGGACAAATACATCCGAAGGCGTTGATCTTTCCGCTCACTGGACTGCGGTTCTTCGCCGCTTTTGCCATTGTACTCCATCACATCCAGGGGAGTTTCGGTGTATCGCCCACTGCGTTTCAAGGCTGGAACCTCGCCAATGGCGTCACCGTTTTCTTTGTCTTATCAGGGTTCGTACTGACCTATTCCTATCCTGCTCTCAACAAGCCGGGCGAAACACGTCAGTTCTATATCGGCAGAATTGCCAGGATTTTTCCGACTCATCTGGTGACGTTGCTGGCGGCAGTCGCGTTGGGCGTGCCATTTGCGGCTCCGTATTTCCTCGCAAATGCCTTGTTGCTGCAAAGCTGGTTTCCAACCGGCGACTATTTTTTCAGCTACAATGCGGTCAGCTGGAGCATCTCTACCGAGATGAGTTTTTATCTCGTTTTCCCGTTTCTGATCCGCAATTTCGAATCGACATGGCCTTGGAAACTCGCCGCATGCTTTGTCGCCTCTTCGGCGATGGGTCTCCTTGCCTGGCAACTCGGACTGCCTTTTTACAGTGGCGGAAAAGATGCCGTCATCCAGGGCATCGTGATGGTCAACCCGGTCGCAAGGGTCTTCGAATTTTGCCTCGGCATGACGGCGGCGTTGCTGTGGACGCGCTTCCGCGACGGTCTTGCCCATCTTGGATTTGGCACGTGGGCCGCGATCGAATTGATCGGCGTCCTGCTGCTGATTTGGGGATCCGGCTGGATCAACGCGATCCTGCAGCCCTTCATGCGCTCGGGTGCGATGCAGTATTGGACGGTCCAGACACTTTCCCCTGTCGTGCCGGCGGCCTTGCTGCTCATTATTCTCGCATCGAGCACCGGGCCGTTGGCGAAGGTGCTCGCCTGCCGCCCCGTGAGGTTCCTTGGCGAGATTTCGTTCGCCATTTACCTGACACACCAACTCGTCATCAGGTTTTTTGTCATGCACCCACAGATCTTGGAAGGGGTGTCGCAGCGGACGGCGATTGGGGTCTTTCTGATTACGGTTCTCGCCGCATCAACCGCACTGCATCTGGCCGAGGTTCCAGCCAGAAGGATGATTGTGGGATTGTTCGGTCGCACCCTAAGGACGAACGCCGTGACCGTCGACGACCATTCTTTGATCAACCAGAGCCAAACTTAGAGTAAGTTTGTCTTGTCATCGTGACCATGACGCCGACGAGATTTTCGTGCCTGGCGCTTTACGTTGAAGGGCGGATCGATTATCGGCAGAGAAGTCGAGCCGATCAGATTCTTGATTTTTCGTAATTGGTTTGGGGTAGTGGCTGCGCCGTTGTTCGTTGTGATTTAATTTAAATTAGTAGCCTGCGGGCTGACATCTGCCTGAAAAGTTGACGCATTGGGAAGTGATAGGACTTTCCATTGTTAGCTGCTTAAAGTATACTTATCCGGTTGCCATATCGAACGCCCGTCATGATGCCAAACCAGCGAGGAGGAAGGCATGTTTCGGATCGCGTCTCTTGCGACTTTCAACGCGGCGCTTGCCCTTTTCGCCATGGTGTCAGTGCCGCCATCCCAAGCCGAACCATGTGGCACCGTCCACAAACTGACCCGCCAGCCGCTGAGTGACCAGAATTTCTGGCTGCTCGCTGAACATGAGGGCAAGGCCTTTGTCGACCAGCGCACATGCCTTGTCGCCAGGCTGGACAGGCTTGATCAGCCGCTTACGCTGAGCGATGCGATGGGGCACTGTGCTACCCTCGGACAAGGCGGTCCGAACGGCGACATGGGCTGGCAGCTTCCGACGATGGCGGAACTGACGAGTCTCGATTCGGCGGACTGGCCAAGGCAGCACGACGCGTTCGCGGAATACAAGCTGCCACCGCTCGAGCGCAGCGAAACCGATTATTGGACCCGCACTGAATGGCCGGGGGCGGCAGGCTCCTTCGCGGTCGTCACGTTCAGCGCACGCACGACTGTGGTGCATCCGCTTGAAGCGACCAAGAAGGCCGGGGTATGGTGCGTCTTCGGGGTGCCGGCCACAGGCGTGGAGTAGACACTCTTACGCCAAGCCTCCCTCGGGCAACCAAGTCTCTTTCAGGCATCAGACAATCGCCGCGGCGGCGCACGCAACGGGCGGCTGGCGCTCGACACCCAAATCATGACGGAGCTCAGCTTTCGCGATGTGACGCCTGGCTGCTCAGCAGCCAGGCCGCGGGACAGAGCGGCCGTCCGGCTTGCCTTCACCGGCGCGGCCATTGTGCCTGCTACGTCCTAGCCGCCTACCGCAGATCCAGCTGCAGCAGGCCGCTATAGTCCTCCGTGGTCAGGAAGAAGCCCTCGTCGATCGCCTTGGCCTTGAAAGCAGAATCGTCGCGCAGGTCCCGGAATTCCGGCTTCAATGTTCCTGACGCGTTGAAGTAGCGATCGCGAAAGGCCGCCCGGTTAAGCTCGGCATAGTCTCCGCCCTTGCCTGCGACCGTGCAGGATTTCAGTTCGCTTTGGTCGGCGGCCTCCGCCGGAAACGACGCCCTCGCGAAGTCCATCGGCCCGATGTCAGGGGCAATGCTAGTCGGATACTTTGTAATGCACCGGACCGTTCTATCCGCGGCCGCCACCTGCAGATCGAAATAGGGGGGCCGCAGCCCCTTGGCCGCGAGGTAGGCGAAGGTCCGTATGCGGTTGGCCGCCTTCAGCGCGTCAAGGTCCGTGGTCTCAAGTGCGGTAGCGCCGATCTTGATACTGCTGGAGCCGCTGATCGCGAGAATCTGCTGCTCCAGCCAGGCCCGATCGCGATCGATCCAGGCCAGGAAGTCCAATGGCACAGCAGCCGGCGGTCGAACTTCCTCGCCCATCGATTGCGTCGAAACTGTCGCTGCGGTCATGAGTGTGACCCCGGCGAGAATGGCCGGAAGCCATCGGTTCTTGAGCATGTCATGCCTCCATTCCTCTATGGCGACCAGCCACCACTAGTAGTTGTTGCGCGGCCTGATACCGAGCATGTCCCGCAACTGGTTCTCTGTTATGTCGTCCGTCCGCATCGTACCGCCGACTCCGACGGTGCGAGCTTCGGCGTCAGGGGCTTTGTATGGCTTGCCGTCGACACCGGTATACCGGACTTCTGCCATGCCGGTGTCCTTACCGGCCATCATGTGCGTGGCGTGAATCTGTTCGTGCGCCAGCACGATACCCGGATCTGCCGGCGCATCGAGCACAACTTTGCCCGTCGACTTGTCGAATTCATCCGAGGTTCGAGTTCTCGCTGTCGCCGGGTCATACCTGATGACGACGTCCCCGGCGGTCGTCTCCGGGTTGGTTTTCGGATCCTTCACGTCGGCTTCAGTGTGGCCAGCGACATTCGTAATCGTGGTCGTCTGCGGGTCGTCGATCACCCGGCGCGTGAGCTCGCGGCCCGCGTCGAACGAATTCGACCCGGTAACGAAGCTCTTCACGTCCAGCCAAACGCCATGCAGGAAGCTTTGCGACACTTCGCCGGTCTTGCTGTCGACACGAGCAGTTGGGTCGGTTCGCTGTAGATCTTGCTCCACCTGGCGTTTGTAGGCAGCATCGTCGGCCACGATCTCCTTGAGACCTGTTGGGTCGACGAAGGCCATCGGGTTGTTGTTGGCGTAGGCGAATAGATTGCACGACGTTGGGTTGCTCGTGCATCGCTCTGGATCACCGACATACAGCGGATCGGGCGAGATGAAGCGTCCGAGCGCCGGATCGTAGTATCGGGCACCATAGTAGTAGAGGCCTGTGTCGTCATCGAGATATTTGCCGGTGAAACGATGATGGGTCTTTTCACGCGGCAGGTCGGCCGCGACGTCCGTCAGATGCGTCGCCCAGGCGGGAGACAGCATCTCGGGCTTATGTTCCGTGCCGTAGGCTTTGTAGAGCATCTGCTCGACCGGGACGCCGTCTGAAGCAATGACGTAGTCGCTGCTCTCAATGTGATCCTTCAGGTAGTAGAACCACTTGCCTGTGCCATGTTCCAGCCGCACAAGCTTGGAGTCGGCGATGTTGACGTAGCTCTCCTCGCCTTTGGGGCCGATTTCGAACGTCTCGACCGGGTAGAGATAGAGCTGTTCCGGCCCATTCGTCGGCGTCACTTTCTTGTAGAGGCGACGACCGGTCTGGTCGTAGCCGTAGAGCACTTCGTTCGTTGCCGTCTGCGCGCGGATCAGCCGTCCGTTGATGTCGAACACCGTCCCGGTCAATGTCGGCGATTTTGCCAACTGCGCGAATCCGTCGAAAGCATAGGGCTTTGCCGCGGTTCCAGTCGGTATGAGCCCTGTCGCCGAACCGGTCGCTGGCGCGATTGGCGCGCCAGGTTCCAACTCGTCATTGCGCGCGAACGTTCCGGCGGGTGAATAGGCGAATTCAGCCGGCTGGCCGTAGCGATCGATGCGGACGAGCTCGTTCTTGAAATTGTAGTGGAACGTTCCAGACCGGTCGACATGCCCCTGATCGCCTGCGCCTTGCGGCAGTCCATCGACGATCTGGGTGATCGATCCATTTCCGTTGAAGGTCATGGTCAGATCCTGCAACGGCTTGTCTCCGGCCTGCGTTACGATGTGGGTGAGGAACAGGGTCGCCGGATCGTACGACATCTGCGTGAATGCGCCGAGGCGGTAATCGACCCGCTCGATGCGCGACTCGGCATTGTAGGTGATATTCTCGATGATTTTTTGGGACTCCGAAAAATCGGGATGCGTGACCGTCACCGACCGCAGGTTCTTGTCCGGCCCCAGCGCGAATTTCGACGCCAGGCCGCGCGGACCCTCGGACGAATCGATGCGTCCGTCGAGCGTATGGTGGAAATGGTCGGCGTATTTCGCGCCGTTAATCTCCACTTCATGCGTCACCATCCGGCCGTTCCGGTCATACGCGTAACGCTGGATCGCATCGAACGCGCCGTTGGGATCGTGAATGGTAATCTGCGTCGTGTCTCCGAGCGGTAGATCGATCGGCGTGTCGAAACCGGCCGCGGATGCGACCTGGACACCTCTGTCGTACTGATATTCGAGGTGAAGGACGCCGTCGTTCACTTCGGTGAGTTTTCGGTTGAGGAAGTCGTAGGTGTAAGTCTGGATCGAGCTTTCGCCATTGGTTCCCACGCGAGCGATCACCGACTGCCTGCCGCGCCCGTCATAGAAGGCGTATCGGTCGCCCATCCCGGGGATCGCCTGGAATTCGATATCGCCGACCGAGTTGTAGATAAGCTTCCGAGGCGTTGCTTCGCCTGGTAGCCAGATCTCGCTCAAATAGCCAAATGTATCGCGCACAAAACGGGAGATATGTGTCGTACCATTGCCGTCGGTGGCGACGAAGGCAGTCACACCATTCTCGTTGCGCAAGGAGTACTCACCGCTGTGAACGGTGCCGTCGAACTGATCATTGTAGGTTGTGACGGTGTGCGTGCCCCACGGACCGAAATCCATGTCGGATGTCTTTCCCGAAGGGTGGGTTTCACGGACCATCCGATCGGCTGCGTCGTAGGTGTATGCGTTGCCGACTTCGTGATCCGGGCGCGGAATTTCGCCAAGATCGAAAACTTTCTGCAGGTTCAAGTCGTCGACCCCGCCGAAGCTCTTCACCACGAAGGGCGTCCAGCGGAAGACCTGCTTCGCGTTGCGGTTGTAGAGTGAGAAATGGAACACCCGCACGCCGCCTTCCGCGACGTTCTCGAGGTCGGCGATCTTCTGGCTGCGCGCATCATAGGCGGCGAGATCGGCTATGAACTCGCTCTCGCCCTCCGGTGTCTCGGCAGCGCTCGCGTAGCGCCGGCGGGCAGTCAGGATCAGCGACGGTCGTCCATTCTCGCCGATCTTGTAGGTATAGAACTTCTCGGCGCCGTCTGCGGCCGCTTCCCGGGTCTTGCGTCCGAGCGCGTCGTAGCTGGTCGTGACGACCATTCCCAGCGGGCTAGTAGTTGTCGCGACCGCACCCTGCCGCGGGCCGTCGTAGGTCATCTTCGTCGTCTGGTCGAGTTCTGCTGCGACACCGGACGGCTTGGTGTGGCTAAGCAGCAGCGTGCCGGTGGCGTCGTAGACCGCAAGCTCGGTCGTTCCGAGTTCGTCGGCAACCGAAATGCTGTTGCCGAAAACATCATAACCCATCGTCTTCGCCAGCTTGCGGCTGGCGCTGCGGAACTGTTCCAGTGCGGGCGGCAGCGCGCCCAGGCCTGAAAGGACCTCAAGCGAGCGCGATCCCATCCTGCCGCCGGAATTCGGCAGGTAGGTGAAGCTCTCGCGGCTGAGCAGCCGCGTCCCGGCGAGGATACGCCGCTCGGACGCGGCATTGACGATGCCGAGCGCCGCGAGATCGGTGCGCGACTGAGCGTAGTCTGTCTGGGTCGTGCGGCTGAAACCGGGAACAATAAGGTTCTCCGGGCCAGGGACGTCTCGCACCCGGACCGTCTCCGACGCTGCCATGTTGAACGCGTCGAAGTCGGCATAGGACTGGGTCTTGACCGGATCCTTGCATTCGGGATCGGCCGGATCCTGCTGCTCGGCCTGACCTGCGGATTCGGTCAGCGTGTCCTTGACCTTCCTCAGATAGGACGAACCGTCGCCACGCGAAAATGCCTCCCATACCGACGATTCGCATTTCAGCATCATGCCGGTCGTCGGCAGCTTCTGGCTGCGCGTAGCGGTCGACAGCGAGTGCAGCGCCGCCGCCGACGGATCGAGCGTCTCGGTTGTCTCAGCGCTCGCGACGAGCGTCGCCTCGGGCTTTACTTCGTATGTCTTGCGGATCTTCAGCTTGCCGGCAAGGTTCAGGTCGGCCGCCCTCTCCGCGAAGGTGTAATACTGTTCGCGATCGAGGCGGGAACGCTGCGTGACGCGCTGGCCGGCCGCGTTCTCATCGCCGTAAGCGACCTTCTCGACCTCCGAGAAGCCGATGAAGCGGCGATTGATCACGTCATAGAAGGGATTGTGGTAGAAATATTCGTCCGTCTGCACCTGGGCGCGAACCTGACCGGGTATGCCCTGCGACGTGACGAGCTGCTTGGCGACGACAACAGGGAAATGCAGGTTGCGCGTCGGCTGGCCGTTGGCGCGGTCGCGCAGCATCTCATCGATCGAGGTCGCATAGCGAATGTCGTGCCGGCGTCCAGAATCGAAGTCGACGACCGTCAACAGGTTCGCCTTGACGAGTTGCATGGTTGCGGTTCGGTTGAAGTCGATGATGACGACGGGCTTCACCTCGTCACCGGACGGTTTCTGGAACACGATGATTTCGGTCTGGCCGTCGCCGTCGATGTCGGCGACGCGCGAGGCGAAGGTCTGTGTCGACGTGCCGAGTTGAACCCGCAGATTGAGCGCGATGTTGAGCGGATCCTTCAGGTAGGTCCCGTCGCCGAAGCCGAGCCAGATGCGCATCTGGTCGGTGCGCTCGCCCATCGACGCGAAATCGATGATGCCGTCGCCATTGGCGTCGATGTACCACATCGTGGCGAGGTTCTCGCCGGGCTGCATGCCGCCAATCTTCGAGAAGGTGCCGTGACCGCAGACCGGATCGTTGATCGCGGCGTCGCCAAACAGGAGCGCATTCGGGTCCGTCGAGAAGATGTTGCCCTGGTTTTCGTAAAGGCAGAAGCCCTGGTCGGCTGGACGGATGACGACGAGATCGGGCAGCCGGTCGCCATTGATGTCGACCATCCGCACATTGTTGCGGCCGAGGATCTGGCCGTCCTGACTGTTGAATGGGAACGCCTTGGTCAGCGCGCCGAAATTGACGCTGTAACCGCCATCGGCCTGGCGCCGGGTGAGATTGAGAAATATCCGCCATTCGGTGCGGCCATCAGCGTTGAGGCGCGTCGTGACGATGTCGGACATGCTGTCCATATTGACGTCGGCGAAGCGGCCGTTGCCGCCCGCGAATGTCGTCGGCGAGACGCCGGGCAGCGGGATCGAGCGGCCGAGATAAGGGAAGGTCCCATCGGCCTTGCCGTCATAGACGTGCATCAGCCCGTCTTCGATTTCGACGATATCGACGAAGCTGTCGCCGAGGATGTCGGCAAAAGCGAAGCGATTGTCGGTGAGCCGGGGCGCGATCTGGCGCATCAGTCCAGCCTCGGTCGGACGCGACAGCACGAGTTGGGTGGTGTCGCCGAAGGCGCTGTTCAGGTCGCCGCTGCCGAGATGCACAGTCGCGCCGTCATCCTTGGTCTGCACGATGTCGACCAGTGCATCCATGTTGAGGTCGGCCAATTCGAAATTCTGAGGGGGGATGTCGCCGGCGAACGCCATCTTCGGCGCTTCGAACACGACGGGGCGCGACGCCAGTTCGGCGCTTGTCCACGACGAATAGCCGAAATTGATGTCCGGGAACTTCAGCGTCGATTGCGCCAGCGCCCCGCCGCCGGTGTCGCCATACCGGTAGAGCACCCGCAACTGGTCGAGCACATTGACCGACTGCGTGTCGATGAGCGGCGTCAGGTCGGCCTGAGCCTTCGCCAGGCAGTCCGGATGCGCCCTGACGACGAACTTCGAGGTGTCATTGGTGTCACGGCCGACATATCCCATGCACCATTGGGCGTAGACGGTGTCCTTGAATTTCGCCGTCACCTTGCCGTAAAGCCGGGCGTTCTCCTGTTTGCTGCCATTGGTGTGGCTGACGAGGGTCGATTGTGTCTCGATCAAGTCGAACTGGTAGCTGCTCTGACCGCCGGCGAAGCTGGCCTTTGTCAGGTAGCTGCGTCCACCGAAACGCTGGTAGTCGTAGCGGACGGCTTCGCGGTTGGCGTTGAGCTGCAGGACCAGCGGCCATTTCGTCACGTAGGGCTTGGCTATGTCGAAATTGCCCTCCGCCACGGAGGGATCGCCGCTGAAGATCAGCCGCGTTCCATCGGCGTTGGTCACCTCGAAGCCGGAGGGGATGGTGTCGGTGTGCAGACCGCCTGACAGGTCGAGCGAAACGACGTCGAACGCCCCGGTGTGATAGAGAATCTTGACGAAATCCTCGGCGTATTCGGGCTTGTATTCCCAGACGCCGTTCTGGTTTCCGAGAAACACGAGCCGCGTGCCCATGTAGGACAGGCGGGAGAAGAAATCGCCGCCCGGCTTGGTGCCGGGCACGGCTGTGCCGAGATCATCGTTGACGGCGATCTCCTGGGTATTGAACCGCCAGCCGATGCCCAGCCCGTTGCCGGTATCGCCCGCGAACTGGCTGTAGGTGAGGCTCATCTGCGGCCCGAACTGGCCACGCGTCGGCAGGGTCGGAAGTGGCAGGCTGAAGTTCGCCGATCCTGTATTGTTGTTCAGCGAGAAGCTGCCTTCCTCCTGCGTAACGGTGCCGCCCGCGGCGGGCAACTGCACGATCGAGGTCGCTGATTTGTCTTCGGCGCGAGCCGGGGAGCCGAGTACTGCGGCGCCAGCGGTCAGGGCTGCGAGGGCGGTAAGGGTCTTGGCGAACATGGGACTACCTCCGGGTGCAGGCATTACTGGTGAATGAGCGGGCCTACGATGACGTGGGGCTGGAGCTGCAGGCAGTTGGGATGCGGACAGACGACCAAAGGCTGGACGGCAATCTCATCGAACACGTGAATATTGACGTCCAGGATGCGCGACGGCTCGCGCTTGCAGGCTTCGGCGACTTGCGGGGTGAGCGGCTGCGGGAACGAGCAGATCGGATTGTTGCCGAGATAGGACTTTCCGATCACCGGATGAACGTGAACGAAGTTCTCGATCCGGTTGCCTCGCAGATCGACGATCGACAGCGCCGGAAGCGAGCCAAGCGGCAGCGCATTGAAGACCCGATTGTTGCGCAGATCGACATTCGACAATGCCGGCATATTCGACAGATTGCCGACATCGGTGATCTGGTTGTCGTTCAGATAGATGTATTTGAGCCCGCTCGAGCTGAAGCGCGGGATCGCCGACAGCCGGTTGGTGGCGAGGTTCAGTTTCTGGAGCCCCGTCAGCGATGCGATCGGGGACGCGTCGGTGATCACATTGTCGAACAGGTTAAGTTCTCCCAGCGCCCGAAAATGGACCACGGGGTTGACGGCGATGATCGACTTCTTGTTCAGCGTGAGGCTGGTCAGTGACTGCGCCCAGCTCTGCGCAGCGCTGCAGTCGGCGCTATCGACGTGATCGGCCTGCATGCGGCTGTCGAGTGCCGCCATGAAGCCTCGCGCGTCGCCGAGCGCGATCGAATCGAACCGGTAGACGATGCAGTATTCAGCGAAGCTGGCGTATTGCAGCGGCAGGTTGCGCATACCGGCGTCGTCGAGCAGCGGCAGGTCGGCCAACGGCGTCACGGATTGCACGTGTGTGTTCGAGAAATAGAGTTTGGTCAGCTTGTTGAGCATCCCGATGCCGATCAGGTTCGACACGGGATTGCCGTCGATGCTCAGTTGTTCGAGGCGGCGCAGTTGCAGGACGCCCTGGATCGAGGGGATCTGGTTGTTGCGGATCCAAAGCTTCGTCAGCCCCGGTACCGCCGACAGCGCCGAGACGTCGGACAACTGGTTGTCGGACAGGTCGATGGAGGTGAGATTGCCCATCACTGGGAAGAGCGAGACGCTGGTCAACCCGCGGTTCTTCGCGTCGGCGAACTGGCGTGACCTGAGATCGTCGTAGGCTTTGCCGCAGACAGCCTTACCCGAGATCGACAGCAGTGCGTTCACTTCCGCCGCTTGCGCGGGCGTCAGGAAGTCGGTCTGGTTCCGCATCAGGCATGCCGACAGGAAGTCGGTCGCCTGCACGGGATTGTCGGAAAGATCGAGATTGATCAGGCCCGAGAGCGCTGCCAGCGGCCTGACATTGACGATCGAATTCTTTGACAGGTTGAGTATGCCGAGGTTGGTCAGGCCGGCAAGCGGCGCGACGTCGGTGATGGCATTGCTCGACAGGTTGAGCGAGGTGAGTTGCGGCAAGGTCGCGAGCGGACGCAGGTCGCTGACGATCTTCGACGAAAGGTCGAGCGCCGTGGTCGCCAGCAAGTTGTTGCCGACCGCGGCGCACGTGCCGCCGCCCTCCAATTCGACCATGGCGCGGATGGTCTGCCCAAGCGGGGTCGGCGCGTCGCGATGCAGCACGCACAGGTCAACGAAGCTCTGCCCGCCGTCCGAGACGATTGGATTGCCGCTGAGGTTGATGGCCAGCGTCGAGGGGAAGCTGCCGAGATTGGCGAAGGTCTCGATCTTGTTGTTGGCGAGGTTGAGGCTGGTCAGGCCGCCGAGGGCGCTGAGCGGATCGAGCATGTCGCCTGTCAGTCCATTGTTGGCGATGGACAGTGTCGAGAGCGCCTGCAGGAATTGCAGCGGCTCAAGGCTGGTGATCTTGTTGTTGTCGAGCGTAAGGTTGGTGAGCAGCGCCAGCGCCGACAGGGCGCGGATGTCGATGATGTCGTTGTCGGAGACGTCGGCCCGCGTCAGCGCGATGAGCGGCGCCAGCGCGTTGATGTTGCCGACGTGATTGCCGGAAATGTCGAGGAAGGTCAGCGTCTTGAGCTTGGTCAGCGGCCCGAGGTCGGCGATCGAATTGTCGGCGATCGACAGGCTCGTGAGGTTCTTCAGCACGGCAATCGGCTCGATCGACTGCACGCCCTTGCCGTTCAGGTTCAGCGTTGTGATCGATTCCAGAAAGGCCTGTGCCGCGGCGCAGGCGGCAGGGTCGCCGAGCGCTGAGACCCCGCCGGGCGTTGAATCGAGCACCGCCATCACGGTCGCGGTTTCAGCCGGCGTGCGGTCGCCCTTGACGCACCACTTTGCGAAGGTCGTCGGCTTGTCGACCAGCGGCGCGCCGGAGAGGCACGTGATGGTGTGGATCTTGCCGGCGAAGAACGGCGTTGGGTCGGCGTTCAGAGCCTGGTCGAGATTGAGCTTCAGCTCGGTGACCAGGGGCGCGCAGCTCGGAATGTAGAGCCGGTCGGAAAAAGTCGTTGCGCCGAAGTCGGAGGGGAATTGCAGGTAGTAGACGAGGCCGCTGCCACCATCATGCGCGAAAACCTTGATCGGATATGTGTCGCCCGACGGGCACAGCAGTGGATTGGCGGCGGGATCCGCGGCGACGATCGCGCTGTCGACGGCGGTCAGTACCTCCGAAGGAACCGTGGCGAACCCAAGTCCGCGGATCACCGCTTCCTCGTCCGCCTGATCCTTGCAGCGGATGCGGTAGCCGCGCCCGTCCGAGATAAGCAGCGGATAATGCAGCCGGTTAGCCTCCAGCCCCGGATCCTCGAACAGCACAACCTTCGGCTCGTCCGCGCGGGCCGGGCCGGTGCCGGCGGCCACGAGCATGACCACAACAAGGAGCAATTGGGCGATGCGGTTCATCGGATCTCTCCTTTCGAGCTCAGGCTGATCGATGCGGCTCAATCAGCCCGGGCGACTGGCAGCACTACCTCTCGTCCGCCGCCTTGATGGTCCAGTAGCCTGACGGATCGCGGTCGCAGGTGAACTGAAGGGCCGGGATGTTGTTCAAGTTGCTAACTCCGCCGGCAATGGTCAGGCACTTGCCCGTCTGGACGTTTTCCGCCTGAACGCCGTCGCGCGTCTCGACGAGGTTCCAGCGGCGCGAAGGGTCGCTGTCACAGTTGAACTGCAGGGCCGGGATGTTGTTTTCGGTGCTGATCCCGCCGGCAATGGTCAGGCACTTGCCCGTCTGGACGTTCGCCACTTGGAATCCGTCGCCTGTCTCAACCAGCCTCCAGCGCTGCCATTGACTGCCGTTGCAGTCGAATTGCACCGTCGGCGCGTTGTTGTCGGTTCGTCCTTCCGCGACCGACAGGCACCTTTCGGTTTGCCGGTTCACCAGCATGACCTCGGGGTCAGCCGCCCGGATGCTCCAGAATCGCGACGGATGGCGGTCGCAGTTGAACTGGAGGGCAGGGACGTCGTCGTCGGTGCTCTCCCCGCCGGCAATGGTCAGGCATTTCCCCGTCTGCACATTTTCAGCCTGGAAGCCGTCGCCGGTCGCGGTCAGCTTCCAATGTCGCGATGCGTCCCGGTCGCAGTCGAATTGGAGGGCAGGGACGTTGTTATCGGTGCTGACCCCGCCGGCAATCGTCAGGCATTTTCCGGTCCGTACGTTCTGCAGCTGAAAACCATCATCCGTCTCGACCAGTTTCCAGCGACGCCACTGGTCGCCGTCGCAATTGAACTGGACGGCCGGGGCGTTGTTGTCGAGGCGCCCCTCGGCCACAGCCAGGCACTTGCCGGTCTGCATGTTTGCCAGCACCACGTCGGCCTCCTTCACTGCCGTGATGCAGGCTTCAAAAATCTTGCCGGAGGCCACGGTCGATTGCTCGGGTCGACTGATGCAGACCGGATTGCCGTCCAGCGACGGATTGAATGGCAGGATGGCGCTGACGGATTGCGCCGTGGCCAGGCGGTTTGCGCGCAGGTTCGGAGCGGCGAGTTTGGTCAGGCTCATCAAGGGACGCGCGTCCGTGATCCGGTTCTTCGACAGGTCAAGCGCGGTGAGCTCTTGCAGAAACCGTAGTGGCGACACGTCGACGATCTTGTTGCTGGCCAAAACCAGCCGGGTCAGCGCCCGTGCCGAGGCGAGCGGCCGTAGATCGGCGATCTGGTTTGAGCTGAGGTCGGCCTCGGCCAGATCCTTCATCACCGCCGTCACGCTGATGTTGCTGATCCGATTGCGCGACAGATCGAGGAACGTAAGCTTGGTCAGCTTTTCCAGGTCGCGCATGTCGGCAATTTCATTGCCGGACAAGGTCAGGCTCGTCAGATGGGTAAGTGTCGCCAGCGGCTCGAGATTTGTCAGCCGTCGCCCGGCCAGGTCGAGCGTCGTGCTCGACGCGAGAAAATCCTGTGCGCTTGCACACGCCACCGGATTGCCAAGGGCCGCGGCGCCGCCGGGTGTCAGGTCGAGCAGTTCCTCGACCGTCGTCTGCTGGGCCGGATCAAGGTCATCCTTGATGCACCAACTGGCGAAGGTCGTCGTCCTTCCGACAACCGGCGGCCCCGCAACGCATGCGATGGTATGGACCTTTCCGGCGAAAAATGGGGTCGGGTCGGCGTCGATCGCCTGATTGAGGTCGAGCTTCAGTCCCTCGACCAAAGGCCCGCAGCCGGGAATGTAGAGTTGGTCGGAAAGGGATGGCGAACCGAAATCGGTCGGGAACTGCAGATAGTAGACGATGCCGCTGCCGCCATCGTGCGCAAAGACCTTGATCGGGTAGTTCTCGCCCGATGGACACAACAGCGGATTGGCGGCTGGGTCGGCCGCGATGACTGCGTTGTCGACGACTGTCAGCACTTGCGAGGGGACGGTGGCAAAGCCCAGTCCGCGGATCACCGCTTCCTCGTCTGCCTGGTCGTTGCAGCGGATGCGGTAGCCGCGGCCTTCGGAGATGAGCAGGGGATAGTGCAAGCGGGTGGCGTTCAGCGTCGGGTCTTCCAGCAGGACGACCTTCGGTTCCTCGGCGCGGGCCGGGCCGGCTTGGATCACCGCGAGCAGCGCCAGCAGGTGGAGCAGCAATCGGGCGACACGGTTCATCTGCCAATCCTCCTTCCGCTTTATTCGACGAGGCTGAAGCGGCCCGGCCCACAGGCCCGGCTGGTGTTGTCGTGTGCGATGTCGTTGCCCGGCAGCAGGAAACTGACGCTGGAGGCGCTGTCGGCGAAACTGACCGCGCAGCGGAAGCCGGACACCGTCGAGGTGGTGAAATTCGCCGACGAACCGCGCTCGAGCTGGATGGCGGAGCCGACCGCAAGGCCTGCTGCCGTCGGCGCGAGCCCGTCCGAGCGGCCTGCCACGACCGCCCCGCGCAGCACCAGCGGATTGGCTGCGGCGATGTCGGTGAAGTCCATCCGCATGAGGCTGTCGGAGGTGAGCACCGCGCCGAAACGCGCGCGCACAAGGGTTGAGCGGACCGGCGCTTGGGCAGAGATCAGCAGCCGTGCCCGAACGCCCTGGATCGCCAGCATGTCCGCTTCGACCCTGAGCCCGCGCGCATAAAGGTCGGCCAGGCACAGCGACGCGCCGCGCGCCATCGGCGACAGTCCATCCGCCACGGTGCCGATGGTCACATCGTCGAGCGCGACCGCGCCGTTTTGCGCGATCACGGCGACAACCTCGTCGGTCGTTTGATCGGCCGCCCGCGCCAGGTCGATCCGCTCGAGTTCGAGCCGAGGCAACCCGTCCGCGACGATGATGACCCCGGTCGCGGACAGGATGCATGACGACGTGCCGGCCGGCACCCGGTTGGCGGTGCCGACGAGCCGCGTGCGGGCGACGCCGGGGGCCGGCGCCATATGCACGGTCTTGAACGGCAGTCCCTTCAGGATCAGCGTCTGTGGCGTCTTGACCGATGCGGGCAGTTCGAGCCTGAGATTCGCCCGCCCGGCGCAATCGCCCTCGGAGGAGAATTGCGCCAGCGTCAGCGTACCGCCATCATTGACGCGGCGAACGCACGTATCGCTGGCCGATCCCCGACAGTCGAAGCTGGTACCCGGCGGCGGAGCGGCGGTAAGCGCGCGATCCGTCTCGCCCATCCAGTCGCCAATGCCGGGGGCGGAGAGGCCGAGCGCCGATGTTAGAAGTGGGCAACCGGTGAAGGACAGTGTCCGGCTTTCCGCGAAGGTCCAGTCCAGCCGCGCGTTGCCGAGGGGGTCGAGCGAGGTGATGGACAGGCCAGCGGACAGCGGCGACAGGCCGAGGTCGATGCCAGGCTGCGCAAAGGCCGCGTGCTCGCGCTGATAGCCATCGCAGTTCGACAGACACAGGTCGACGAAGGGCGCCGAACGAAGCGCCGCTACCGCGTCGGCGCCGAGCAAGGTTACCGCCTCGGCCTCGTCGATGCCGAAGAACGCCCGCAGCTTCGTCTCCGCAGCTTCGGCCGCGGCCGCATCGGCGATGATGTCGCGCGTCGCCTTGCCGTCGAGGCGCGCAATCGGCAGGTAGGAGGGCCGAGCGCCTTCGCCCGGCGGCGTGTAACGCACGACATAGACCGTGTCGCCGATGCTTTCGGCGCTGAGGAAGGTTTCGAACCGGTGCAGGCTCCAGCGGGCCACGCTCGCCGCCGCTATGTCCGATGGACCGCCGAGATCGCCGCGCCCGCAATCGAGTACGAATGGTGTCCCGACATCGGGCGGTGCGGCAAAACCCTGGAGTACCCCCGGCAGTTGCAGCCGCTCGCGGATGGCAAGTGCCGCCTTGACCTCGGCGCAGGCGGTGGGCACGGCGAAATAGCCGGTGCCCGAGGGGGAGGGGAGATAGTAGTTGCCGGATGCCTCGACATCGGCCCAGATAGCGGTCGTCGCCGGCCAGTCGATATTGAATGCCGTCCCGGGGCATGGCAGCCGCGGCTGCGTCCCAAAACTGTTTTCAGTTTGAAGCTTGGCGAGCGTCGCCTCCGAGACAAGCGCGGTGTCAGGCAGGTGCAGCAACCTTTTCGCCTGGCCCGCGCTGGAGCAGCCGGTGAGTTCCACCGCCTTGCCGTCGAAAAGCGCGACATAGACGTCGTTGTTCTGGTCGGTGACGAAAGCGGCAAGCTGCGGCTCGGCGCGGGCCACCGACGCGCCCGCGAGGATCAGGGTGAGCAATACGACCGCCTGTCTCATCTCAATTCGCTCAAGCAGCTTGCGGCGCGGGCGGGGTCCATATTGACCTCGGTCATCAACGGATCGAGGCCGGCTGACTGGCACAGCGCCTTGACCGTGATCGAATGCGGCCCTTGGAAGTCGACCGTAAGAGTTCCATTGGTGATCTGCCCGTTCTGGCCGACGCACAGCGGGTTGTTGGCAAGCGCCGGCCGACGGCAGGTCCGGATGACGTCGGCCATCGCCCGGCGGTTGGTCAGTTCGCAGAAATAGATGCGGCAGAAGGCGGCGACCGCGGCGCGGTTCTCGGCGTCGGCATTGATGATGCGCTTGATGTCGCCGACCAGCGCGCTCGCCTTGGCCTCGAAGGCGAGGCCGTCGACGCGCGTCTTCTCGCCCGCTATCTCACCCGATCGTTCGGTGATCTTCGGCATCAGGTTGATGTTTTCCGAGGTTATGAACAGCCCGCCCTTCCACCGGTCGAACTCGTCGAGGATCGAGGTCGCCCTCAGGATCGCCTCGCGGTAGGCGTTGTAGATCGGCCCCATCTTGGTGTCGCGCGCCGCCTCGTAGACCTGGTTCAATGCGGCGTATTCCTTGTTCACTGTGTCGGCGCCCGCCTTGATGTCATCGATGCCGGCGCGCGAACTCTGCACCAGGCCCTCGGCTCGTTTCAGCTTGCGGGAAAACATCGCCGTGATCGGGCTCTCGACGCTGGCGAAGTAGCTCTCGATCACTTTGCCGGCAGCCCCGTCGGCGAAGGCATCGATCTCGGTGTCGGACAGATTGGAGATCAGGCCGCACTGGGCGTCGAAATCGGCGCTCAAGGGCCCGGCCTGGCAGGCGCTCATCTCGGCCAGCCTCTGGTCGAGCGTTCGGTTCGAAGCGAGCCCGTCGGCATATTCGAACAGCGCATGGTTCCATTCGATCGCGTTCAGGTCAGCCTGGCTGTGCCGCCGGTCGCGGCAGAAGAGCGTCTGCTCCATCCGGTTCTGGTTGCCGGAAGCGCGGTAGGCGTCGAGGTGACGTGTCGCCTCGGCGCAGGTCGCCAAGCCTGAAATCAGCCCGGCGAGTTGCTGGTGGACGGGCGGCAGTCCGCGTGTCTGCGCCTCCCGCATCAGGTTGGCCGCACGTTCGCTGTCGCTCGGACTGCGGGCCGGGCGGTGGAAGACGCAGAGGCCTTGCTCGAAGGTCTTCAGCGTGCCGTCCGGAATGGCCGGCCCCTCGCAGTTGGGAGCGTCGAGAACGCGCGATTCGATCGTATAGCCGGCGAGATTGTCGATGAAGAGGTCGCGCGCGGCTGCTCCCGTCGCGCTGAGCGCCAGACCGAGCGCTGCTGTGGCGACGACGGCTCTCATGGCGCGCTCGCGAAGATGAAATAGAGGGTGAACACGGCGCCGTCGAACGGGCAGTCGCTCGGCTGCAGCGACAGCCGGTACGAGCCGATCAGCGGCGCGCCGAGATAAGGCAGGATCAGGCTGGTGTCGTTCGACGGTCCGGGCGCGCGCGGGAATTTGCGCGCCTGGTAGCGATCCTGCACCCAGTAGCGGATGATCCGGCTGATCTCGTCGCCACTGTCGGCCTGGTTGAAGAAGGTCTGCAACGCGACGCGCTCCGGCCCGACCGAAATGTCTGCGCGGACCTCGCTCGACCCCTTGGTCAGCGGCTTGAAGATGAAGCCGCTGCCGCGGTGTTGCAGGGCGAAGCGGTTCCACTGCGCCCCCGTGCACTGGTAGTCGGTGCCGGCGAAGACATCGATCAGGGTCAGGTTCTTGCGCTCGCGAAATTTGTTGGGCGCCCACAGCGCGAAATAGCCGTTTGCCTTCATCAGCGCGTCAGTCGACGCGAAAGGGGAAACCTCGAACTCGACATTCTCGTCGAGCGCCAGCTTGCGGGCGAAACCTGAATTGGCGGGCACGACGATCTGGGCGACATCGATGTTGATCTGGCGCTCGTCGAAGAAGCGCTTGGCGACGATGTCGTCGATCATCGCCTGGAGCTGGGTTGCGTTGCGCACATAGACCGCGGGCACTGTCGCCGCGTCGCCGGTGAAGGCCTGCACCACTTCAAAGCGGCGGCGCATCAGGTGCATCAGCCGGTTGGCGGTCTCGAGCACGCGCCGCTTGGTCACCAGATATTCGGGAATGCCCTTCATCAGGTCGGCGATGGTGTCCTGGGTCGCGATGAACAGATTCTTGCGCGTCGCCGGATCGTCGATCTGGGTGACGAGCTTGGTCATGTCCTCCTGCTGCTTTGTCACCTCGGCCTGAACGTTGCTCTGGAACTTCAGGATGCTGTCCTGCAGCGCGCGGCTCTTCAGCCCAAGATCCTTGGCCTGGTTCAGACCCGCGACGAGTTCCTCGGTGTTGCCGCGCGACTGCGTGATGCGCTGCTCGACGAAGGCGAGTTCGGCATCGTTCAGTGCCAGCATCTTGTCCTTCTGCCGGTCGCGCAGTTCGTTGATCAGGTTGGTCGAGGCATTTGATTCCTCGGCGAGGCCTGTCACTGTCGTCTGCGCGGCGCGGACGCGGTCGATGCGGCCGTTGGTTGCCGCGACCAGTTCGGCGACACGTGCATTGTCCTGGTTGAGCTGGGCTTCCGACAGGGACAGCTTGTCGAGTTCGAGATTGAGGATCGCGATCTCGTTGGTCAGCCGGTCGATCGTGCGCTGCTGGTCGGTGATCTGGAAACTCAGCATGTCGTTCTCGCGCGCCTGAAGATCGAGCCCGGCGAGTATGCGTTCATGGTCGGACTTGAGCCGTGCCACTTGCTCGTCGATGCTGAGATCCTGGCTCTGGCAGTCAACCGCCGCCATCGAGCCCTGCAGCGTCAGTTCCTTGATCTCCTCGGCCCCTTGCGCCAGCCGGCCGGCGAGTTGGAAGTGCGTGTCGATCAGCGCCCGGGCCTTGAGCGCCTTGTCGAGGTCGAGTTGCCCGATCGCCTGGCGCAACTGCGTGAGGCGCTGTTTCATGCTATTGATTTCGTTGATGTTCGCCTGAGTGATCTGGCCGGTGGAGATGATCGTCGACAGGATCGATTGGGCCGCTTCCAAGGCCGCCCTGACCGGTTTCGAAACGTCGGTCTTCGTACCGGCGCCGCTGGCCAAGCCGCAGGCGCAGACGATGATTTCGGGGACCGCCGCGGCGGCCGAGTAGGCGGCATGCACCGACGTCAGGATGATCTGCGCGGCCTGCGTCGTGCCGTTGAACGCGACGAACCAGGCGATCACTTCCGACAACTGGCCGTCGACCTCGTCGCGCGCTTCCTCAAGGTCCGCCTTCCTCTTCGCATAGAGGTCCCGCTCGGCTTCGTAGAGTTTCTTGGCGAAGTCCGTTTCCGTCTGGGAAAAAGAACCGCAATCGACGTTCGCAAGTTCCTGCGGCAGCGAAATGTTCGATGTGATCATCTGCTGGTCGGCGATCAGCGGCTCGACATCGGCGAAGTCGGCGCTGCCGATGACGCACTTCATCAGGAACGCTTTAGCTTGTGTCTGCGAGTTCAAGAGCTGGGCCCTGAGGCCCGACTGACCGTCCGGCCCGCACATCTGGGCAACGTATTGGTTGCGCGTGAAAGCAGGCGTCACGGTCTGGCATAACTGTTCGCCCGCGAGCAGCGGCGTGAACGGATGGTCGGCCGCATCTCCGATCAGGGCGAGCTGATTCTCGATGCCGCAAAGCTGCTCGCGGTCGACGGCCCGGCGGCGCTTATAGAGGTCGGTCTGGCGCAGTTGCAGTTCGGTGATTGCGTCGTTGGCGCGGGCAATCGCACTCTGGTTGTTGGTGATCTGCGTTTGAAGGATCTGCCGCTGGCGAACCGCCTGTTCGAGCTGGTTGGCGTTGCGCTCGGTCTGGCGGGCATATTCGGTGATCTGGCTCTCGAGCGAGGAAATCTGCAGATCGAGGTTCATCTGCGTCATTTCCCAGTTCAGCAGCCAGCGCAGTTCGTTGCGGCGCTCGACTTCGGCCTCCTTGGAGAGGACGATGAGGTCGAGTTCCTGCCTGTCGTTGATCTGACGGCGCTGGTTCTCGAACTCGGCGATCTTGGTGCCGAGCTCGATCTCCAGCGACCTGATCTGCTGGCGATAGCCGAATGTGTCCTTCTCGGCGTCGACCGCGTTGATCTCTTGCTGGACGGTGGTGGCGAAGGTCTGCGCTTCGTGCTCCAGCTTGCCGATCTTGTGGGCGATCAGGTTGACTTCCTGGCTGCGGATCGTCCGCTCCTCGTCGAGCGCGCGCGTCGCTTCGCCTTCCTTGTTGGCGTACCACCGCTCGACCAGCGCCTCGACATTGCGCTCGACCTCGGTCAACCGCTGCTCGCTCTCGGTCAACGCCTGCTGCAGTTCCTCGAACGGGATCGTCGTGAACTGCATCGGGTCGATGTTGAGGAACAGGAAGCCCTTGCGCACGCTGTCCATGCGCGCATCGAGGTCGCTCTGCTGCAGCAGCAGGTCGGCGCGCAGGTCGTCGTAGGTGGACTCGCCCGGAATATCCATCTGCGTCTCGACCAGCACCCACATCGCGGCCTCGTAATTGGTGTAGGCCTTGGAGAGGTTGGGTTGGCTGTCGAGGCCAGCGCCTCCGACGGCGCCCAGCGTATCGTTGACCAGGAAGTCGAGCGCCTTGACGCGTGCCTCCGAGACGGTCTGGTACCAGACGTCCCCGGTGTTCATCAGCAGCTGGATCTTCAACGAGGACAGCGCCGTCAGCTGCCGCACGAAGGTGCGGTAACTCGCATCTGCGCCCGCCGCGGTGCCTTGGTCACCGCCTTGTTGTCGGGCGAGAATGCGAAGGCCTCGGTCGACGATCTCGATGCCTTGCCGGCCGAATTCCTGCGCCGCTTGCGGCGAGACGGGCGTGTCGTTGCGGCTGACGCCGCTCGCCGACGACAGGAAGGGCATGTCGGCGGCGAGGAACAGGCGATAGCGTCCTAGTTGCAGGTGGCAGTCGAAATCGCACACGATCGCCAGCCGTCCGGTCGCCTCGTCGCCGCAAGTCGTCAGGAACTGTTCGAGTTCGGTGGCGACCTCGCCCATGTATTTCACGTCGGCGCGGAAATTGGCGATCTTGAGCAGCGTCGTCAGCTGGCCGGCATGGCCGGCCGCCGCGTCGACGTCGAGCGCCATGCAGTCCTGCCCGCGCGCCATTCCCGCAGCGCCGAAAACGATGCTGACGACCAATCCGCAAAGCAGGAAGAACCGTCTCATGGCTGCCCCGTCGACAGAAAGACCTCGGAAATCTGGCGAACGTGCCGGGCAAGTTCGGCCATCTGCGCCTTGGAAAGCGATGGATTCTGGAAACGCCCGACCACCGCCCGGGCATGGTTGATGCAGTCCTCGTAAGGGCCGTTGATCGTCGCGGTCAGCGCGCCGGTGTCGAGCGTGAGGTCGAGCCTCGAATACGCTCCGGCCAGTCCTGCGCAGGAAGAAAGCTCGGCGGTGATCGCCGGATCGTCGACGACATGCGCGAGGCCGGACAGAGCCGTCATGACGCCTTCAATCTGCCCGACGATCTGCGTCATCCTTGCCTTGCCGTCTTCGAACTCCTTCAGCGATTCCGGCTGGTTGAGGCTGGAGAGGTCGACGGCCTGCAGCGTGGCGATCGTCTCGGCTGCTTTCAGCTGATCCTCCTTGACGAGGACCATGTTGGCCTGCGCGTTGCCGAGCACACGCTCCAGCTCCATCACCTCGGCCGACTTGATCGACACGTCCATCTCGTTGACCAGTGACTGGTATTCGGTCGAAGCGGCGTTCATCAGGTTGAGCGTGTCGTCGACCTTCGTCCTGACCGCCTTGACGATTTGCGCGCGCACCCGCGTCTCGATCAGGCCGGTCGTTTCGGCGCGCCCGCGTACCGGCTTGACCGAACAGACCAGTTTCGCCAGCGCGTCCGAGCCGAGCCGAGCACGCACTGCCTCGACGATCGGGAACAGCGGACGCCATGCCGCGGGCAGCGCATCCAGGCTGGCGCCCGACAAAGGCCCGGCATTGATCTCGTTCATCCGCGTCAGGTGCCGGCATTTCTCCGGCAGGTCGGCCCCGGAGAAGTAAAGCCGCCCGGTAATCAGATAGGCTTCGACGGCGGCGGCGTATTGTCGGCCGACGAGCGCGGCGAGCTCATCGGCACTGTCGGTCGAGATCGGGGCGAAGAAGCGGTAGCGGCTGAGGTAGATCTCTGACCAAGCGAGCCTTCGCATCAGCACAGAGGCGTCATCGGCCGAAAGCGGGATGATCGGAAAGCCGACGCTGCGGCTGCCGCCAGAGGCCCCTGACGCCTCGCCGACCACCTCGCCGGTGAAGGGCAGGCCGAAATCGGGCTGCGTCGCCTCGTGGCTCGGTTCGACGGCGGCGGGACCGGGCGCGAGCAGGCTGAACCGGCTCGTCTCGGGCGTCGCGTTGGAGAGCGTCGCGTTCCAGAAACCGTCGAGTTTCTCCGATGTGTAGGCGCGCTCCAGGATCGATCCGGCGCTGGCCGCGTCGGCCAGGACGCAACTGACGATCAGGGACAACGCGATGGCTCGGAGCTTTGTCATCGGCAGTACCACACCCTGTCAGCAGCGCCCGCCTGGGCGCAGATGCCGGTCGCCGCGCCGTGCGCCTTCCAGTCCGCCTTTATTTTTGCGAGATCGTTGAATGCGCCTTGGGCAGCGTTGTCGGCGTGGACCTCGGCGTCCAGCCGCCAGAAGGGCTTTGCCGGATCGGTCGGCAACAACACTCCGATCATGTTGATGTGGAAGGCGGAGACCTTGAGAAAATCCTCCGCGCTGGCGACCGTGTTGCGATTGAGATTGGCGTATTGCTCCGGCGTGACGTTGCCGAGCGCCTGCTTGAATTCTCCCTCCGAGACTTCGACCGAGCGCAGCATCTGCGTCGTCTTCGCGGCCAAGCCGTCGAGGATCGAGGTGTTGGCGACCAGCGTCGCGCCCGCCCCGGTCACCGGTCCGAAGATATCAGCGAAAATGACGCGGATCGCCTTCAGGTGCGTTTCGGCCGACTTGATCTCGACGCGGCGCAGTGCGATCCCCGTTTCGAGATCGGACGCCCGACTGACGAAGCTTCTCAGCGCCAATTGCAGCGTTTCGAACGACGAACGAGCTTCCGGCGGCGGCTGCAGGAACACCGAGCGTGCATAGCGTACGGCCTCGCTACGGGCGATGTCTTCGACGGTGGCGCGTGTCAGCGCCGATTCCGGGCAGCCGGTGATGTCGCCAAGGTCGGTCAGCATCTGCGCGGCATGATAGATTTGATCCATCTGTCGCATCGTGCCGAACGAGCCGCTGGTGGTGAACTCGGCCTCGACGCCGGACAGGTAGTCGGTCAGGTATTCGCGCGCGAACTTCACCATCTCGCACTGCACGCCGGCAGCGCGTTCGCGAATGTGGCGGCCATAGAACGATGCGCCGACGAAGTATTTCTGGTCGGGCGTCGGTTCGAACCGCTCGACGAAGAGCGACTGGATAACGGTATCATATTCACCGCACGCATAGGTGCGCTCGAGGCATGCGGAGTCGGTCTGCAGGTCGCACTGTGACAGCGCCTGGCCGCAGATTTGCTGAGCTGCGGCAAGGTTAATTCCTTCGCCGTAGACAAGAAGCGCTGCCAAGATGATCGCTGGATTGAAGACGGGTCTCTTCAGCAAGACGAGCAAAAGAAAATGCACGAAAGCCCCCCGGCCGCCGAAGGGGCAGCCTCATCGCTCTTTACAGGCAATATCTTTGCAAGATCAATTTTGTATTGAATCGTTACAGCGAGGACCCACCACAAAAAGCGTGGCTAACTCAAAGTCAACTTCGCCGAATAACGCATTTATAGAATGTAAACTAAAACGGATTGGCGACCAATGCACCTGGTTTTTGGCTTCCGTAACGGAAATTTGTGCCAAAGTATCGACGCGGTTAACGGATCGTAAAGAATTGTCTTTCGCACCTTCGATCCAGTTTCCTGAACGTCTAAACTTCTGTTCAAACGTAAAAGGAAATCTGGCTCGGCTGGCAAGGCAGGGACCTGCTGTTCTCGGGGCGAACCTCGTTATGCTGCCGGCTGCATGGCCGCTCTTTGCAGCATGCCGAACAGATCTCGCGGTTCGTCCGGATCAGCGAGCAGGTCGAGTTCCTCATAGAGGCCAGTCGCCTGCAGCTGGTCACGCACATAGCGCAGCGCGGAAAAATCCTCGATCGCGAAGCCGACGGAATCGAACAGGGTGATCTGCTTGGCGTCTCGGCGGCCTTGCGCCTTGGCGGCAATCACCTGCCAGAGCTCGGTCACCGGATGGTCGGGATCCAGCTGCTGGATCTCGCCCTCGATGCGTGTCTGGGGCGGGAATTCGACGAAGATGTCGGAGCGCAGCAGGATGTCCCTATGCAGTTCGGTCTTGCCGGGGCAGTCGCCGCCGACAGCGTTGATGTGGACGCCGGAGCCGACCATGTTGTCGGTGAGAATGGTGGCGCACTGCTTGTCGGCGGTAACGGTCGTGATGATCCCGGCACCTTCGACCGCTTCCTGCCCGGTTTCGCAGATGGTGATGTCAAAACCCATGCCAGCCAGGTTCTTGGCGCATTTGCGCGAGGCGGACCGGTCGATGTCGTACAGCCTCAGCCGATCTACGCCGGTCAGCGCCTTGAAGGCGATCGCCTGGAATTCCGATTGCGCGCCATTGCCGATGATGGCCATCGTGCGCGCGCCGCTCGGTGCCAGATACTTGGCCGCGACAGCGGACGTGGCGGCGGTGCGCAGCGCAGTCAGGATGGTCATCTCGGTGAGCAGCATCGGATAGCCGCTACCGACATCAGCGAGCACGCCGAAGGCGGTGACCGTCTGCAAGCCCTGGCGCATGTTCTTCGGATGGCCGTTGACATATTTGAAGCCATAGAGGCGACCGTCGCTTGTCGGCATCAGCTCGATGACGCCGTCATGGCTGTGCGAGGCGATGCGCGGCGTCTTGTCGAACAGGTCCCAGCGACGGAAGTCTTCCTCGATGTAGCCAGCGAGTTCGGTCAGGAAGCGCTCGACACCGATGACATTCACCAGCTTCATCATGCGGTCGACGCTGACGAAGGGGACGATGTTCAGCTTTGCCGTGGTCATGATCAAAAACTCCCGGAATGGCTGCGGGTCGGCCGGTCCATGATACGGCGGCCCATCAAGCTCGCTGTCAGGTCGACCATCAGCGTTGCGGTGCGGCCACGCTCGTCCAGAAAGGGATTCAGTTCGACCAGGTCGAGGCTGGAGACGAGGCCGCTATCTGACAGCATCTCCATCACCAGATGCGCCTCACGGAACGTCGCGCCTCCGGGAACCGTGGTGCCGACTGCGGGCGCGATCGAGGGGTCGAGGAAGTCAACGTCGAGACTGACATGCAGCAGCCCGTTTTCATCAGACACCCGCGCCAGGAACGCGCGCAGCAGCGGCGCGATGCCATGCTCGTCGATGGCGCGCATGTCGTGCACGGTCACGCCCGCCTGGTTGAGCGCGCTGCGCTCGGCCGGGTCGACACTGCGCAGGCCCATCGTGCAGATACGCTTGGGATCGACCGCTGCCGGTAGATCCGGAAAATAGCCGTGGAAACCCGGCTGGCCGCTGGCGTAAGCGAGCGGAACGCCGTGCAGATTACCGCTGGCGGTGGTGTCGAGCGTGTGGAAGTCCGGATGCGCGTCGAGCCACAGCACGAACAGCGGCCGCCCGGTCTCAGCGGCGCGGCGGGCGAGGCCCGACACGGTCCCGGCCGAGATCGAATGGTCGCCGCCGAGAAAGATCGGCATGGCGTCCTCGCTCGCCGCGTAGGCGGCCGCGGCAATGGCGGATGTCCACGCCGATATTTCGGGCAAGGCCTTCAGCGCCAGATTGCCATGCGAAATGCGTCTCGCCGGCATCGCCTGGACAGCACCCATGTCCTCGACAGCGTGGCCGAGGCCGGACAGCACTTCAACAAGTCCGGCGGTCCTGAGCGCACTCGGCCCCATTTCGCAGCCCATTCTGCCGGCGCCGTCCTGCACCGGTGCCCCGACGATTTTGCAACGCATTGTTTTTCCCACGGCCAAGTTCGAATGCCGTGAGAGAACCATGGCGAGCCGGCGATATGAACAGGCAGAATTGGCAATTCGAAATGCATTGTTTATCGTGTTGGCAGCAGAACTGCTCAAAATGGTAAGCTGATGGATACGCTGGACGAACGGCTCGTGACCTTGCTGCGGCATGATGCGCGGCGCAGCGTATCGGATCTGGCTATCGATCTCGGCGTCTCGCGCGCTACGGTCAGGGCGCGTATGGAGCGGCTGGAACGGTCCGGCGACATCATCGGCTACACGGTGGTGCTGCGCGCCGACGCCGTCGATCAGCGCATCCGCGGTATCATGCTCATCGAGATTGAGGGCCATGCCGCCGACCGCGTGGTCCGGGCGCTGGGCGGCTTCCCGGAAGTCTCGACCATCCACACCACCAATGGCCGGTGGGATCTGGTGGTCGAACTCGGGACGGCATCACTGACTGATTTCGATGCTGTGCTACGGCGCATCCGATTGATTGCCGGCATAACGGGCAGCGAAACGAGCCTGCTCCTGGCCACGCCACGCACGACGCGAGCACGACTAACGTAAGCAAATTGTCCATTATCCAGCATCAGGCTGACGGTGTTTATTCCGGCTTAGGCGGCGCTGGTGGCGTAGCTGCTCGCGGGCCACGGTCAAGCGCGTCCTGAGCTTGCTCAGCCTCCGTCCTCATACAGACAATTTTTCCTCAAAATCGTGCATCCGTAGATCGTCGCTTCGTGAACCGGATCTCGATTTCGTCTAGCTTGCTTATGAGCGAATGGCGCGAAGCTGATGCCGCTTCCCCAACAGCGCAGGCAGGACGCAGCATGATCGATCTCTATTACTGGCCGACGCCCAACGGCAAAAAAATTTCGATCTTCCTGGAGGAGACAGGCACGCCTTACACACTGAAGCCCGTGGACATCTCACATGGCGACCAGTTCACGCCTGAATACCTAAAGCTCAATCCCAACCACCGCATGCCGGCCATCGTCGATAACGAACCGAAAGACGGCGGCGCGCCCGTCGGCGTGTTCGAGTCCGGCGCGATCCTGTTCTATCTTGCGGAGAAGACCGGCAAGCTCTGGCCGCAGGACCTGCGCACCAAGTACGATGTCGCGCAGTGGGTGATATGGCAGATGGCCAACCAGGGGCCGAAGCTGGGAGAAGCGGGTCATTTCCGCAGGCTGGGCGACAGGGAAGGCGACCAGTCCTATGCGGTGCGCCGCTTCACCGACGAAGCAAACCGGCTCTACGGCGTACTCAATATGCGACTTCGCGATCGCCGTTACCTTGCAGGTGAAGACTTCACCATCGCCGATATCATCAGCTATCCCTGGACCGTCAACTGGCAGGCACAGGGCCAGGACATCAATGAGTTCAGGCATTTCAAACGCTGGTTCGAGGAGGTCGGCGCGCGCCCGGGCGTGCAGCGCGGCCTTGCGGTGGGCGCCGACCTGTCAACCGACCAGAGCAAGCTTACGCCGGAGGAACAGGCCCATATCCGCAAGATCCTTTACAACCAGCGAGCTATTCATCTGCCTGACTGAGGGCTTATCCCCATCACAAAGGCGTAACGTCGGAGAAAACCATGACAAGCAAAGTTGCCGTTATCGCAGGCGTGGGATCCGGTCTTGGCGCCTCGTTGGCGAGGGTCTTCAGCGGCCAAGGATTCAAACTGGTGTTGGCGGCGCGCAATGTTGCGAAGCTCGACGCGCTTGCCACCGAGACCGGCGCCGACGTGATCTCAACCGACGTGTCGGACCCGGCATCGGTGGAAAACCTGTTCCGTGCGGTGGATGGCATCGGCCCGCTCTCTCTGGCGATCTTCAATGCGGCCGGCCGCGTACGCGGCGGCATTGCCGATCTCGATCCGGAGGAGGTGAAAAAAGCGCTGCTCGTGGGTGCCTATGGCGGCTTTCTGTTCGGTCAGCAAGCAGCACGTCGGTTGCAGGCCGCAGGCGCCGGATCGATCCTGTTCACGGGAGCCACGGCCAGCGTCAAGGGCTTTGCCAATTCCGCCGGTTTCGCAATGCCGAAGTTTGGCCTGCGTGGGCTGGCGCAGTCGATGGCGCGCGAGCTTGCGCCAAAGAACATCCACGTGGCGCATTTCGTCATCGATGGCGGCATAGCATCCAGCGACCCGGTGCGGTCGCCGGACTCGACCCCGCCCGACCGTTGGCTTTCGCCGGACGCGATCGCCGAAGCCTATCTCGCGATCCATCAGCAGCATCGAAGCGCCTGGACGTGGGAGATCGAATTGCGGCCTTGGCTGGAGAATTTTTGATGCACAAGTAGCCGACCGCAACAGCCGCCGGCCGTTGCCGGCTAATAGTGTATCGGCCCCTTGACCCCGCCGCCGCAGGCGATCGCGTCGCCGTTGATGGCAACGCTTCGCGGCGAAGCGAGGAATGCAACGACGTCGGCGATCTCGGCCATATCGACGAGGCGACCGATCGTGACATTGGCGGCAAGACGCTGTTCGATCTCCTCGGGCGAAACGCCTGCCGAAGCCGCGCGGGCGGCGACCAGGGGAGCGGTCTTTTCGGTGCGGGTCAGGCCAGGATGGACCACCGTCACGTTGATCCCCTTCGGGCCCAATTCGTCGGCGAGATTCTTGGTCAGGGCAGAGACGGCAACATTGCGGATCGAGCCGATGATCGAGCCAGTCTGGCGCGCCGCGAGGCCGCTTATGTTGATAATTCGGCCCCAGCCCGCGGCAGCCATGTGAGGAGCAGCCTCGCGCGCCATGCGAAGATAGCCCATCACTTTGACGTTCACGTCATCCCAGAACAGGTCGTCGGTGATCTCGGCCAGTTTCGGCGGCGGTGCCTGTCCGCCCGGCTTGGCCGCGGCGTTGACCAGAATGTCGAGGCCGCCGAGCGCCGCGACCGTTGCGGCCACCAGCGCTCTGACCGACCTGTCGTCCTGCGTGTCGACGGTCAGTCCGACGATCTTGCGTCCGGTCTCTGCAGCCAGTTCGCGCGCGGCAATGTCCACATCGGCAACGTTGCGTGCGGCGATAACGAGATCGACGCCTTCCAGGGCCAATTGCCGGGCGATGGCACGACCAATTCCCCTGCTGCCGCCGGTGACCAGGGCGCGTTTTCCGTCCAGTTGCAGATCCATGGCCTACTCTCCTCGGGTTTGATGGGTGGCTTTACCACTGTAGCTTCTACGCAGCGGTGCCAAGAACCTTGCAGCACGCAGCCATGGAAGGGCCGCACCAACGGGCTGTATCTTACGTCACACCGCCAGGAGCTTGCGGACAGGGCCGACGATCGCCTCGTCCTGCGGCTCGGTGTCGGAGCCAAAGCGGGCGACAACGATCCCTTTGCGGTCGACCAGAAACTTCTCGAAGTTCCAACTCACCTCGTCGGGTTCGGGCGCGGCACCTTTCCCCGCCATCCGGGCCGCCAGCGTGCTACCCGGTTGGAAGACAGCCTTCGGCAGCGCCTCGATCAACGCTTTATAGAGCGGATGCTTCTGGGGTCCCTTGACTACGATCTTGGCGAACACAGGGAATTCGACACCATAGGTCAGCCGGCAGAATTCCTGGATTTCGGCGTCGGTGCCCGGTTCCTGGCCGGCGAAGTCATTGGCCGGAAAGCCGAGCACCACCAGGCCACGCTCGCGGTACGACCCGTAGAGCGCCTCCAGCCCATCATACTGCTTGGTGTAGCCGCATTTGGAGGCGACGTTGACGATCAAAAGGACGCTGTCGGTATATGCACGAAGGCTTGTGGCTGAGCCGTCGGCGCGGTTGAACGGAATATCGTAGATCGAGGCTGTCATAAGCGAAAGTTCCTGCAGACAAGAGGGCCTCCGTACATTGGTGGCTTAGCCGCTCCCGTCAAGGAAAGCTGTTCTCCAGAACCAAATTGCTGGGCATCTTTCGAGACAGCCGGGTCGGTCTTACGCAGGCTGGACAATGAACGAGGCCGTACAAGGTGCACCGCCTTCCACTGCGAGCGCCGCGGTCCAGGAACTGCCTACCGGCACATCGAGCACTCGGCAGTTGGGTCGGTGCAAGGCCGTACCGACGACGATATGTTCCCCGGCCGTCGCACTCATGGGTACGTCAAGCTCTTGAGGCGCCACGGAAAATCCGCAACCCCACGCCTTGAGAATGGCCTCCTTGCGCACCCAGCCGCGGTAGAGGGCGGCCAGGCGGTCGCCGGGGGAGGCGGCTCTCCAGGCGGCATAGTCGCGTGGCGATGCCCATGTCGTCAGGATTTCGGCGGCATCGATGGTCTCGATGCGTTCCAGATCGACGCCGACCTCGCACTCAGATGCAAATGCGAGGAGCGCCGCCCCACGCGCATGCGAAACATTGAAGCGCAACCGTCCCCATGGCATCCGAGGCTTGCCGTGAGCGCCATACGCAAAAGGGACGGACTGTGGCTGCACCGCCAAGTAACTCGCCAGGATGCGGCGCAATCCCGCTCGCGTGCGCACGAATTGTGCCCGCGCCCGGGGGCAACGCAGCCGCTCCGCGCGCCCGCGTTCTTCATCGTCGAGCAGCTCCAGCGCATCGGCTTCCGCCGCAATGCACGGCCGCACGTCGAGCAGCCACAAGTCGACCTTGCCGACGTCCGGCGGCTCAGGCATTTTCGATGTCGACCGCCACATTGGCGATCCAGCTCATGCTTTGCGCGATCAACACAAGATCCGCAGCCGCCAAATTGTCAGGCGGGACCGCAGCCCAGGCCTTGATGAGGTCGGCCACGTATTCGTGCAGTGCCTCCCGCACCATCTTTCGCGCTTCCGGCGTCAGTGTCGCCGCACGCAGCGCCTCGTGATAGGTGGCAAATGACTGAGCTATGCGTTCCGCCACCTCGGGGGCCTGGAGCGGCTCCTGCATTGCTTCGGCACAGCGGGCGAAGGTCTCGGCAACGGCCGCGCCATCCTCTGGCGAGGTCCAGGCAGATTCCAGGACGCCGCGAAAGCGCGCGAAAGCACGGGCGAAGTCAAGCTGGGGACCGTCATGGGTCCATTGCCAAGGCGATTGTTGCTCCGGGTTCATGACACAGCTCCAGAGTTGGTCCGTTTGCGCGCTTCATCCAGCAACGCGCCATAGCCATGACGTCGCGCGGACGTCTCAAGCAATGCCTCGATACCGGTGCTGTCCTGCCAGGCGCCACGTTGCATCTCGACCACCTTTTCTTTGACGCGCATCCAGATCGGCTCCGAACCGGGCAGGCCGTCACCCAGGACGACGAACCCTCGCCAGCCCGCCTGAGGCCCGGCTGGCGCGGCGCTTGGAACCGACAATGCCCGCGCCCGGGCGGCCAGTTCCGCGACCTCAATTGGTGCCAGCCCGAACGAAGGATTCGGCCTGCCAGCGAACATGTCCAACACCACGCGCACTACAAAACCTCCACGCCCGGCGGTACGAACAGATAGCTGCAAAATTGTGTGTAGGGGCCGCGGTCGCACGTCGCCGGCGTCAGTGCGCCGGCGATGACGCGGCCCTGGTTGTCGACGTTGCGGGCACTGTAGATGCCCAGTTTGTGGGCCCAGAAGGCGCCATGCGAGCGGTACCAATGGAAATCGTGTCCCGGCCAGACAGCCAGCGCCGCCAGCCGCGCCGGGCCGTCGCAGTTGGCCCTGAACCCATCGGCGATTGCAGCTCGCGCAACCGCCTCGCAGCTGAACTCGTCATACTGGCGGCCAACCCTGCGTCCGGGCTGCGCTACGAAATTGGAAACATAGTTGCTGGCATAATTGTAGCAATTGTTGCGAAGGCGCACGGAAGCTGTGTTCCAGAACCACGGGCTATAAGCGGCGAGGATCGGCTCACAGGGCGGGCCGACCTCCGGCTGTTCGGCAGCTGTGGCCGCCTCCGCGTGGCTGGCGCGTAGCGCGGCGCTGCGGCCAGCACGTGGCGCCACCCCGTCGCCCCGCCATTCGACGGAGCGCGCTGCTTCATCGATCACTGTACGCGCAACGATCGGTCGGGCGCTTTCCAACAGCGCCAAAACGGCCTCGCGCTCGTCATCCGGCAGCCGCGCCCGTCGTGCGGAGACGAGCTCCTCCCTGGTCTCCACTGTCGCAAGCGGTGGCACGCCGACATAAAAGGCTGCTGGCGCGTCGGCGTCTTCCGGACCACTCCCGACGAGCAGACCGCGGTAGCCAAGCGCCGGCATCGGGGTGGCAGAGACCGGCCCGCCCTGGCGCGACATCAGCTGCCTGAAATGCTGGGCCAAAGCCGGCGGCACCTGCCATGTCGGGTTGGGACGACCGGAGAATACATCTAGCATCACACGCATGCGCCATCTCCTTGCTCATGCAATTGTTGGCGTACGTCGGCATCGCTCATTTCAAGCACCTGCAGCACGATGGCTGCGGCCGCTTCCAGCCGCTGCCGTGCCGACTCGTCAGGGGCAATCGCGCGTGCAAGCTCGCGTGCGCATCGGGCCTCGAACACGCGACGCAGCGGAATCTCGATCTGCAACAGCTCTCGCAGTTGCGAAACCAGTCGCGTAGCCAGGAGCGAGTGGCCTCCGAGATCGGCGAAGAAATCGTCGGTCGCGCCAGCTTCCGGCACCTTCAACACGTCGCAAAAACACCTGACCAGCAATGTCTCAAGGGCGGTTTGCGGTGCCACGCACCGCCGCTGCCTCGGGGCGGCGCCGGCAAGCATCTCGGCGATACGATCGCGGTCTGCCTTGCCATTGGCGGTGAGCGGGATCTCTTCGACGATCTTGAAGGCGCTCGGGATCATGAACGGCGGCAGTTTATCCTGGAGATGGCTGCGAAAAGCCTCGGGCAAGTCGGCCTGATCGAGGTCGCACCCCGGCGAAAGCAGCACTGCCGCATGCAGTCGGTCATCACCCGGACCGGCGCGATAAAGTACCACGGCCGCTTCAGCCACCGCCGGGTGTGTACGCAGTGCAGCCTCCACCTCATCTGGCTCGACACGGTGGCCACGCAACTTGATCTGATTGTCGGCGCGGCCGAGGTATTCGAGCGTGCCATCACGACGATGCCGCACTCGGTCCCCTGAACGGTAGACCAGGGCTCCGTCCGGTCCGCGTACGAAACGCTCCGCGGTGAGACCGGCCTGGCCGACATAGCCCAGGGCCACGCCGGCACCGCCAATTCGCAGTTCGCCAACCACGCCGACCGGGACCGGCGCACCGGACCCGTTACACACATTCAACCGCGTGAGGGCAATTGGACGGCCAATCGGCACCGGGCCTGGTCGAATGTCGCCGGCGCGCAGAAAATGCGCGCAGCAGCCAACCGTGGTTTCTGTTGGCCCGTACTCATTGACGATCAGCAATCCCGGCATGTGCGTGCGCCAGGGCTCCAGCGTCTCGCCGTGCAAGGCTTCGCCCCCAACGATGAAACAGCCGGTTGCGCAGGCGGGCGCCCGCCCTCCGGCAAGCTGGCGCAAACCTTCGAGGTGGCTCGGGGTCAATTTGACAAAGCTGTAGCGCCGGCCCGAGTGAAGCGCTTCCTCGAGCGCTTCGAGGCCTCCCCCGACTGGCAGCAAGAACACGGTCTTGCCGCACAAGAGCGGCACGAAAAGCGTGGTGACCGACATGTCGGCGGTGATCGAAGTGCACAGCGGTGCCCCTTCGCCATCGTTCACCGGATAGACGCTCATGCACCAGCGGAGGTAGTTCAGCAATGCACGATGCGGTACCGAGACGCCCTTGGGCCGTCCGGTGGAACCGGAAGTGAACAGTATGTAGGCCGGGCTCTCGGCGTCGCGCCGCACCTTCGGGGGCGGTACGCCGGGTTGCGGTGGTTCGCGATCCACCGCGATCGAGGTGAGCCCCGTTTGCAAGTCCGATTCCGTGCCCTTGGAAACAAGAAGCACCGTCGCCCCTGCATCGACGAGCATGTCGCGGGCGCGCTGAACTGGCAATTCAGGCCCCAGCGGCACATAGGCAGCGCCGGCCTTGAGCACGGCGAGCAGTGCCATCGGCAGGTACGTGCACGGCTCGATTGCGACCCCCACGCAATCGCCGGGCGCCACGCCGTGCGCTATGAGCTGATGAGCGAGACTGTTGGCGCCGCCGTCGAGCTCCGCATAGCTGAGGCGTCCGTCGGGTGCTTGGCAGGCGACTGCGTCCGGGCTAAGACGCGCTTGTGCTTCGAACAGCCCGCACAGGTCGGTTTCGGCCGACGGCATCACAGGGCCCCGCGACCAGGCTTCCAACTGACGCAGTTCGGCGGCATCCATCAGCGGCAGATCTGCCACCGACGCTTCGGGATCGGCCAGTGCCGCGCAAAGCAGTCGCAGGAAGCGCTCCACCAGTCGTTCGGCGCTTGCCTGCTGAAAGAGATCGGTAGCGTATTCCAGTTCGCCGATCAGGCACGATGCCGTTTCGGTAAGCTGCAGGGTAAGGTCGAAGGCAGAAGTGCCACGCGCGAAGTTGAACGCCGGCGCGGCATCCGTGATCGTCCTGCGCACCTGGGTGGAAGAGAGCACCTGGAACGAAACTTGAAACAGCGGGTTGCGCGACAGATCCTGTTCGGGCGCGAGGGCCGCCACCACCATGGAGAAGGGCAGGTCCTGGTGGTTCTGCGCCTCACGCAGCCGCGCATGCGTACGCTCCACCGCTTCCTCGAAGCTGCAGCCGCCGCTGAAATCCAGCCGCAAAACCACGGTGTTGGCAAAAAAGCCGACGACGTCTTCGAGCTCGGAATAGGGACGCGCCGCCATCGGAGTGCCGATGGTCACCTCGTCCTGTCCCGCGAGCCGGTGCAGCAGCGCGGCAAAAGCGGCAAACAGCACGGTGAAGCGTGTGGTGTGCAGGCGGCGCGCCAGTGCTTCGGCGGCCGCGGTTGCGGCTGCGTCGATGGTGATCGGTGCGCGCGCCCCGCGATAACTTGGCCGGGCGGGACGAGGATGGTCCGTGGGCAGCTCGAGTTGCTGCATGCCCTCCAGCCGCTGCACCCAATATTTGCGGTGCTGAGCCATCCGTTCACCGGACATTGCCTCGCGTTGCCAGACGGCAAAGTCGGCATACTGCACCGGCAATGGTGCCAGAGACGGAAGCCTGCCGGTCAACAGCTCGGAATAGACCTGGCCGATTTCGGCCAGCAATTTCTCCAGCGACCATCCGTCGGCGACGATGTGATGGATCACGAGCAGCAGCAGTGATTCACCGGCAGAAAGCTCCAACAGCCGACAATGCAGGAGCGGGCCTTCGGCAAGGTCGAAGGGCTGCTGGCTGGCAGCCGAGGCAATCTGCGCGGCGCGCGCCTCCGGATCCGGCTCGCAGCTGAGGTCGTCGAACTCGCATCGCATGGTCGTTGCAGGCAGAATGCGCTGCACCGGCTGCCCTCGGACGAGCGGGAACACGGTGCGCAGCGCCTCATGACGGGCGACCACCGCCGACAGTGCCTTTTCCAGGTAACGCCTGAGGGGGACAAACGGCAGCCTCTGCGCAATCGAGATATTGTAGAAGGGATTGCCCGGAACGAGTTGGTCGAGGAACCACAGGCGATCTTGCGAGTGTGAAAGCGGGAAGTCGCGTCCGTCGCGCGGCTGGACAGGGATTTCTTGCGCCGGCCGAACCCGAATGAGGTGCTCGCGCAGCGAGCGCTTCTGCTCCGGGGTCATTGCGGTGATACGGTTTTGCAGACTGTTCAAGGCGCCCCTCTCGATTCCGCTGGTTCTCGTGAGGCGAGCAGCGCCTCGCGCTCGGCCGCCGGCAGCGACGTCAACAGCTCCAACAGCTCGTCGTCGCTCGTTTCCGGTGTCGCGGCCTGGCGCTCCGCGATCCAACCGGCAAGCTCGCGGACAGACGGGTGGTCAAACACGACTCCCGCCGGCACATCGGTTCCGAGTTGGCGTGACAGTCGTGAACTGACGCGCAAGGCCGCCAGCGAATGCCCGCCCAGATCGAGGAAGAAGTCTGCGTCAAGCGTCACCAGATGCAGCTGCAGCACCTGCGCGAAACACGCCTGGACCTCTTTCTCAAATGGCAGCACCGGATTCGCATCGCCAGCATCCGGCAGTTCTCCCGGCGGCGGCAGCGCCAGTCTGTCGCGCTTTCCGTTGGGCGTCAGCGGCAGCGCATCGAAACGCACGATGACCGCCGGCAGGAACGCGTGCGGAAGCCGTTCCCGCAACCCAGCCAACAATTGCCGGGCATCGAAGCTGGAAGCGGGCGCGGCGACGTAGGCAACGAGGCGGTCCGCCCGCAGCACGACCATGGCATCGCTGACTTCGGGGGCTTGGCGAAGAACCGCCTCGATTTCGGCCGGTTCGATCCGGAAACCACGCAACTTGATCTGCTGGTCGCGCCGGCCGAGGCAAACAATCAAGCCGTCGCGCTGCACCCGGGCCAGGTCCCCGGTGCGGTACATTCGTGCCGCTTTTCTGCCTGCAAAAGGGTCGGTCACAAAGCGCTCACGCGTCAGTTCGGCAGGCCCGAGATATCCAAGCGCGACACCTGCGCCGCCAATGTACAGCTCGCCCGCCACCTCAAGCGGAACGGGGCGCAGCTTGCTGTCGAGCACATAGGCACGCACCCCGGTGATCGGTCGGCCGATCGGGACGACGCCCAGCACAGGAGGCTCTTGATCGGGATCGAACCAAGTGGCGTCCCAGATTTCCGAAGTCCCGTAAAGATTGTAGAGTGTGGCCTCTGCATGGTGTCGTCGGAAATGGTGGTAGAGGTCTGCCGGGAGCGGCTCGCCGGTGCAAACCCAGAACAGCAGGCGCGGCAAGTGCCGCCCGAGGTCCGGTTGTGCCTCGAGCATCATCTTCAGCAGCGACGGCACCAGCCACAGCCGTGTGACCCCGCGCGATGCCAGCAGGCGGATCAACGCGGAAGCATCCGTTGCGATCTGCTCGGAAACGATCGTGGTCGGCACACCTTGCAGCGTGGCGCCCAACAGCTCCCACAGCGAATCGACAAAGTTGATTGCGGTACGCTGACAGGCCACTTCGTTCGCACCGAAAGGATAGGCCTGCCACATCCATATGAGCCGGTTCGACACCTGGCCCCATTGAACCAGCACTCCTTTCGGCCGGCCCGTCGAGCCTGATGTGAAGACGATGTAGCCGGGGTCGTCGCGCCGCCAACGGACTGGTTCGTCGTTTGCCGCATCGTCGCTGCAGGGTTCGAGGACGTCGCCGATGTCGATCACGGTCGCCGGTCCGTCAGGCGGCGTTGGGCCGGTTGCCAACAGCACGGTCGGCTTGGCGTCCGCCAGCATCTGCTCCAAGCGGTGCCTGGGATAGGCCGGATCGAGCGGCAGATAGACGCCGTGCGCCTTCAGCACGGCGTAGAAGGCCACAACTTGCTCCAACGAGCGGGGCGCAGACACGGCGACCGGCACGCCGCGATCCACACCCAGGTCTTGCAACCGTCGTGCGAGCCGCGACGACGCGCGCTCCAGCGTGTCGAAGTCGAGCACACGATCGTCGGCGATGAAGGCCGGTGCCGCGCCTTTGTCGCGCGCCAGACCCCGCAACAGTTCGAGCGGATCCAGATCCACGCATGCATCGGCACCGCCGACGTTTGGTTCTTCGATCAGCCGCCGGCGTTCAGCATCGGAGAGCGGCGAAAAGGTCGCCAAAGTTGCAAAGGGCGCAGCGCATATGCCCCGCAGCAGGTTGAGCAGATGCTCGATAAGAGCTCCCATGTCATCGCCATGGAAGCGGCTGCGGTCGAACCGCAGTTTGAGGTGCAGCCGATCACCCGGAATAGCGAGCAAGCTGAGCGGCACATTGGCACGCGCCAAGTCGACGCCGCCGGTCGTGGATTCGAGCTTCGCCGCTGCTTGCGGGAAATTCTCGAACACCACCAGCGTGTCGAACAGAGGTCGGTCGGGGGCGATCTCGCAGCAGCGTTGCAGTTCGGCGCTGTCGAGGTGGTGGAAAGCCGAGCCGCGTGCCTGTGCACTCTGCAAATCCTTGAGCCATGGCACCAGTGCTGCCTGCGGATCCACGCGCACCCGCACCGGGACCGCGTTGATGAAGAGACCGATCATCTGCTCGATGCCAGGAACCTCTGGCGGTCGGCCCGAAACGACGGCACCGAAAACCACATCGTCGCGGTCCGTATAGTGGCCGAGCAGCAAAGCCCACGCACCTTGCAGCACGGTGTTCAACGTCAGGCCGTGCTGGCGTGCGAACGTCCTGAGCCGCTCAGATTCCTCTGCATCGAGGTTCCCGCTGACCTCGGTGTCTGCATCTGCGAGAGCCGCTCGGCCAGGTGGCCGCGGCAGGCCGATCTCCACCGGCTCGTCGTAGCCACGAAGCAGATCGGCCCAATACTCGCGCGCGGCTTCGAGGTCGCGCGTGGCCAGCCAGTCGATGTAGTGGCGTAGCGAGCGTCGCACCGGAGGCTGGTAAGGCGCGTTGCGGACCAGCGCGCGATAATGTTCGATCATCTCGGTTGCCAGCAGTTGCGCACTCCATCCGTCGAGCAGGATGTGATGGAACTGCCAGACAAATCTCACTTGGCCGGCGCGGCCGCGGATCAGCGCCAACCGCATCAAAGGTGGACGATCGAGCACGAAGCCCGCCCGGCGGCTGTCCCCCAGATACTGTGCCAGCTGAGCTTCGAAGGCGGCCGTGTCGAGATGTCGCCAGTCGAGTTGTTCGAAAGCCAGTGCGACATGACGGTGAACAACTTGCACCGGCTGCTCAAGGTCTTGCCAATGGAAGGATGTGCGCAGTGCAGGCGTGCGCCGAACCAGTTCATGCCACGCCGCCTGGAACGCGTGCGCATCGACGGGCTCCGGCAGCGACATCACCTCCTGCTGTATGAAGACGCCGCTTTCCGGCGCACGCAGACTGGCGACCAGCATCGCCGCCTGGAGCGGCGCCAGTGGCCAGAAGTCTTCAACGTCAACGCTGTTCGTGTTCAATCTTGGCCTCCCTGCCCACGGTTGAGGCGCGACATCAACGTGACCAGATCCTCCGCCTTGATATGACGGGCGAACCCCCCAACGTCCTCTTCTTCGCCAACGTTCTCTTCAACGGATTCGGTCGGCTTCGCGGCGCGAGCGAGCAGGGCCAGTGTCTTGTGGACGAAGATGTCGTTCGGCTCGATCGACAGCCCCGCTTCACGCGCGCGACTGACCACCTGGATGCCGAGGATGGAGTCACCGCCGAGCTCAAAGAAATTGTCGTTGATGCCTACCTGCTCAAGCCGCAATATTTCGCCCCAGATGGCGGCGAGCCGCAGTTCAGCGGCTGTCGACGGGGCAACGTACTCAGCTCCGAGTTCAGGCCGCATACCGTCTATCTTTGGCAGGCGGTGGCGGTCGATCTTGCCGCTCATGGTCATCGGCAGCGCCTCAAGCAGCAAGAAGCGCGCCGGGATCATGTAGGTCGGCAAACGCTGGGCGAGGAAGGCGCGGACCTGCGGCACCATCTTGCGCGCGAAGGCGGATTGCAGCGGGTTGTTGGTCCAGCGCCGCCGGTGCCCGGCGCCGCCTCCAAGAGTCCGCCGCGGGATCGGCCCGCGGCCCGCCCGGTTCATTGCGAGCGGACTGAACACGGCGTCGATGTGACCGGTCGCATGGCGTCCCGCAACATGAAGCTCGACCTTGCGGCCGGCTTCGGCTGCGCAAGCGAGCAACTGGTCGGCGTCAAGCCCCTGCACGGTCACCTGCCCTGCGTTCGAGCGCAGATCACCGACGCAGCGCGATCCATCGCTGCTCATGACCTCCGCGGCGGCGTGCATCTCCGCCGCGACGGTTCGGCCTGGAATGTCGGCGACCAGCAGGGTTTTCCCGTCAAGTGCCCGCAACGTCCGCAGCAGCGCTTCGGCGCTGCCCACGCTCGCCCAGTCACAGGTGTCCCCCGCCTCCACAACCTCGGGCGACCAACCGACATGGAGCATGACATCATATCGGAAAAGCGTCAGCTCATTATCGGCACGGCACGGTTTGGCCAGAATTTCAACGGCCCGGATGCCGGGGAAATCCGCTGCCAGCGCGAGGAAAAATTCGGAATCGACCGCCAGCTCTTGTTCCAGCCCCAAGCGGCGCGCCACACGTTCCTGCAAGGTGGCCAGCGGCAGGTCGGACTCGGCCCGGTACAACTCCACAGAGGCTGCGAAACACTCCAGCAGCGCCAGGCTCCGCACATCACCGATGAATACGGTGCCGCGGGTACCCAGCGTCGACAACGCGGCGCCTATCACGTCGATCAGGTAGCGTTCGCTCGGGAAGTACTGCACGACCGAATTAAGGATCACCAGGTCCACCGCATCCATCGATTGGGTCGCGACCTCGTGCGCAGCGCAACGACGGAACTCGATGCCCTTGATCCCGGTGCCGGCCGCATGCTTGGCCATATGATCAAGCGCGCCTTGTGAGATGTCGGTTGCCACATAGCGACGGGCCTTGGGTGCCAGGCGAAAAGCCAGCAACCCCGTGCCGCAGCCAATTTCGAGGGCTTGCTCGGCTGCGAGAGAATTCAATCGTTCAACCGTGCTTGCCAGCCACTCTCGCATCGTCCGCTCGTCGAGCGGCAGGCCCGTGTAGCTGCTGTTCCAGCCATCGATCACAAATGCCGGGTCGGTAGCTTCCGCGATCGTACCGTAGGTTTCATCGTAGATGCGGTGCCAGTGTTCCACCTGCTCGCTGGAAGCTGCGCTCTCGAACTGTGCGTCAGGTGCGCGCGGGTCGTCGCGCTGCACCACGTATGCGACGAGACGCGCATCTCCAGCGCCGACCTCGCGCACCGCGACCGCCGCCTCGGCGATCTCGGGATGCGATTGCAATGCCGCCTCGACTTCGCCGAGTTCGATGCGGTGACCGCGAAGCTTGACCTGGCGATCGATGCGCCCGATGAAGTCGATGCGCCCGTCGGCAAGCAATCGCACGCGGTCGCCGGTGCGATAGATTCGTTCGACAAGGCCATTGCCCAGCGGCAGCTCGACAAACCGCTCGGCCGTCAGTTGCGGCCTGCCAAGATATTCCCGCGCCAGTCCGATCCCTGCCAGACAGAGCTCACCTGGGACGCCGATCGGAACCGGCTCTCCGTGCGCATCGAGGACGAAGGCGCGCATATTGTCGATCGGCACGCCGATGGTCGGCGCGCGCGAAAAATCCTCGCATCGCTGCCACGTCGCCCAGATGGTCGTTTCCGTGGGGCCGTACAGGTTGAAGAAGCGCCTGCCGGGCGCCCATTGTGCCACTATCGAGGCCGGACAGGCTTCGCCTGCCACCATCAGCGTGGTGAGAGTTCGCAACCCCGAGGCATCGAACGCGAACAGCGCGGAAGGCGGCAACACCGCGTGGGTGACGCGCGCCTCGTCGATCAGCCGGGCGAGCCCGGGACCGGGCATGCGTTGCTCCGTTCCCGGGATCACCAGCGTGGCGCCGACGCCGAGGGCGAGGCCGAGTTCGAACACGGCGGCGTCGAAGCTGAGCGAGGCGAACTGCAGCACGCGGCTTTCCGCCGTCGTGTCGAGCAGTCGTCGTTGGGCCGCCAGAACATTGGCCAGTCCACGCTGCCCGATGACCACGCCCTTCGGCTGACCCGTCGAGCCTGAAGTGTAGATGATGTAGGCCACTTCACCTGATGCGCGCTCAGCTGCACGCGGGGCCGTGGTGCGGTCGCGCGCCATTGCGCTGACGAAAAGTGGCCGGCATTCGAGCAACGACAGCGCGCCCTCGACGCGCTCCCACGCCGCAGGCTCGGTGAGGACGTGGCGCGCCCCGGTATCCTCGGCAATATAGCGCAAGCGCTCGATCGGGAGATCGATATCGAGAGGTACGAACGCCGCGCCTGCCTTCAGCGCGGCGAGCATCGCGACCACGGCCGCAGGGGAGCGGTCGAGCAGCAACAGTACCGGTTCGCCCGGCCGAACGCCGGCCTCCTCAAGTCCGGCGGCGAGTTTTTCAGCCTGCTGATCAAGCGCCCCATATGTGAAGGTGCCCGCGGGGCCGGCAAGTGCGATACGGTCAGGTGCGTTCGCTGCGAAGCGCTCGAATTGCTGGCAGAGCGGCGTCTCGTCGAAGGCGACCGCTTTGCCCTCGGAAGCGTGCCGGAACCGGTTCCGCTCGTCCCGGTCGAGCATCGCGATCGTATCGATCGGCTGGTCGGGGTCTGCCGCCGCCGAGTTCAGCAGGAAGCAGAAATGCCTGACCATGCGCGCGGCCGTCTCGGGATCGAACAGCGCGGTGCTGTATTCCATGCCTCCGGAAATCCCGCCGGCATGCTCATGCAGGTGGAATGCGATATCGAAAATGGAGGTTCCGCGTTCGATGGAGACCACCGAATCCTGAGCCGGCAGTGCGCTGCCGCTATCGATGTTCCATGCGTTCTGCAGCACCAGCCCGATTTGAAACAACGGATTGCGGTTAGGCTGGCGCTCGGGCTGGAGCGCTTCGACCAACTTCTCGAAGGGCATGTCCTGGTGCGTGTAGGCATCGAGCGCGGTCTGCCGCACACGGCGCACCAGTTCGCGGAAGGTCGGCCTGCCACTGGCGTCGATACGAAACACGAGTGTATTGACGAAAAAACCGATCAGCGCCTCGACCTCGGGCCGAGTGCGATTGGCGATCGGGGCGCCGATCGCGATGTCCTCGTCGCCGGTGTAGCGCTGCAGCAACGCGGCAAGGCCTGCCAACAGCACCATGAACAGGGTAGCGCCTTCTTCGCTTGCCACCCGTTTCAGCAAAACGAGCACGGCGGCCCCGAGGCTCAACTCCTCGAAATCACCTTCGAAGCTCGGCTCGTCCGGACGCGGTCGGTCCGGCACCAGCGCCAATTGCGGCAGATCGGCGAGCTGCCGGCGCCAATAGGACAGTTCCGTCTCCAGCCGCTCGCCGCTGAAATACTGGCGCTGCCATTCGGCGAAATCGGCATACTGGATCGTCAGGGGTTGCAGTGTGGAAGGCCGGTTGGCGACGAAGGCCCCATAGGCGGCAGCCAGTTCGCGCAGCAGGACCTGCATGGACCAGCCGTCGCAGGCGATGTGATGCAGGGTCAGCAGGAGCCAGTGTTCGTGCATCGACAGCCGCAGCAAACGTGCGTGCACCATGGGCCCATGCCGCAGATCAAACGTCAGCCGCGCCTGTTCGCCGGCCTCGCGGCGCGCTGCCTTCTCGCGCTCCTTCGACTCAAGATGCATTAGGTCGAGCAGCGGCATCGGCACCGGGCCGGGTGGCATCACCTGCTGCATCGGCTCGCCTGCAATGTCAGTGAACACAGTGCGCAGGGCGGCATGGCGTGAAACCACGTGATCAAGGGCGCGCTTGAGCGCCGCCACGTTGAGAGGGCCGCGCAGGGGCAAGTTCAGAGGCACATTGTAGAAAGGGCTTGCCGGCGCGAGGCGCTGCATGAACCACAGACGCTGCTGGGCCCAGGAAAGCGCTGCCGGGCCAGGGTGACTGCGGGGCGACAGTAGCGGATCACCTGACGCGGGGGGCTGCAGTCCGGCCGAGCCAAGCAACTTGCCGAGCAGCGAACGACGTTCGGCACTTATGTTGCCGGATATGGGGATTGCCGTCATATGCCGACCCCAAACAGAGCAATCTCATTCGTCGGATTTGCCGCTCGCCAGTGTCTGCAGGTCGGCCAGGTAGTCCGAAAAATTGGCGCGTGCCTTTTGCTGAGCTTCGTCATATGCGGACGCCAACTGCTCGCCCAAGTCCTTCATGGTCTGCCCGACGCTGTTCTGATGCTTGCTGATCACTTGCCCGTACTGGCGCGCGTGATCGAGCCATGCAGACGCGGCGCGCTGTTGCGCGTCGTCGCCGTTGCCAGCCTCGCTCAACGCCCGCTGCCACGAGGCCATGATTTGTTGGAGTTGATCACGGGCCGGGACTTCGGCCTCTTCCAGCTGCTGGCGGCTGCGGCCGTAGAGTTCCTGGGCGCGCGCTGCATATTGCTGCGCCACCTCAAACCCTTTCAGGCAGTAGTTCGAATAGGCATTTTCAGCACTCATGGCGAGCTCCCGCGATCGTGGGCCCTCTGACGGCTCAGGCGCAGAACGTCGCTTGGAAGCGACTTCGTCGGACGAGCGACTTCTACGTCGGACCATGCCGGCCCTCCCGAAAAAACTAGTCGGAGGTAGCGTTGCCGAACGGTCTCGTCTGTCGCTTCCAAGACGAACAGACTCCTGATCGGCCTCCAAATCGGACGGCTTCACTACGCTCTAGCGGCTCGCATCTGCGCCGCGCAAGCAACTTAAAGTTTGCAATACCCATCGTCAACAGATTTATTTTAATCTGTATTATTAAAATAAAATGTTATAGAAAGAAATACAGAAAAAAACTTGCGACAAGCGCCATGACTAATGTCAGGCGCCGATAATTTCTATCTACAATCGAACGCTTCGCCAGAATGTATTTGGCCAAGCGTGACGCACTCGGCGTCAACGTCGCGGTTTGGGTGCACTGGCAGCAAGTCCGGCAATCCATTCAGCAACGGCTGCGAGGTACTCCGGGTTCGGTGGCAGATCCTGGCGGTAACGCTCCGGCGTCGACATTTCGGGCTCGAGCCGGAATAGATGGTCGGCGTTGTGGACTTCCTTGTATGTGGAGCGGACATTGTGGCTGCGGGCGGCGCGGTGCAGCGCTTTGGCATCACGGTCTGCCGATGTCTGAATGTCTTTGTCGCCGTGCAAGATCAGCATCGGACAGCGGACGGCTCCAACCGCTGCGCGTGGATCGGTTTCGAGAACGGCCGGATCGGTGAGCGGTCTCAGGCCCCCGAGCCGCAGTTCCGCGCCATCTGTCCTTGCTTCCCGGTCGAGCCACTGCCGTAGTGCCGCGTCTCGCTTGCCGGCCTCTTCTTCCGACACGTGCAGGCGTGCGCTCTCGCGTGCATTCTGTTCCATCAGGATGTCGCGCAACGGCCTGCCCGGGGGCGCGAGCAGGATCAGACCCGCCGGCGCCAGGGCCGGGTCGGCCGACAACAGCTGCAGGATCACAAGGGCGCCCAGGCTATGACCGGCTGCGAAAAGATGCAGGGCGTCGACATCGGCGCGCGCGGCGAGCCAGCGCCAGGCGGAGGCGGCATCGGCCAGCCGCGTCGCGCCCAAGGGGCGGTCGGCCTTGCCGAATCCGGTTTTGCCTGCTCCGCGCGCATCTATCGCCAGGCTAGCTACGCCGACTTGCGCGAGCGCATCCATCGTCTCGAGTGTCTTCAGGCGCATGCCGGGCGCACCGCCCCAGCGGGTGATGGAGCCCGATCCATTCAGGAACAGGCAGGCCGGACTAGGCCCGGCGGGTTCGCGTCCGTGCACGAACAGGCCGTGCAGCGCGATATCCTCGCTTTCGATCGTAACTTCTTCGCGGTCGATGCCAGGGGGAGGCGGTGGTGGTTCGATGCTTTCCTCGGCGCCGCGAAGGGTCTCAATCGGCGCCGCGTGGAACACCGGCGTGCCCGCCCGCCCGATAAGCGTTCCCTTCTCGTCCATTCCCACGGCGGAGACCAGGGCGCCACTGGCGCTCATGTTGAGCCGTATGCCGATCGACGTCTCCCAGTCCAGCGCTCCGGCAGGCGCGACGTCGAACTCGCGCACTGCCAGCGCTTCGGGCGAAAAGTAGTGAAGTTTCCGCGGACCTTCATCGCGATCGAGCGCGGCAAGACAGCGCGAAAGCTGCAGAAGCAAATTCTGTTGAAGCACGAGGTCGGGTGCGACAGTCAGCGCCAACTCATGCTCGTTGCCGTCGCGCAAGGTCAGGAGCGCGCGGTTCTGACCGAAGACGGCGCGGTGAAGCACGGCGCCGGATGAAAACAGCGAATAGGTCGCAACCTTGCCGTCGTCACCGATTTCAATGACTGCCGCTTCTTGAACAGGCTTGGGTCCGCCAACCTTCTCGGCGTGCGTGGTCCAGTGATATTCGTCGACGGTCGACGATACGCGCCGCCGCGCCTGTTCGACGAAGAGTTCGCCGCGAAGCAAAATTTGGAAACCCTCCATGAGAGGCAAATCGATTGGCTTCATTGCACCGGCTCAGGTCACCGCCGCTTCGTCTTGTCGGGCAAAGCGCATCGATGGCGCCGCCATATCCACGTGCTCGGCATCCTGGCTCGTGTCGGCGGCAACTTGGATCGCCAGCGCAAGGTAGAGATCGTCCTCCTGGAGAACGAGGTCGTTTTGGATGAAGCCTTGCACCGTTTTGGCCACGGTTTCCTCGTCCCAAGCGTGATCGGGGGCAACGCCGCGCAAATTGGCGGTGAGAGAAGCAATGGATTGAATGCTGTCGAGGCCGAGATAGACGAGCCGATCGTCCCCGACCAATATGTAAGGGCGAACCGGGTGATCCGGCCGCAGGTCGATGATCGTAACCAGATCGGTGCCGACGATAGCGCTCAGCGCGGCGTGCCGGTGCTCCTGCTTCCAGTCCTGCGCCTCGCGCCAGGCGCGATTGATCCCCTCCAGCGTCTGCGCGTCGGTGGTCCCGCGGTAGGTGAAGAAATAGGCGATGCGCGCCCGTGCATCTGGTGAAACGCCCGGGTAGCAAAGGTCATAGGATGGGTATGGCTTGATGTCGGAAAGCCCGAAATCGTCCGGCCGGTCGAACATCGGCGAGAATCGGTCCAGCCGAAACGCAGCGAAGGACGACGGCGGGGTCAGGTGACGTATCGACCGCATGAATCGGATGGCTTCCTCATAGTCCTCCGGCCGTTCTCCAGGAAAGCCGCAGAGAACGTTCCAGGTGACCAGCATCTTGTGCTGGCTGACCCATTTCAAGGTCTGCACATTCTGGATGCCGCGAATGCCCTTGTCCATGAGCTTGAGCACATGCGTGTTCAGGTGCTCGATTCCGGGCTGCATCCAGGTCGTTCCCAGGCGTCTGAGAACCCCGATCTGGTCCTTCTTGAGGTTTGCCTTGGTCTCGTAGAACAGCTGCAGCTTGGTGCCGTCCTCCACCAGGGACGGAAACACCGTCGTGAAGTAGCGCATGTCGACAATGTTGTCGGTTGCGAAAAAGGTATGAATCCCCGTGCTGTCGCGCAGATGGCGGAACTCGGCCAGCGCGCGGTCCGCCGACTTTGCTCGGTAGCCGATACCGAGGCCGTTGAGGCCGCAAAAGGTGCAGTGGTGCTTTTCGCCCCACCAGCATCCGCGCGAGGTTTCGATGGTCAGCTCCGGTTCGATGAATTGCGGCGCCGTGGACCGCTCGAACGCGGCGAGGAAATCGCTGTGATCGGGGAAGGGGAGGCTGTCCATGTCGCGGATCGCGGCTTGTGGCACAAGGCTCTCGACCGTTTCTCCTCCCGAACCGCGATAGACAAGGCCGCCAATGGCGGACATGTCCGCACCTTTGCGAACGGCCTCGATCAACTGCGGAAAACTCGTATCGGACTCGCCGCGGCAGACCGCGTCGATGAAGCTGAAGCTGCGATGCAGTTCAAGCCCCATCTCACCCTCGCAATTGGCGCCGCCGAACACGACATGGAGGTTTGGCGCGCGCGCCTTGAGCGCCTTGGCCATGGCGAGGCTCGCGAGGTTCTGTTGAAAGGTGCTCGAGAAACCGACAATGTCGACGTCTTGGAGGTCGATCGTTTCCGCCAGATCGTCGATGTACTGGGGAGCCTGCTCCCGTGCGTAGCGGATCTGGCCCAGGAAGGCGTTGGGGTAGTAATCGCCCGGCGTGGTCCTGGCATATCTATCGAAGGCCTCGTCGGGTAGCGCGTCGTGTCTCCAAAGTGCGCGGCTGAACACCCATTCCCCCGGCAGGTCGTGCGTCGGAGCGCTTTGCGCGATCCTCTGATAGAGCGGAAAGCCGATGCGGTCGGCAAAGCGGTGATTGGCGTAGAATACGTCGCATGCAATGCCTTGCTGTCGCAGACGCGCGGCAAACAGACTTACGCCCAGGGCCGGCCTTTCGATCGGCAGGAACGGCATCACGCACAGCAGCACTTTCGAATTAGCGGCCTTTCGCATTGGCGGCCTCCGAGGCTTGCTGTGTTCGCCGATCCAGTTCGGCGAGGCGGACTTCCAGCCGCGAAAGGCTCGCCAACCGGCTCTCCAGAACCGAAATGCGCGCGGCGAGAGGCTCGATCGCCTTGCCAACCGTGCTTCCAGACTTGAAGGAACCGGTGACGGCGATCGCCGTCACCGCAACCGCCACTGCCACGGCTTCGGCAATGATCGCTACGTCGACGTCGACATAGGCAAACGCTCCGGCCAGGTCGGTCGGGTTGGCGATGCCGACTTCAGGATGATGCGCAAGGATGTACTCGCGCAGCCGGTCGAGTTCCCCACGGCTATGCAGCTCGACTACCTGAGGGTCGAAGAACAGCCGGATGATTGCCTTCTCGCGGTAGCCAAGCGCAATCGTCTGGTCGGCGTCCACGCCATAGGTCCGCAACAACGTTCCGGGATGATCGCAGAAACTGTCGAGCACCCTGCGATCGGCAGCGATGTCGTCGCGCAGCCGGGCCAGCCCGACCGGTGGAGGTGCCGTCACAAATTCCCGCAACAGTTCCCTTTGCCGCATACCAGCCCTCCAGTGTCCACACGGACGAAGACACGGGGGTGAACGCTATGGGCGTCCACCCAGTGATGCCGCGTCAGCGAATGCGCTGCTCGAGACGGGTGACCTTCGCATCGAGCTTGTCGACAAGATTGACCCGAGCCTCGAGCGCCGCCACCTTGGCGCTGAGAATGCCCGCCTCGGCCTCGATCGTTGCCAGCTTGGAAAACCTGTCGGCAGCACCCGCTACAACGATCGCCGCGACTGCCACCGCAACGGCGACGACCTCGACCTCGATCGCCACGTCGAAGTCCGCGACCGCCACTGCGTGTGTGTCGCCGGGATTGGTGATCACGATTTCCCTGTACTTGTCCGTGATGTGGGCGCGCAGGTCGTCGATCTTGCCGTTGTTGTACAATTCGATGACGCGAGGATCGGAGAACATCCGGATCATCGCCTTTTCACGGTCGCCGAGCTTGATGTCGCCGCTCACCGCAAGGCCGTGATCCTTCAGCACCGCTGACGGTTTGTCGACGAATTTCTCGAGTAGGCTCGGGTCGGACGCAAGTCTTTCTGACAGGTTCCTGACTTTTTCCGGAGGGTTATCGCTGACGAGTTTTCTGATGAGATCGCTATCATGCATGGTCTATGGCCTCCTGCCGGGATGAGGCGATTGGCGTATGCCGGGTGGACTGGTCCGGCCATTCTGCCTCGGGTTTTTGATGAGCCAGCCGATAACGGTAAAGGACGTCGTCGCGCCGCTCGCGCCAATGGTGGGCAAGCACGTCGCGCACCAATGCATCGTCATAGAGCGCGCGGCATGCGTCACAGTGATGATTGAAACGGTTCTCCCAGTCGATGCGTGGATCGATCGTGGAAGCCCAGGCGAGTATGTGCTCCGGCCCCTCTACCGCGAGCCATATCTTCAGGAAATCATTGCCGGCGGCTTCCGCGAGTTCCACGAGCGTCGCGTCTTGAAGCGATCCGATCTGCATTTCGGGAATCTGTTCGCGCGTCAAACCGCAGCAGGCGCCGACCTCGCCGCGCGGATTGACCACCATTGTGTCCAGCACGCTTTCACACGGGGCGCGACGGTGAATGTTCAGGTGGTTGGTCAGGCTGGCGGGGCCATGCCGCACGGAATCGCGATCCTCCATCGCCATCCAGGGACTGTCGAACACAATGAGGTTGGGATGGTCGCGGATCGCTGCCATCTCCGGGTGAGAGAGCAGTCCCTGGGCATGAAAAGTCCGGTCCATTTCGCGTTCCACCACGACGACTGCATTCATGCCGAGCCTGATCGCTGCGGCTGCGCCATAGGCGATGCGCTCGACCGGTACGAACTGCTGATGGTGGTCGCCGGTGCTCAAGTTGATTTCACGCAGGCCAGCCCTGTAGAGCGGCTCGAGGCGTGCGTGCGCGGCTTGCACCGATTTCGCCCAATAGCCGTTGGTGACACACCGGCTGGCGAGCCCTCGCTCGGTGCAGCGCGCAACCGCCACGACAAGTTCATCTTCCAGCATGAAGCATTCCCCGCCGGAGAAGACCACAAGCTTCATCGACGGCATCTCCGCCGCCTGCTCAATGGCATCGAGCATGCGCCACAACGGCAGCTTCTCCGCGATCCCCGGATGCGACGCGAAGCAGCAGTTCTCGCAGGCCGCCGTGCATTGGTAGGACGTCAGCAAGGTCAGCGTGGTTGGTTTCCTGCCGGCGGTCATGCGTTGCCCTCCCGCATCTCTCTCAGGACCGGGTCGAACAGCGCGAAATAGGCCGGCTGTGCCTCTGACGCGCCAGCTATCACCAGGGCGATGCGCGCTATCAGCGGACCTGCCTCGAGCACGGTCTGGTCGGACGGCTCGCCGGCCCAGCGCCCGCGCGCGCTCGGCCGCGTCGGAATTGCCGGGTTTGCATCGGGCTGCAGCATGTGGGCAAGGCCGGCTGGAATAAGCACGTCGCGAATTCCGGCCTGGGTGCGGCAAACCTCGGACATCACCGCCTTCCATGGCGCGCTGTAGAGCGCCAGCATCATCAACGCGTCGGCGATATCCAGGCGGTCCAGTCCGTCGACTGCCGTCCGCGCTTCATCGGCCACCTGAGCTGGTTCACAATTCAGCATTTCGGTGACCGCCACATTGGCGAACACCGTGGCGAGCAATGCCTCGAGACGGCAGCGCCGGTCGACAATGCTCCAGAACAGCCGCTGGGCAAGCGGCCGGCGCGGGGTGGGAAATCCTATGCAAAGCAGCCGCCGGACATGGTGCCGCTCGCTTTTTTCGATCGCATCCAACGCGTCAAGCGGCGCCTCGACCGCATTGAGGACGGCGCGATCGCTGAGGAGACAGGATACGAGCCGAGAGACCGAATGGCGGGCAGGGATCAGCGCATCCTCGTCGGCCCCGATATCGATGATCAGCGGTTGGCGCCCCGGCTTTCTTTTCAGTTGCAGATTGATCCGCTCGCGCCCACCCGCGGCAAGCATGATCTCCATCTCCACCGTTTCGTGCCGCGGGCTCGCAACATGCAGTCTGAACTTGCCGGGCGGCAAAGCCCTGAACAGCAAACCGTCGAAGGCGCGGGCGTAGCGAAGGATGCGCCATGTGCGTCCGCTGTCGAGATGGGTCAGTACCGGGAACATGTTTCCTTGCGGGAGCCGTCCGTGCTCGTCGCGTATTTCCAGCTCAAGACAGCACGCGACCGTCGACGACGTCGCTTGGTCAACCGGGGAAAGCATACTCATGGGACGCCGCTCCTGCCGCATCGGTATAACCATCGATGCTCCGAAAATCCGTCCTGACTCCAGAATTACACCCGCACTAAGAAATACCAATCAAGTGATTCGATATATATCTGCTGTTTATACAAATATAAATGCCGCGCCGACTAAATATCAGCGCAGGTTTTAGCACTGTTCCAGATTTTTTTATTATATGTTACTTATATTACATGTTCAAGCGATCCAGTTGAAATTTTCATATCTTCCGGCGAGCCAGGCAGTCGCCGGCCGGTGTCGAAAAGGCCGGCCGCGATCACGCCTCCCCCGTCACGCTCCGCCAGCTCCGACCGCTTCGGTTCGCTCGCGACCGAAATTTCATCCTTCTCGAGAAATCGCTTGAGCAGCCAGTGATCGAGGCGCGCATCGACTTCCTTCGCGCACAAACCTTTCGTGGCCGCGACGCAGACGTCGCAAATCGAGGCGTAGCCGTCAGGGTCGGAGGAGCGATCTGGGCTCATTTCCGCAATCGCCTCATGGAGTGCGCGCGGACCGAACTGATTTATGAACCGGAAATGCGTCCGCGTTTGCATCTCGTCAAACAGATCCGCGAGCGAACGCTCACGCACGTTGCCGACCGTGAAGCTCGCGATCTTGCCGCCGGCGCAGCAGCACGCCTGAAAACTGCCGTCGGGGTAGATGACCGGTCGGTTCACCACTTCTTGGCAAGGCGTGTACGTGTAGGTGGCGAGATCCGAGCGGTAGTGCTCTTCGGGGTATTCGGCGGCGCGTCCGAGGCCGACAAGCCTGCCAAACGAGAGGTTCACCATCTGGGTCAATTCGGGCGGCACTGTATCGGTAGCCACCTGCCTGATGAACTCGTCCTCGTCGAAGAGGCGGATCTTCTCGGTGGGTATGCCGTAAAGTTGCGAGAACAGGGCGACAGGATCGCCCGGCATATTGAGGACCGTGTTGACGATGACCGGAAAGCCGGCTTCCCAGGCGATCTCGATTGCGCGACGGAAAACCTCGGCCGGAAGGAATTCCAGGTGAAATTTGTCGGCACTGAAGTTGAGGGAATCAAGCCCGGCGAGCTGGAGCCGGTAGAGAAGGCGCCGACCGGTGGCTTGATTGCGGCCCCAAAAACCGTTGGTGATCACCCGTGTCGCAAATCCCAGCTGGTTGGCCACGCCAAGCAGGCGCTCCAGGTGTTGCGGGTACATCATCGGCTCGCCGCCGGTGAAGACGATCGTCGACGGCCTGGGATCGAGTGAGGCCGCCTCGGTGATGCAGCGCTCCGCCAATTCCATGGCCATGCTGTCGAAATTGTCCGGGCCGGAAAGGATGCCGCAATGGCGGCAGGCGATCGGGCAACGGTGCGTGAACATGATTCCCAGTTCGAGCGGGCGTTGAAGGTCGGTACCGGTCGCATTCATCGTGCGGCCTCCCGGTGACGGGGCTGCGCCGTCTTTGCCGTCGCCGCCCGCAGCCCGGCGTTCGACCAGACGCCACCGCCGGCCGCGCCCAAGAGCGTCGCAAGCGCGGCAAGCTCCTCGAGCCCGCCTTGATTGCCCTCCTCGCCATCGAGCGGCTCCTCGATGATCTCGAAGCGGCCGTAGTCGAACGGCACGCCGGGGGCACGCTCGACCAGACGGATCCGCTCGCGCAGGCCCTGTCCCGCGAGCGTCAGTGCCCGGTGGTGGCAGAACGGGTTGTTCCCGGGGCGCCCGAACAGCGCATGTGCCGTCCATGTGCAGCCGGCCTTGCAGCGATCGGCGTGTTCGCAGGTGGCGCAGAAACCCCACAGATCGGAGCGCGTCCTGGCGCCGAGGCCGCGCATACGCTCACTCGACCGCCACATGTCCTCGATAGAGCTGGTGCGCACCGAGCCCGCACCATAGTCGGCGCTCGGCAAGGAGGGACAGCCCTTCAATGTGCCATCGGCTTCAAGGCCCAGCGCAGCCTGGCCCGCGAGGCAACCGCTCCATGTATGCCCGTCGGCGCCGCCGTAGCGCAGATAGGGCTCGTGCGGACCGAAATAGCCGATGTTGTTGCCAGGGAAGAGCTGGACGCCGCCCGGCTCCAGCACCGTCCGCTTGAGCCTTGCGAGCAGCGGCATCACGTTGAGCATATCGTAGGGCTGCAGCAGAAGGCCCGGGCGGTCTGCCGCGCGGCCGAGCGCGACCGTCAGCTGCACTTGCCAGGCGCTCGCGCCGATCTCGATCAACAGGTCGGCAAGCGCTGGCAATTCCGGCAGGCTAAGCCGGTTGATCTGGGTGTTGACGCTGAGGCCGATCCGGCCAGTGGCCATGATCCGTCTCGCTGCGTCGAGTGCTGCTTCGTAGCTGCCGATGCGGCCGCGAAGGTGGTCGTGCGTCGCGCCGATGCCGTCGATCGACAGGCCGATCCGCCTGATGCCGGCCGCGAGCGCTTCCTGGATGCGGAAATCATCGAAGCGATAGCCGCCCGTCACCATGGTGCAGGCCATTCCGGCCTTGGTGACTGCGCTGGCGATGTCGACCCAGTCATCCCGCAAATAGGCCTCGCCGCCGATCAGCGTGACCTCGCGAACGCCAAGCGCCGCAAGCTGCTTCACGGTGTCGAGCGCCTCCTCGAGCGTCAGCTCACCAGGGCGTTCGGCGCCTGCCCGCGAACCGCAATGCCGGCATCCGAGATCGCACTTCAGCGTGATTTCCCAGACGCAGACGCGTGGTGGCTCGGACGGGCCGGACCACCAGCGCACCGTCTTCGTCGGATCGCCATCGTAGACGTCAAGCATTGGGCGCACCATCACTTCACACGTGCGAGAAAGGCGGCGAGCATGTCGGCGTTCACCCCCTCGATGGCAACGCCATCCGGCCCGACGATGGAGAAGCTGAGCTTCTCCTTTGGAAAGCGAGCCAGTTCGCGCAGTGACCTCAACTGCTCGACCGATGTCAGGGCCAATGATCCGGCTGCCGCCACTTGCGTAGATGAGGACGTCACCACGGAGACGCCGTAGATGACCACCGCCGAGGCAACCGACACGTCGATCCCGGGTTTGCCGCCCCCGGCTGCCGACCCCTTCCAGCCGATTACGCCGAACCGCTCCCACAACTCCCCTGCCGTCAACGTCTCCGGCTTGGCCCGTGCGAACTCGTCTTGCCACTCTCGCCCTGAAAACACGTGTTCGAGTTTCTTCAGCAGATCCCGTTCGTCGATGCGGTCGGGAAGCGCCAGCACGTCGGGGTTCAGCCCCTCTTCGGACAACACGTCCTTGGGCGATTGGACAAAGCGGTGGCGAAAGTCCTTGTCCTTGCGCAACCGGTTGATGAAACTCGCCGCTTCGGTTCCCATGACAAGCTCCTTGTTCTTCGCATGCTTGCGGGCGTCGGGCCGCTCAGCGCAGGCGGCCGACCAGCGCCTTGATCGCTTCGATGCCGAGGCCGTGCAGTGATCTCCCGTCTGGTCCGCTCACCGTAAAACTGAGGGCCGTTGCTGGCAGCCGGGTCAATTTGCGCAACCGGCCGAGACGCGCCAACTCCACATCCGTGCGGGCTGCGCTGCCCTGCGCCGTAACAAGGGATATGACGGAGGTGGTTGCCGTCGTACCGTAGATGATGCTCGTCGCTGGGATCGACGGCGACGCAAGATCATAGTTGACGCGGATGAAATTGAACTTGTCCCACAGTTCCTGTGCCGACGCATGCCTCAGTGTGGCCGCATCCGGCGGAGCGGAGGAAATTTGCGCGTCGATACGCCGTTCCAGCGCGTCGAAATCGATCTTGGAAGGCAGGTCAAGGAGATCTGGATCGAGCCCGCTCGCGCGAAGAACGCCGCGCGGATCATCGGCGAATGCCTGCCGGAACGCTTTGTCCCTGTGGAGCTTCTTTATGAAATCTGCATAAGGCGACACCATAGGTTCCCCCTACGCTGAGCGCGTTGGCCATGCCTCTCGAATGTGACAATCGTCAGTTCGCCAGCGTAATATTGTTTCCAAATTCGCGGCGGAAACTTAAAGATTACTACCCTATCGCCAGTTTTCAGGCAAGAAAAGTACGTTATTTATCCGTTGCTAATGTGAGTTAAGAAAGGGTTTACAATCAGGCTCACATCGAATGCGAGGCCGTGTTTGGCCATGCCGTTGATCCTGACGCCGATTCGGCGCAGCATCCCCTTGCGGTAGCGCGAGCGGACGCGGCGCTGCGGACCGGCAGCCCGAACCGGCAAATGGTCGAACAGGAGAGCTCTCATTCACCGAAGGCTGACAGCGCTCATTGTGATGGTATTGAGCGGCATCGTCGCGGCACTTTTCACGTCGCCGGATGCACGCGTTGCGGTCCACTGGTCGGCGTCGGGCGAAGCGGACGTCTTTGCGGGCCGGTGGGTCGCATTGCTCGGTGCGCCGGCACTGCTCGCCGTGCTGTGGATGGTCCTGCAACTGTGGCCGAGACGCCGGGTCGAGAACAGGCAGGCACCCGGCGAACCCGCAAGAAGTTTTGCGCCGGACCAGGCGTGGCTCATCGGCCTTTTGCTGCTCATCCTGCTGCAGGCCTTCTTGATTGCTTCGGCGCTTGGATTCCAGACGAACCGCCTTCGGCTGATGCCCATTGTCCTCGGCGTGATCATGACCGTCGTCGGTGCTCGAATGCCGCTCCTGCAGCCCAACCGATGGTTCGGCATCAGAACACCCTGGACCCTTGCGGATCGGGACGTCTGGACGAGAACTCACCGTTTCGGCGGCCTCGTCTTTCCAGCGGCGGGGCTGCTCACCGTGTCGCTGCCTCTTTTCGGCTTGTCGGACGATCGCGTCGGCCCGGCGGTGCTGGCTATCCTGCTGACCGCAGCACTCGCATGTGTGGCCTATTCGTGGTGGATATCCCGGCGCCGGAACGGCTCAGGGTGATACGCAATCCAGGCTGGCCCCGTTCAGCAGTCGAAGCCACTTGGCTGAGGACGTCTCGCACGGGGCGTCATCCAGTCCGATCGCGGCAGCGCGATTATTTAGCGCTGCCGCCATCTTCCGAACGGAATTCGATTCCGTCCATCGTTTCCTAAATCTGGTTTACTCCCATATTGGCGAAGCGGACGGGATCGGCCCTCTCCAGCCGCAACGCCAACATGTATCCGACCACGGCGGCGGCCGGAATCAACGCCGGCAGGATGATCCCGAGCACGCCCCCGGTGGTGCCGGTGAGGTCGCCGAAATGCAGGAAGATATAGATGAACAGTGCGGCCATGATGAGCCCTGACAAGGCAGGCAGGATCACGGTCGACAGCGCCGGCGCGCCGATGTGTTTCTTGCGGAAGAACACGATGACCGCGAGCGAGGTGACGGTCATCATGCCGAGGACGCCGAGCGTGCCGACCTGGCTGATCCAGGTGAACATGTTGAGCACCGGGTCGAGTCCGAGTCCGGCGAAGATCGCCAGCACGACCAGGGCGCCGATTGTCTGAGCGACCGAGCCGATGTGCGGGCTCTGGTGATCCGCGTGGGTGCGGCCGAAGGCAGCGGGCAGCAGGCCTTCGCGTCCCGCCACGTAGCTGTATCGAGCGATGTAGTTGTGGAAGGCCGACAGCGCGGCAAACAGGCTCGACACCAGCAGAATGCCGGCGACGGTCGGCACGGGTCCGCCGACATAGCGCCCAGCAAGATCGAAGAAGAGTGCCGAGGGATCGCCGTAGCCCTGGATGGTCGGCACCAGTTTCTCGGAGCCTATGCCAACGATCATCAGCCAGGTGGTGAAAACGAAGAAGATGCCGATCATCAGCACCGAAAGATAGGTGGCGCGCGGAATGGTCTTCTCCGGGTCGCGGGCTTCCTCGGCGTAGATCGTCGTCGCTTCGAAGCCGATGAAGGATCCCAGGCAAAACAGGATCGCGGCAGTCAGCGAACCTGAAAACATCGCGTTCGGATCGAACAGGTTCAGCGCCAGCCCGTGCGCGCCGCCCTTGCCGAGAATTGCAAAATCCACGACCAGGACGATCAGGTATTCGAGCGCGACGGCCACGACCAGAACCTTTGCCGACAGGTCGACCTGACGGTAGCCGAGTATGCCGACCAGCAGGACGGCGATCAGGCTCCATCCCCACCAGGGCAGGGTCAGCCCGAGTTCGCCGAAGACACCAGCGGCAATGCCGCCCAGGAGGCCGATCAGTCCAAACTGCATGGCGTTATAGGCAACCACCGCCACGAGCGCCACGGCGCCGGCGACCCGCCCGCCGAGACCGCGCGCGGCATAGGCGTAGAAGGCGCCGGCATTGGTGACATGCCGCGACATCGCCACGTAGCCGACCGAAAAGGCAAGCATCACCAGCGTCACGAAGATGAAGGTTGCCGGAATGCCGGCGCCGTTGCCCAGCATGAACGCCAGCGGCATCGCGCCGGCAACGCCGGTAAGCGGGGCCGCTGCCGAGATGACCATAAAGGTCACGGCGATCAGGCCCAGTGAATTCCTGCGAAGTTGGTTGGTTCCTGCGGTACTCATTTGGGTGGTTCTCCCTCTGTGTTCCCCATGGCCGATTGACCGGTCCATTGTTGGTTGTTGGTTGACGTCTGTTTTCGTTCACACGGCCGTCCGGCCCCGGCCGTCATTCCTCTCCGTTGGCGAGATGCCCGAAGGAACCCCGGCACCTGGCGAGAAAGTGCTCGACCGAATCGCTCCTTTGATTGCCGCGCGGCGTGATCGCGATGACCGCCCCCTCGGGAAAGTCGTCATCCAGAGGTATGGCTAGGATCTCCTTGCCGTCGTGGGCGGTCCTGGTCTGCGGCGCCTGCGGAACGATGGAATATCCAAGCCCGTGGGCGACCAGACCTCGCACCATGGCGAAGGATGGCGACTGAAAGCGAATGAGCGGCGGAAGCCCGTTGCGCTTGAACAAGGCATCCGTGGCCACGCGGACGGAAGGATAGTCGAGCAGTATCATGGGTAGGTCCGCCAGGTCGGCGAGCCGCAGACGGGGCCTTTCCGCCAGCGCGTGATTGGCGCTCAACAACACATGGGGAGCCGGCGGGCAGATGAGTTCGGCGTCGAGATCAGGCTCGTTCACCTGTCCGAAGGTGATGGCCGCCTCGATCCTGCCGGCGCGCATCTGTTCGATAAGGTCGTCGTGGTCGGCTTCCAGAAGACGGATGTCGACATCAGGCTGCTGGCTCGCAAAGCCGGCGACAAGCGCCGGCACGAACTGCGGCCCAAGCGTGATGAAAAAGCCGATGCTGAGGTGGTTCGCCGGGTGCGGCGGCCGATGGTCATCCGGCGCGATCGGGATGGCGCGCCGGTAGCCGCGATTGCCGTAAACCAGCGGCGAGCGCTGCGCCGAAAGGTCGATGGTCTCGGCCTCGCCGATGAACAGGAAATGGGTTCCCCACAGCAAGGCTGTCTTGAGTTCGCAATCGAGCGAAACGACGGCGCCATCGATGACCGGCGCGCCGGTAGCACCGGGGTGCCAGGCGATCGCGCCGAACCTGTCGTCGTTCAGATGTTTGAGACGGCCGGAAAAGAGATCCGAGACGAAGCTCTGATTGCCGCTGAGCACATTGGCGCAGAACCGCCTGTTCCTCTTGATCGCCTCGCATGCGGGGCTGAGGTGATGGACGCTGATCAGCAAGGAGGGCCGGCTGGTGTCGGCCGACACCGACGTCATCGATGAAACGGTCACACCGAAACGACCTGCCTCGCCGTCCGTGGTCACCACGGTGACCGCCGCGGCAACGCGGCTCATGCCTTCGATGAAACGGGCGCGCAGGTCGGTATCCATGGTCGTTCACCCCAGGTCGAAGAAACGTTCCAGTTCCACGTCCGGAACCTTGCGGCGGAATTCGTCGTGCTGGCACTCGCGGGTGGCCGTGAACGCCTCGACAAAGCGCGGCCCCAGCCAGTCCTTTGCGAAACTCGATCCGCGCAGCCGTTCGATCGCCTCTGGCATCGAGCGGGCGAAGTCGCGGGCGGGTTTCTGCGCATAGCCTGAGCCGATGGTCTCGGCGTCGGGCTCGATCTCGCCTATGACACCGGCGATCCCGGCGGCGATTGTGGCCGCGGCCGAGAGATAAGGGTTGGAATCGGCGCCCGGCAGGCGATTTTCCACCCGCAGCGTTCCTGCGTCATGGCCGACCAGGCGAAAGCATGTGGTGCGGTTTTCAAAACCCCAGGTCAGGCCGGGCGGCGCAAAGGTGCCCGGTGCGAAGCGGCGGTAGCTGTTCACCGTCGGCTGGAAGACCAGCGTCATGTCGCCGATATAGGCTTGGAGACCGCCAAGGAAGTGGCGGAAGGTGCGGCTGACGCCGTTCTTTTCCTTTGGATCCCAAAACAGCGTCTTGCCATCCTTGTCCTTCAGGCTGATGTGCAAATGGATCGACTGGCTGTCCGCCTTTTCGTTCCAGCGCGGCATGAAGGTGACGGACCGGCCTTGCCGCAACGCCAGCGCGCGGATGAAGTTCTTCAAGAGGACGAGTTGGTCGGCCGGTTCCGTACCTACGCCTGCTCCGATGCAGGCCTCCATGAAGCCTGCGCCGATCTCCTCGTGCATCTTGGCGAGGTCGATCTTCAGCGGCTCGCAGATTGCGGCCAGCGCCTCGTACCATTCGGTCTGGACAACCTGATAGAGGATCAGGTCGTGGCTGGCGTGAGCCGTCGCTGTCTTGAGGTTGCGGTAGCCCTTCGCCTTCGCGCTTTCCGGTGTCTCGTCGAAAAGTGTGTATTCCAGCTCCATTCCGTATTTCGGCACCAGCCCTGCTTCGCCGGCGCGGGCCAGCACCGATTTCAGGATCGCCCGCGGACATATCTGTGCCGAGGCGCCGGTATAGTTGGACAGGACCAGCAGGTCATGCCCCGGCTTCGACCATGGCAGGCGGCGGCCAGAATTCGGGTCGACCTGCAAGGGGTCATCGTGAAAATCGCCCTTGTCGTCGTTGACGCCCGGGATGATGAGCATCACATCGGTCGGGTCCAGCGCCAGTTGCGCGGGAGCCATGCCCATGCCGTTTTTCGCGATGCCTTTCAGGCTGCTGGTCGAGACCATCTGCCCGCGCAGCAGCCCATTGGTGTCGGTCATCGCAACCGTGGCAAAGCGGCTGGCCGGATCGGCCAGGTAATCGTCAACTGTCATGTTGCACCTGATTGAGGGAATGGGCGCCGATAAGTCGCGCGAGTTCGGCGAGATCGGTCTCGGGCTGTGTCGAATAGGCCTTGAGGAATACGCGCAGGCCGTTGTTCAGATAGCGGGCGACCTCGGCGCGCGACGGGAAACGATCCGGCATGTAGAGGGCCTTGGTGCGCGGTGCCGAAAGGATCAGGCCCCACAGATCCTGTGCCGCCAGTTCGGCGTCGTCGAAAGCCAGTCGGCCCACGCGCCGCTGGCCTTCCAGATAATCCATGATGCCGCGCAGCAGGCGGTCCGGGCCCACCTCCTGATAGGCGCGGCCGATCTCCGGAAAGCGCTGCACCTCGCCGATGATGAGCCTGGCCAGGGACAGGAGGTCCGGACGCAGCACCGTGTCGGCATAGTCCCAGGAAAACTCAAGGAGGTCGGCCACCATCCCGCGCTCGGAAGGATGTTCGAAGATATCAAGCATCTGGTCGCGCTCGCCCAGCATCATGGCCGAGAACAGCGCCTCCTTTGACTGGAAGTACTGGTAAAGCGTCGGCTTCGACAGTCCCGCCTCGATAGCAACGGCATCCATGTTGGCGCCGGAATAGCCTGTTTCGGAAAAGACCTTCAAAGCGGCCGCCAGGATGCGGCGCTCGCGCTCGATCTTGTTTTGCTGTCGGCGGGACAAGGCGGTCATCTCGGCAGGTTCCCCAGAAAGTCCAGCAGGATCCGGCTGTAGGCCTCGGGCTGCTCGACATTGCAGACATGGCCGGCATCCGCGATGGTCTCGTAGCGGATGTCGGGCCGGGAGACCTGGCCCAATATTCGCTCGGCGACACCGCGGATCTCCGACGGCGGAGCCAGCCGGTCGTGTTCGCCGGTCATCATCAGCACCGGCATGGTCAGGCGTGAGAAATCGAAACGCTCGGACGGATTGGTGAAACAGACCAGCGCGTCGCGGTAGCTCGCCGACGGGATCGCCGCCATCGACTGGAGGAGCTGCGTCTTCACCTCGTCCGAAGCGTTCGGTCCTGCCAGCACTTTCACCACCGCCGGCGCGAAGTCGGCCGGCGTCTGGCCGGCATCGAGGGGCACCTTGCGGCTGACGCGGAAGGCCTCGCGTTCCTCTGAACTGGCTTCCGACATGCCGGTGCAGCCGCCCGACAGGACCAGCCCGGCCAGCATGTGCGGATAACGCATGGCGAAAGAGGTGGCGATCCACGAGCCATAGGAAAGGCCGACCAGAACCAGCCGGTCGGCGCCGAAGTTTTCCTTCACCCGCAAAATATCGGCGCAGTAGTCGTCCACCGTCGACTGGTTTCGCCCGAGCGCGCTGCCGCCATAGCCTCGCAGGTCGAGTGCGGCCGCACGCATCACGCTGCCGGCGGCCGCGAGTTGCTGCAGCCAGTTGCCACGCGATCCGCCTATGCCGTGCAGGAACAGGCAGAGCGGCCCATCGCTGTCCGGCGTCGTTGTCAGCCCGAGGCGGGGATCGCCATCGATGACGATGTCGCGCATGGCAACAGGGGCGGGTAGAGGCGGCGGCTCCGCGCTGCGGACCTTAAGCGCTTTCTCCGAAAGCGCGGCGATGCCCATCTCGAAGATCGCTTTCGTGCCCTTGCAGATTTCCTGCAATCGCGGGGAGGCCGCCTCTACATCTACGCTCCAGCGCACGATGCAGCCGCCCCGACCGTCGGCGGCGATGGCGATGCGGCCGTCATAGGCCTCGGCGCCGGCGATGCCTTGGAGATGCGTATAGGCGAGCGTGCGCTCGCTGTCGCTAAGCCAGGTGAGCTGCTCGCGATAGACGGTGTCCTCGCCGTTGATGGTGAAGCTGCGGACCAGCGCACCGCGCTCGTCGTGCTCCGCGCGCATGGTCGCGATGACCGGGTGCCATCGACCGCAGAAATCCGCGACGATGGACCATACCGCCTCCGGTGAGGCGGCGCAGGCGCCGATGACCTCGACCGTTTCGCGTGTCATCGGCGTCTACCGGACCGACCGCAAGGCGCCGTGATCGCCGCGCCACAGCGACATGCGGGCGCCGCCTTCGTCGCCCGGAGCGGAATCGATCTCGTCCATGTCATAGAGTGCGAGGACCGAAAGGTAGTCTTCCATGATCTCCGAGGTGTAAGGCAGCATCAGCGCGCCGCATCGGCTGTCGCGGTACATTCGCTCCAGCGGCAAGGACTTCAGCATCGACTGGCCGCCGCAGGTTCGGATCGCCATAGAGGTCATCTCGGCCGCACCCTCCATGACGTTGTATTGGGCGGCGTACATGCGCAGCACCTCGCCCTTGGTCGGGAAGCCCTTGGCTTCGCTGAAAGCCTGCCACCAGAGCGCGCGCATGTTGGCGAGCCGCGCATACATCTTGCCGACGGCGACGCGCTTGGTCGCATACATGCGCCGGTCGATGGACGGCTGACCCGGGATCTTGCCCTTCAGGTAATCCACCATGAAGTCGAAGGCGCCTTGCGCCACGCCCATGTAGGTTGGCGACAGTGTGATCATCATATGCGGCCAGTTCGGCAGGGTCTTGCCGAAGATGCCGCGCGGCATCAGCATGTCCTGCTCGGTAACGAAGACATCCTTCAGGATGAGGTCGCGGCTGTTGGTGCCGCGCATGCCGAGCGGATCCCAGTCACCCTTGACGCTGAGGCCCGGCGCGTCCTTGTGGACGACGAACAGCATCGTGTCCTCGTGACGCGGCTCCTGGCCTTCGAACACCTCCGTGCAGACGATGGTGTAATAGTCGCAATAGCCGGCGAGCGAGGCGAACTTCTTGAAGCCGTTGACCTTCCAGCCGCCGTCCGTCTTGCGGCACTGCGTCTGGTTCGGCTTCGAAGTCCAGTTCTGTCCGCCCTCGGAGATCGGCTGCGAATAGATCGCCTTTTCGGCGATGGCGCGGCGGAACTGGCGCTCGCGCAGCGGCGCGAATGCAGCCTTCTCCTCAGGTGTCAGGTTCGGCATGTCGACCATGAAGCGTGACCAGGCCATGGACGAGTTGTGCATGTTGAAGGTCAGCGCGGTGGCGCCGCAATATTTGCCGATCTCGGCGCCGACCATGGCATATTCGAACATCGAATAGCCCCAGCCGCCGAATTCCTCAGGGATGCAGAGGCCGAGAAAGCCCTCGGCCGCCAGATCCTTGTAGTTCTCGACCGGGAAGGAGGCGTCATCGTCGATCCCCTTGGCGCGCGCCGCGAACTTGTCGCGGCCAAGCTCGTTCACCAGCCGCAGCTTGGCCTGCACCTCGGGGCGGATGCGTGAGAGGTCGTAGTAATCAACGATATCGCTCATGGTTTTCTCCGAGGGCGTCAGGACGCCAATTCGCCTTGCAGGACGCCGTCACTGACGACGACTTTCCCGTCCAATGTGATCGTGCAGTTGCGCATCGGCAGGTCGAAATGACCGAGCGTGTAGCGGCCGGCATACTGGTTCGCCCCCGTGGACCACAGGAACGATCCTGCCAGGGCGCGGAACTCCACCGCCTGCATGTCACGCTTGTCGTACATGGCGGCCGAGACCCACCGGGCGCGCGGGTGCATGCCCCAGCCGACGTGGCTCATGCCGTAGGCGTTGCGGTCGTTCCAGGCCTCCATGTATTCGCGGAAATGGATAGCATCGACGCCGTCGCCCTTGATCGCGGTGACGAAGTCGTCCTCGACGGTGAAATCGATGCGGCTCGCAAGCGTCGTCTTGAACGTCAGGTTCATGTCGCCCACGTCCATCACGATCCGGCCGTTGACGCAGTTCCTTCCGGGGAAGGCGAGGCAGAGCCCGCCCGGCCAGTGCGCCACCGATCCCGGCGTCGTTCCGAAGCCAGGTGTGCCGCCGCAAGGTGCGTTGCGCAGGTCGATGACCAGATCGGTCCCGGCCGGCGAGGTGACGCGCATCTCGCTCGCCTCGCGCAGCATACGCACGCCCAGCGCCACCTTCGGGCCAAGATCGGCCGTCGGCTCCGTGCGCTCCAGGATCTCGGGATGCTCGTTGCAGATCACAAGCAGGCGCGTGCCGCCGGCCGCCTCGATCTCGGGCCATTCCGGAGCATGGATAAGCCCTTCGACCGTGCAGTCGACGATGACCTCGACGCGCTTCAGCGTCTCGATAACAGCGCGGTTGCCCTGGATTGCCCAGGAGGTGCCGGTGGATTTCACCGGCACCGGCGCCGTCTGGCGCGGCGTCGGCATCTGGATCATGCAGAACTCGGCGCCTTGGTCGTGCAGGGCGAGTTCCGAGAGGTGGATCAGCACCGGACGCGACTGCGTCTCGGACAGGATCGCGACCCTCGTCCCCTTGCCGATCGCATTCAGCGCGAAGACGCGCCGGAAGCAGTCCAGCCAGCGTCCTTCGATGCGCTCTTGCAACATCGCTAAACTCCCATTGACGATCCGGCTTGTTTCGGATTTCTTAACTTGTGAGTTAAGTTTTCAGTTTTGCGGCGACTTGTCAATGAAATTTTCGAAGATTTTTCGTATTTTCGATAGCCAGTTGATTTCTGCGCTCAGATCCAGTGGGATCGTCACCGCAACTGACTGCTGAGCCGAACCCTCGGCGGGCCGGCTGTCAGAGCCGTCATCGTCGCCTGGCCAACCCTGAATTGGTCTAGTAGCGACCGGAGAGCAGTTCGCCGGCGCCGGGCGACGCGGCTTTCAATCCAAGCCTCGACATCAGTTGAAAACCCGTACAGACGGACGCGCTGACAACTGGAAGGCCCAATGCCTGCTGAAGCCTGTCAATTATGGGCAAGGACGGCATCTGCACACAGGCCGATGCGACAAACGCGTCGATGCACGTCGTGTCGACTTGCCTGTAGATATCGAGCAGTTTGTCCGGATCGTGCCTGCCGACCTCGATGTTGTCGGGGATTTCAAGCGCGATGAAGTCCTTCACCGCTATCCCCTCGTGCTCGATGTAGTCGACCACCAGTTGCGTGAGCGGCTTCATGTACGGGCATATGACTGAAATCTTCTTGGCTCCCAGGACCTTAAGGCCGTCGACGAGAGCGCCGGCACTGGTAACAACGGGAGCTGGCGCGCCGTTCTCCGCGGTACGCTGGTGCAGCCGGGCTTCCGAGGTGCGGTGATAACCCTTGCCCATGCTCATGATGGCGACCAGACAGGCGTAGCCGAGGACGTCGACGCGAGCATCCGAAAGTTCGGCCGCGCAGCGGTCGCTGTCGCGATCCATGGCCTCGAGCTCTTCCTTGACCACCTTTTTCATTCGCATTCGGCTGGAATGGAAAGTGAAGCGTTCTGGCAGGATTGTCTCGCGGCTACGGAAAATCGCCGGGATTTCCGTGGTGGTATTGGAGGAAGGCACGATCTGTCCGATCCGATAGGTCTTCGGCATCCTTATCCGTCCTCTGGCGTGTCGCTGCTGGTGACTATTCGGCCTATTCCTGATGACCGCGCTGCGATGCTGTTTCGGGCACGCTGGCATCATCGCCGTCGAACATCTGCGCCCTTTCGATCAGGGATATCGGCTCCAATCTGCGCCGGTTCACCTTCAGGTCGAAAACGTCGAACCGGTTGTAATGGCCGGCAATGTCATGCATCTGCTTCGGCTGGATGCAGCGTCCGAGATCAATCTCGGCATAGACGATGCCCTCTTCGTCGATCAGCGGCTTGCCAACCACCCGCCCGTCCGGACCGATCACGCCTGAGAAGGCGCTGGATTTGCGTTGCAAGCGCGCCCGTGCATCCGAAACGACGCTCTCCATCGCCGTTATGATCTCCTCCGAGACGGTCGAACACGAGACGATCGTGAAGAGCTTGCCTTCGAACGAGTGGGCCATGGCGCGCAGCTTTATGGCCTCAGCCATGTCGTAGTCGGGCGGCGCAACGGGCAGCGAAATGTAACTGGCGACATGAACCAGTTCGCCTTGAGCGAGAAGGGTGAAGCGCGCAAGGGTGTTTGTGTTCTCGCCGCAGGCAAGCACGCCAAGTGGCCCGATTGCAGTGTCGTAAACTCTCAGCCCGGCCCCATCACCGGGCGCCCAGGTCAGCTTCTCGGCCCAGGTTGGCATCAATTTGCGGTGCTTGCCGAGCAGGGATCCGTCGGGTCCTATGGTCAGAAGCGTGTTGTAGAGAGTACCAACAGACCTCAGGCTGCGCTCGTTGATCCCGATCACGACATGGATGCCGGCTTCGCGTGCCGCGCCGCGCAGGATGTCGACCTCCGGTCCGGGCTCGGTGATGGCGGCGCGCGCCAGTTTGTCGAACCAGGCTCCGCCCGTCACCGGATCGGTGATCCAGCTCCAGTACGGATAGCCCGGGATGAACACTTCCGGGAAGGCGATGATATCCGCCCCGTTGGCCCTTGCCTCGCGGATCAGCTCGACCGCCTTCTCCACCGTCGCTGGCGTATCGAGAAAGACGGGTGCCGCCTGCACCGCCGCGGCAACGAATTTCGGAAGCTTCAGCATGGCAACCTCCTGCTTGTGATCGACCGTCTAGGCGGGCGGTGGTGGGCTCGGCGGTGGCCATCGGATCGCCGGGCACCGAGGCCATCTGGATGACCGCCTTGAATTGCGCGTTCACGTGCTAGTCCGGTGTCGCGTCCACCACTGGGTGCCGCAGAGTGCCGATCCCTTCGACGCACGCTGTGACAACATCGCCCGGCCACATCCATTCTTGCGGGTCACGCCCGGCGCCAACGCCTTCCGGTGTGCCGCTGGCGATGATATCGCCGGGCTCCAGCGTGATCCCCGACGAGATGTCGGCGATCAGGTGGTCGACTTTGAACAGCATATGGCGCGTGTTGGACCGCTGTTTCTCAACCCCGTTCAGCGTCAGCCACAGGTCAAGCACCTGTGGGTCGGGGATCTCGTCGGCCGTGACGATGCATGGCCCAAACGGCGCGTAGGTGTCCTGTCCCTTGGAGAAGATCCATTGCCCGGCGCGCCGATTGTCGCGCGCCGAGATATCGATCATCACCGAATAGCCGAAGACGTGGTTCAGAGCATCTTGCTTGCGGACACGACGGGCGGTCGTGCCGATAATGACGGCGAGTTCCACCTCCCAGTCGAGCTGTTGCGTGATCTTCTTGTTGTGCTCGATGCCGTCGCCGGGCCCGATCACCGTGGTTGGCGGCTTGGAGAAGACGACCGGCTGCTTCGGCATATCTTTCGACGTGTCGAGCGCCTTGGCGCTCTCGGCGACATGCTCGACATAGTTCAGGCCGATGCCGAAGATGTTCTTGCGGGGCCGGGGAATGGGGGCGAGCAGCTTCACATTGCCCATTGCGGTGGCGCAGCCGGCGGGGAAGCGTCCGGCGCACTTGTCGAGGCAGTCGCGCAGCGTCTCCAATCCGGCGCGTCCAGCGTCGATCAGGCCGAGCATTGTGTCGGGCAGGAGCTTTCCTTGAGCCGCGGCGAGCGACCCGACGTCGACCACCAGGCCCTCGACCAGCACGCCGAGCCTTGCCGCCCCCTCGATCGAGGCGCGATAGGTTACAAGTTTCATGATCGTTCCTTCAGAGAAGCGGCTGCAGGCCGCCATTGTCGCCGAATGCCTGCTCCCGGTAGAGTCCGAGTGCCCGCATCACCGGCAGGTCGGACAGGCAGAAGAGGCAGGCGTCCTCACGATCCGAGCCGTTGACATGCTCGTGCCAGGCCCAGGACGGCACGCAAAAGATGTCGTGCTCTTGCCAGTCATAGCGCTGGCCATTGATGATCGAGTGACCGCCGCCCTTCGCCACATGGTAGAGACCGCTGCCGGTGTGCCGGTGCGCCTTGGTGTGCTCGCCGGGCCGCAGCATCTGCATCGACGCGCCGAGTGTCTGCATGACCGGGCCGTTCGTCACCGGGTTCACATACTCCATCAGCACACCGTCGAAGGGCGAGCCGTCGGTGCAACCGGCATATTTCAGCAGCGACTCGTAGGTCGGCGCCCACTCGTATTTGAACATCGGGCTGTAACCCTTGGTCCATGCCTCGCCTGTCGGCTTCAGTCCCGGATTTCCCCAGGTTTTGGTCATGTCGTCGACCGCGTAGCCGACGGACTGGCTCTGATCCGGATGCACCTCGTAGAAATTGGCTTCCATCGCGTTGACGAAGGGGATGTCCAGTCCGTCCTGCCAGATGCAGGGCGAACCGCTGGCCTCCACGCCATGCTCGTGCCAGGTGCCGTTGGGTGTCAGCACGAAGTCGTTCGCGCCGAGCGTCATCTTGTGTCCGTCCACCACCGTATAGGCGCCCGAGCCCTCGATGATGAAGCGGATCGCCGAGGCCGAATGGCGATGCGCCGATGCCACCTCGCCAGGGTTCATTACCTGAAGCCCGCCATAGATCCAGCCGACCGCCGCAGCCACGCCGGTCCGCCCCGGATTGTTCAGGTAGACCACACGCCGCCCGGCCTTTTCTGGTGTCACCAGTTCGACCGAGCGAAGGACATGCGCACGCAGGTCGCGATAGCGCCAGACGACAGGGACCGACTGCGACTTCGGTTCCCACGGCTCGATCTTGTTGGCGACGGTCCACAGCGCGCCTGCCTTATGGCGCTCGAGCTCCTCGTAATAGGCAAGCAACTCCGGCGTGTCCTCGACGTTTGCCCGCCCGACGACGTCTTCGCGATGGTTTTCGCGCTCCCGTGCCATGGGATCCTCCTGGTTGGGGCTGTTGGGCTAAGCATGACGCGACATATTTTCGATTGCAACACAAATTTTCGAAAATAATTGAAATTGCCGACAAGTCCATCTATGAGGTAAGGCTGTGCGGTGAGGAACACTTATGACGCTTGCCGAAAAAGCCTACGATGCGCTGCGCCACGACATCATTCGCGGCGAACTCCCCCCTGGCAGACCGTTGCGCCTTGCCGATCTCGGCGAGCGTTATGGCATGGGCTTCTCGCCGCTGCGCGAGGCGCTGAACCGCCTGCAGGCGGAGCGGCTGGTGACGGCAGAGTCGCTGCGCGGTTTCCGCGTGGCGCCGCTGTCGCTCGGTGAACTGCACGATGCCGTGTCGCTTCGCATCGTCATCGAAACGGAGGCACTCAAGGCTTCGATCAGCAAGGGCGACGACAGCTGGGCATCAGACATCGTCTCCGCACTCTATGCCCTGAACGTCCAGGCCGCGCGCACAGGCGCCGAGGCCGATATCTGGACGCTTGAAAAGCGGCATCACGCGTTCCATCGCGCCCTGCTGGCTGCCTGCAACTCGCCCTGGACGCTGGAATTCTTCGAACGCCTCTATGCTGCAACCGAGCGCTACCGCATTCCGGTTCTGCTCGCGTCGGCATTGCCGGTGGGACGTGATGTCCAGGCCGAGCACAGCGCGCTTGCGCAGGCCGCGCTCGACAGGGATGCCGAGAAGGCCTCGGCGCTGCTCAGCCAGCATTACCTTAGAACGGTGGAAGATCTGGCGGGGGCTATGAGTCCTGAGGAAGTGAAGCTGCGCGCCTCGTGATATGGAATACGCCACGCTAGGCGATTTGTGACAAAGCTCTCATGCGGATCGGCTCGCAGAAGGGGCTACATGCCGCCAAACCGCCGTCGACAAGGGCGAGAGCACGATAGCTTCAGCGTCGTGCGGGAGACGCACTGTTCGGCTTGGGCAACTTGGACGCACAATGGTCAGGGCAATCCCAAGCGCATTGCCGCAGCGCTTGCCTTGCCTGGCGGGACCGCAGTGCAGCCTCCGTGGATACCGGCGGCCGGATGGGGACCGTGCGCAGATCGATTGATCTCACCACAACCTGAGCGACGGCCTCGGCGCCTGGCGAAGGGATGGAGCCCTGAACGTCACATGCAGAGACACTCAAGGCCGTCGATGCGCGGTCGATTTCTGCAGGGCCTGTCGACCAAGGGCACAGGAACGGCGGCTTGACGTCCAGCACGAGGCGTGATTTATTTGGATGGACAGATAAAAAATTGAATAGCTGGAGGGGATACCGATGCAGACCCCGCGACTGTGGTGTTTTTCACTCGTCATGGCCGTCGCCATGACCTTCTCGGCGGCTGCCCAGGAAAGGGTGGTCAACATATACAACTGGTCCGATTACATCGATCCGAAGGTCCTGGACCAGTTTACGGCCGAGACGGGCATCAAGGTCGTCTATGACGTCTATGACGACAACAAGATCCTGGAGACCAAGCTCCTGGCTGGAAGGACCGGCTACGATATCGTCGTTCCCTCGGCCTATTTCCTTCAGCGCCAGATCCTGGCCGGCGTCTACCAGCCGCTGGACAGGTCGAAGCTCCCGAATGCGAAGAACCTCTGGCCCGAGCTTATGAAGCGGATGGAGCTTTACGATCCGGGCAACCGCTATGCCATCAACCTGATGTGGGGCACCACCGGCATCGGTGTGAACGTCGACAAGGTCAAGGCCGCGCTCGGAAGCGTTCCCAACAGCTGGAGCCTGGTATTTGATCCTGCGAACATGGCCAAGCTTCAGGGCTGTGGCGTCACGATGCTCGACGCGCCTGACGACGTACTGCCTGCGGCGTTGAACTACCTCGGTCTCGAACCGAACTCGAAGAATGCCGACGACCTGCAGAAAGCCGCCGACGTCGTCGCCAAAGTCCGCCCCTATATTCGCAACTTCACCTCGTCGGCCTACATCGAGGGCCTGGCGACGGGCGACCTTTGTGTCGCGATAGGCTGGTCCGGCGACATCCTGCAGGCGCGCGACCGTGCGCTGGAAGCGGCCAAGGGCCTCGGCACCAAGCCGATCAACATCGCCTACCTCCTGCCCAAGGAAGGCGGGCAGATCTGGTTCGACAGCGTTGCCATCCCGGCCGATGCGCCGCATCCCGACGAGGCGCATCAGTTCCTGAACTTCATCATGCGTCCTGAGATCGCGGCCCAGATCAGCAATTATGTTCGTTATGCCAGCGGCAACCTTGCGGCCAAGGACAAGATCGACCCAGCCATGGTCAACGACCCGACTGTCTATCCGAACGATCAGGCCATGGCTCGGCTCTACGCGATCACTATGTACGACAATGCGGTGACCCGCGCGATGACCCGCATGTGGACGCGCATTGCCACCCAGCAATGAGCAGCGTGTCAGTTGTTGAGCGGCTCGATCTGCGGCCTCGGCGTGAGCTGTTCGATGAATTCATGCGAGACCCCAGCGGCCCGCACTGTCCTGAACTGGCGCGCCTGCTGAAGGTGATGCGGTCGCGAACGACCATGCCATGGGTGGCGGCGATCGAGTGTCCGGCAGGCTATCGGCTCGTCGGATTGTCGGGCAGGGGACAGCCGCTGGAGTTCCTGTCCGACGAGACCTTTGCGTCGCCAAAAGAAGCCGAAACGGCAGCCTTCGCCATCCGCTGGCGACAATTGTTCGGACAAGCACCGCCGGACGCGGACTCACGCCACGGGACTGTACATCAAGCATGAAACGGCTTCTGGGCTATGCCAGCCAATGGTCGGTCAGATCCGGCGACACGGTCGACTTTTTCCTGTCCAGCGAACCGGAAGAGACCGTCTCGCTCGACATCGTGCGTGTCATCAACGGAGCGCCGGCAGCGCTTGAGCTGCGACCGATTCCCGGCGGCGAGCTAGGGTCACGGCCAGTAGCCAATCAGCCGATCCGGACGGGATCCTACCTGGCCTTGACCATGCAGGACGGGTCCGACCTGCATGGCGTGACCATGGCTTTCAGCGTCAAGCCGACACGCGATGCGCTGGCCTGCATCCTGGATACGGGCACGTTGCGTTTGTGGCGCGATGCGGATGGCAACTTGGCGCTCGAAGGCGCCGAGGGGCCGGATTGGGTCCCCTGCCTGCGAATGGGACGCGGTAAGTGGCACTCCGTTCGGATCGCGCTGGATGCGATCCAGCAATCGGCCGTCGTCACGGTGGAAACGGTGTCTGCCGGCCCGGTCTTTGCGATCACCGTGCCCGTGCCGGTTCGTCAGCAACGCGTTCATGTCCTGTCGCTCGGCGCAAAAGCAGACGGCAGCTCCGCGTTCGATGGGCTCGTCTCGGAATTCCGGCTGTGGGCGACCGATGAGGCGAGCCCGGATATTGCCCTCGACTTCTGCGACCGGCTCGACTGTGACCAACTCACCAACCGGGGCACCGCAAAGGTCGACGCCAGGTTGGTCAACGCGCCGACGCGCGGCGTGCCCGGTCGCAGTTGGGCGGGACAGGCGTTCTCGCCGGCGGAGGACCGGGCTCTCTATGACGCCGTTCATTTCCATAGCGACGACCTCGAGGATGCCCGATGGGAAGCCAGCGCAAGCTGGGTCATTCCGCCGGCTTTTGAAAGCGGCTCCTACGCGCTGCGCGCAAGAGGGGCGGCAGACACGACCTACATTCCCTTTTTCGTGGTTCCTGCTCGGGCGGCGCCATGCAAGCCAGTCGCCTTCCTCGCCTCCACGTTCACCTATCATGCCTATGCCAATCACCGGATCGCCCTTGAAAGCCCGGAATACGAAATATCGGAGCTGAGCGCCCTGCCGATCCTCGACGAGGAACTGCAGACCCTGCAGGACATGCCGGAACTCGGAGCCTCACATTATGACCGCCATGTGGACGGCCATCCAATTTATGTGACGACGCGCCTGCGGCCGATCCTCAACATGGCGCCCGACACCAGCAACTGGTCCTATAATGCCGACACCAGCGTCACGGCCTTCCTGCACGGCCACGAAATCGACCACGATATCGTGACCGACGACCTGCTTCATGATGAGGGGGTGTCGGCGCTGGAGGGGTGTCGCGTCCTCATCACCGGGACCCATCCGGAATATCTCTCTACGCGCGAGTGGGACGCCCTGGTCGCCTTCCTCGACCGTGGCGGCCGCCTCATCTATCTCGGCGGCAATGGCTTTTACTGGCGTGTGGCTATCGCACGCGACCGTCCCTGGCTGATGGAGCTTCGCCGGGCGGAATCGGGCGCGCGCTACAACGAGGCGGGACCCGCCGAATACCATATGCAGTTCAACGGCGAACGTGGCGGCCTCTGGCGTCGGCTCGGCAGACCGCCGCAAGCGCTGGTCGGGGTCGGCATGGTCGCCGACGGCTGGGACCGCGGCGCCGGCTACAGGCTTACCGATGCAGCGCGCGACCCGCGCGTGGCCTTCGCCTTTGAAGACGTTCATGGCGACGTCATCGGCGCGCCCTGCAGCGCGCATCCCGGTGCGGCCGGGCAGGAGGTCGACGCCGCCGACCTAGGGTTGGGCACGCCCGATCATGCTCTCGTGGTCGCATCGTCCACCATGCTGGGGGCCGGCTTCTATCTGGCACCGGAGGAAGTGGTATTCCTGCACTCAGCCACCACAGGCGACGTGAATGCGAGGGTCAGAGCAGACCTGACCTTTTTCGAAACACCGGCCGGGGGTGCTGTGTTCTCCACGGGTTCGATCGCCTGGGCAGCGGCGATGGCCGCCGATCAGGGGCGGACCGATGTCGGCCGATTGACTGAAAACGTTATCCGCCGCTTTGCTGATCCGAAGCCGTTCGCTTTCCCCCCGGCTTCAGGTCCGGGAGAAGACGGGCAAGCCCCTTGGTCATCCGCGACCTGGCGGCCTGGACCGACAATGCGCCCTGGCCAAGATGCATCTCCAACCAAAGAGCGTCGCACAGACCGCTGATCAGGCTTGCCTCGGTTGCGGCATCGGATGCGGTATGCCCGGTTGCCTGGCGCAATGCCTGGGTCAGCGCAACGAGATATTCTTTTTCCAGTTCGAGGCTTATCTCGCGGTAGCGTCGACGCGGCCCTGCCTCTCCCCAAAAGGCAAACCAGACCGACAGCTTGCTGCGCGAGCAGATCGCCTTGTCCAGCGGAGCCAACGCCAGCGCCCTTACGCGCTCCGCCGGATCGGCTTCTGAACGCAGCAAGGCGTGCTGCCAGGCCGCCCGGAACTCAGCGGCCAGTTTATCGATCACGCTCTCGAACAGGCTTTCCTTACTGTCGAAATGGAAGTTGACCAGACCATGGGAAAGGCCGGCGTGCCGGGCGATGTCGTAAACGGTGCAGGCCGCAAATCCACGCTCTGCGATTGCTTCCAGGGCAGCATCGATCAACTGACGGCGGCGCTCGGCGCGCTGTTCTTCGCGCCGAGGCGTGTCGGGGACGGCACGGACGCGATGCGCGGGTCGCCGCCCTTCCTTGGAATCTTCCTTCTTCGACATGGAACTGGACTAGGCAAGCGCAAGGGCACCGTCAAGCGAGCTGTCGAACCGGTGTCACCGGCTAAGCATCCGCCGCGTCCGCCCCAATTTATCGCGAACGCCATCCAAGGGCAGTGCGCTTTGAAAGGTCATGCAGTTTTGCTGCGCTTGCGAAAAGGCGAGATCAAGCTGTCGGCGCGGGCTTTGGCCATACGGCAGACAGGGCCGGCGCTAAGCTCCCGCCACGGTCCTTAGGCGAAGGAGTAAGGCCGATTGACAACGATCCTACTAGAAGGTAGGCATGCTGCATGAGCAATCTCGTCATGACGTCCGATCAGATTTTGGCGTCCGCGCGGAACTTCATTGTTTCGGGCGGCTACAACGGATTCAGCTATGCTGATATCGCTGACGAGGTGGGAATTCGAAAGGCGAGTATCCACCATCATTTCCCCAGCAAAGTCGACCTTGTTCGCACGCTTGTGGCGCGCCATCGCGAGCGTACCGAGGTCAGCATGGCAGATCTGGAAAGTAAACTCCCTGACCCGCTTGCACTGCTTCAAACCTATGCTGGCTACTGGGCAAAATGCATTGAAGACGCGAGCATCCCGTTTTGCGTCTGCGCGCTGCTTGCCAGCGAACTCCCGGCACTCCCGCCTGAGGTTGCCGTCGAGGTGCGGGCCTACTTTCGGTTTCTGTCGTCCTGGTTGACCAAGGTCATGGAGCGGGGCGCTGAACAGGGCGTTCTCAAATTCGTCGGCTCTGCGGATCTGGAGGCAGAGACTTTCATGGCGACTGTCCATGGCGCGATGTTGTCGGCGCGTGCCTATGGCAGCCCTACCATCTTTGGCGCGATCCTGACGCCGACCTTGCAGCGCTTATCGGCGAAGGTTCACTAACAAGCTATCTGCGCGGCATGGCGGCGAGCCGCCGCAACCAAATTCGCATCTCACAGGGACCGTTGAGACCTCCAGTGCATCGGTGCTGAAAGTAGCAACTTAGGGTCGGCCATTTCGTATGGCCAATACCGTTCACGATCTCCACCACCGCTTGGTTGATCGGTAGTGCCGAGCCAAGAAACTGGTTGACGTCACAATATCTACCTTCTAGTAGGTAGGCGACAATATCAAGCGCGAAGGAGATTCAAAAATGCTTGCTAAGACGACTGAAGCCAACCTGGTCAAATCCTCAACCGCCTGGCTCAAAAGCTACTATTTCACACGCTTTGCCGTTTCGACCGCCTGGGTCCTCTTGGCCTTCACAGTAGCCAAGACAATGCCTCCCCTGGCAGCCGTCATGCTGGTCGCCTATCCGGCTTGGGATGCGCTGGCCAACTTCATCGACGCCCAGCGCACCGGCGGCTTGAACCGCAACAAGACGCAGTTGCTGAACTTCGTCATCAGCATCATCACCACCGTGGCAGTCGCCATTGCTCTCGGCAAAGATATGAACACAGTGCTCGCCGTCTTCGGCGTCTGGGCGGTCCTGTCGGGCCTTTTTCAGCTTGCAACCGCGGTCAGGCGCTGGAAGTCCGGCGCGCAGTGGGCAATGGTGTTGAGCGGCGCTCAGTCGGCACTGGCAGGCATTTTCTTTGTGAAGATGGCGGGCAGTGCGGCGACGATCGACATCACCAACATCGCGCCCTATGCGGCCTTCGGCGCCTTCTACTTCCTCGTTTCCGCTGTCTGGTTGACGGTAAGTGATGCGCGGCGCAAGTCGGCCCAAGCGGCTGGCTGAATAGCGTCAAACGCCCCTATCCTCCAAGCCCCTCAATCGAAGCGCTGCCCTGCAAGGTCGGCGCTCGCATGATGCGGCGGCGTGTAATGCCTTGTTTTGATGGAAACCGCGATCACTCGCTCATATTCTGAAGCGCATCATGTTTGATTATTTCGACGCAGCGCAGGCTGATCAAGCGGATGATACCCTTTTCCTTCAGCCTGGTGAATATTCTTGAGACCGTCTCTATGGTGAGGCCGAGATAGTCGCCAATGTCGACGCGCGACATCGGCAGCTCGACCTGCCGAAGCCCGCCTTGGCGCTCTGCCATATCGACCAGGAACGCCGCGACGCGCTCAATGGCGTTCTGGCGGCCGAGGACCAGCAGGTGCTCCTGTGCCCTGGTCAGCCCCTTGAGCGCCAACGGCAGCAATTGATGAGACATGTCAGCCCCGGCGGCAATACGGAAGACCCGGACCCCGGTCGCGTTGATTGCTTCGGCGAAGAAATGATGCGTCGTGTCTGCTTCGAAGCCAAATGTCTCTCCCGCAAGGTGGAAGGCGCTTATCTGCCGGCGACCATCGGCGAGCAGGCGGTACACACGAACGGCCCCAAACTCGATTTGGTAGAAAGCTCCGGCCTTCTCGCCCTGGGCATAGATTTCCGCACCGGCGGGAAAGAAGCTGAGCGGCTGCAGCGGTGCCGTGTCGAATGCCGCTGGCAGGCTCGGCTGAGCAAAATGCGACGGCAGCGAAATTTTGGAGGTCGTGTAGGCGTGCATGGCTGTTTCCCGGTTGATCCGTGTCACAGCAATCGCTCGAATCCGCGCCGCGCGAAATTCGGTTATGTCCCTACGGGATACTACCTAGACTCCCCAGTGGTGACGATTTCGACAGCGTTGTCAGCCGGGAATTTTCGGCACGATTGGCCATAGCCAGCGAACTCATTGTGATCCAGGCGTTCGGCCTTCGGCACCTGATGCAAACGCGTTTTGCGGTGGATCAAAGCTCGCACTGTTCGTCGCCACTATGAATGGCGCAAACGACCGCCCTCCATACGCCCGGTTGACGGCCACCTCGCTGCAAACTGGTCCGGCAGTCATGAACCGAATGGCGCACGAATGCGTTGGTTGTCCATTCGCGGCGACTCGATGGACGGCGGCGCATGTCGCGATCCGACGGCATTGGCAAATGGGGACTATGGGAGCCAGACATGACCGAGCACACGACGACAGCAACCCCCGGCAGGCGGCTGTCCGAACGCCAGCTGCACGACATCAATGCATACTGGCGCGCCGCCAACTATCTGACGATCGGGCAGATCTACCTGCTCGACAATCCGCTGCTCCGGGAGCCTTTGCGGCTGGAACACGTGAAGCCGCGTCTGCTTGGCCACTGGGGAACATCGCCGGGCCTGAGTTTCATCTATGCCCATCTCAACCGCGCCATCCGGCTGAGGGATGCAAACATGATCTACGTCTGCGGGCCGGGCCATGGCGGTCCGGCGATGGTCGCCAATGCCTATCTCGAAGGCACTTATAGCGAGCTTAGTCCGGACATATCCCTGGACGAACAAGGCATGCGCAAACTGTTCCGGCAGTTCTCCTTTCCGGGCGGAATTCCAAGCCATGCCGCGCCCGATGTGCCGGGCTCGATCCACGAGGGTGGCGAATTGGGCTACGCGCTTTCTCATGCCTTTGGCGCAGCCTTCGACAATCCGGACCTTGTCATTGCCTGCGTTGTCGGCGACGGTGAAGCGGAGACCGGGCCATTGGCTGCCGCGTGGCATTCAAACAAGTTTCTCAACCCGGCGCGTGACGGGGCAGTGCTGCCGATCCTGCATCTGAATGGCTACAAGATCGCCAATCCCACAATCCTTGCCCGCATTCCCGAAGAGGAACTGCGCGCGCTGTTCACCGGCTATGGCTATGATCCACTTTTCGTCGAGGGCGATGACCCGACGTTGATGCACGAGCGGATGGCAACAGTGCTCGACGATGCGCTGGACCGCATCGAAGTGATCCAGAAAGGTGCGCGCGGCGAATCTGCCGACGCGGGGTTGCGGCCGAAGTGGCCCATGATCGTGCTGCGAAGCCCGAAGGGCTGGACCGGTCCAAAGGAAGTCGACGGGCTGAAGACCGAAGGCTTCTGGCGTGCGCACCAGGTCCCGTTGTCTGGCCTTGCGGAAAATCCGGCGCATCTGACGATGCTCGAGGAGTGGCTGAAAGGCTACCGGCCGGATGAGTTGTTCGATGCCGCTGGTGCCCCTGTCGAGGCGATCCGTGCCACCACGCCGCAAGCCGCGCGGCGCATGAGCGCCAATCCGCATGCCAATGGCGGCCTGCTTCGCCGGACCCTCGATTTGCCCGGGCCGTGGGACCATGCAGTGGCCGTCGCTCGGCCCGGCGCGGAGAAGGCCGAGTCAACACGTGTAATGGGCAGTTTCCTTCGGGCTGTGATGGAACTGAACGAGGCCGCGAAGAACTTCCGCATCGTCGGTCCTGACGAGACGGCCTCGAACCGGCTTCAGGACGTGTTCGAAGCCACCGAGCGCGCCTGGATGGAAAAGATCCTGCCCGAAGACGTTCATCTCGGCCGCGACGGCAGGGTCATGGAAATCCTCTCCGAGCACACCTGCCAGGGCTGGCTCGAAGGCTATCTTTTGACCGGGCGGCATGGCCTGTTTTCCTGTTACGAGGCGTTTATCCACATCGTCGATTCCATGTTCAACCAGCATGCGAAATGGCTGGATGCCTGCCGTGACATCCCGTGGCGGCGGCCGGTCGCCTCGCTGAACTATCTGCTGTCGAGCCATGTCTGGCACCAGGAGCACAATGGCTTCAGCCATCAGGATCCCGGCTTCATCGATGTCGCCCTCAACAAGAAGGCCGACATCGTGCGCGTCTATCTGCCGCCGGATGCCAACACCTTGCTTTGCGTGACCGATCACGTGCTGCAGACATGGAACCGGATCAACGTCATCGTCGCCGGCAAGCCGCCTTCATGGCAGTGGTTATCGATGGACAAGGCCATCGTCCATTGCCGGGCAGGGATCGGCATATGGGACTGGGCATCGACCGAGAACGGCGACGAGCCAGACGTCGTGATGGCGTGCGCCGGCGACGTTCCGACCCTCGAAACGCTGGCGGCGGTGCAGATCCTGCGGCATCACGTTCCTGAGCTCAGGATCAGGGTGGTCAACGTCGTGGACCTGATGACCCTGCAGCCCAAGGAATATCATCCACACGGCCTGTCGGACCGCGATTTTGATGCATTGTTCACCACCGGCAAGCCTGTCATCTTCGCCTATCACGGCTACCCGTGGACCATCCACCGGCTGACCTATCGGCGCACCAATCACGACAACATCCATGTCCGCGGTTACAATGAGGAAGGCACGACCACCACGCCCTTCGACATGACAGTCCTGAACGGCCTCGACCGGTTTCACCTCGTGCAAAGCGTGCTTGACTGGGTTCCGCAGCTCAGGAGCGTGCAGGTTGGCCTGAAGCAGGCAATGGAGAGCAAGCTGCTCGAGCATCGAGCCTATATCCGGGCTCATGGCCAGGACATGCCGGAAATACTCGGCTGGAAGTGGGATCAGGATCCCGGTGCGGCGTCGACCGGTCGCCGCTGAGGACGAACGCATGACAGACGCTATCCTGGTCATCAATGGCGGCTCCTCCAGCCTGAAGTTCGCCGTCTTCGAGGAACGCGACGTGCTTCCCCTGCTGTTGCGCGGCAACGTCTCGTCGCTGGCGGGGCACCCGCGGCTGCGTGTCGAGGCCACTGCGGGTGAGCCGACGACAGACAAAAGCCTGGACGACGGACCGATCGACATCGGCAACGCATTCGCGGCCGTCGCCTCTGTGCTTGCCGATCACGACCTCCTGCGCCGCATCGGCAGGGTCGGGCACAGGATCGTCCATGGTGGCCGCAATTTCACTGGAGCGACGCTGCTCGACGGGCCCACGCTCGACGCACTGCGCCTGCTCGAGCCGCTCGCGCCAATCCATCAAAGGATCAACCTCGAGCTTGTCGCCCTGGCCGCTGAGTTCCTGCCGCAAGCCCTCCAGGTCGGATGCTTCGACACGGCATTCCATTCGGCCCGGCCGGAGGTCGCCAAAATCTACGGCCTGCCGCGCGCGATGACCGAGACGGGTATCGTTTCCTATGGCTTTCACGGCCTGTCCTACAGCCATATCGCATCAGAGCTGCGCGACCGCTACGGCGCGCGGGCTGGAGGCCGAGCGATCGTTGCCCATCTGGGCAGTGGTGCCAGCCTCTGCGCCATGGACTCCGGACGAAGTATCGCCACGACGATGGGGTTTTCGACGCTGGACGGCCTGGTGATGAGCACGCGTTGCGGTGCCCTGGACCCAGGGATAATCCTCCATTTGCTGGAGGACGGTAAGCTGTCGCCCAACGAACTGGTCACGCTTCTCTATGAGCAATCCGGCCTGCTCGGAGTGTCGGGGATATCCGGAGACATGCGCACGCTGATCGGTTCCGAGGATCCTGCCGCCGCCGAGGCGATCGATCTCTTCGTCTATCGAATCGGGCGCGAGATCGGGTCGCTGGCGGCTGCCCTCGGAGGTCTGGATACGCTGGTGTTCACGGCCGGCATCGGCGAGAACGCGCCGTTGGTCCGGGAGAAGATCGGTGCCGCGGCCGGTTGGCTCGGCGTCGGCATCGACAATGAGTTGAACCGGAGAGGCGAGGGCGTGATCAGCCTCGCCGATTCCAGCGTCAACGTGCTTGTCATTCCCACGGATGAAGAGAGGGCAGTCGCCAGTGATGTACAGGCTGCATCCCAGGCGACATCGCTGCGCGGGACCTGACGGCTGGACCTCCCGTGCCGGACAAATGACTTGGCCCGCTCGCCCGGCTCGCGCATTTTATTCGAGCCACGCGCCCCGTCCCTCCAGGCACCTTGTCTCTAAGGCCGTTCGACCCTTGCCACCTGATAGGTGTGCATGGTGCCGTTGCGTTCGATGGACACGTATTCGCCGGTGACGAAGCGTTCGTCGCCGAGATGGAAGCCGATCTCGTCGTCGCGGTCGCCTACTGCATAGTCGAAGTACCACTGTCCGCCGGGCTTGCGCCGCAGAAGGCCGACCAAGTCTTCTTCGTCAGCACGAAAACGGCGAACGCGGCAGGAACCCCGGTGTGATTTCCACTCGTCGGCGTCGATCCGTCCGTCGCGTTCCGGCAAGCGCCGAGCTCGCCAGCAAGCCGCGCCCGCCGAATTGAGCCGCCAATGCGGCGCTGGCGGTCGAGACCACCGCAAAGAGCAGGGCAAAGAGCAGCAATGGACCAAGTTCGAATGGATTGCGCGTCAGCCCACCACCTTTTTGATCCCCGCCGACGCGCACCAACAGAAATGCGCCGCAGGCCGCGAAGGCGAATGCCGCGGCAATCGCGGGAATGCCGGCTGGGACGAATACGCTTGGTTGGATGATCAAAACCACCACGCAAACGCGCAGCGATGAGACCATCGCTGCCAGCGAAGCTGCCCCTGCCAGCGGTAGCGGATTGCTCGACGACGTCGCGTTGCGGGCAAGTGCCACGGTCACGGCTGTGGAGGAGACGATTGCACCGACGAGCGAGCTGACGAGCAGACCCCGCGTGGTTCCAAGAACGCGAACGGCGACATAGCCAGCGAACGATATCGACGCCATCAGCACCGTAAGGAACCAGACCTCCCAAGGATTGAACCCGCCCCATGGGTCCATGGTCCGGTTTGGCAGCAAGGGCAGGACAATCGCGGTCATTACCGCCAGGATCAACGCTGAACGAAGCTCGATCCAGGTCAGTCGTCGCAATAGGCCGTGCAGGACCTCGCGACTGGCAAGTACCGCCGCGAGCGCGGCCCCTCCAGCGCAAGCAACCCGATAGTCGCCGGCTACACAAAGGGCGCCAAGCGCGAACACGCCCAGGCCGGCCATGACCGAGGTGACGCTGAAATCCTGGTCATGAGCAGCTTCTCGCGCCTTGTACCACGCGAAGATCGCGGCAAAGGCGATAAACCCCCCGACCAGCACCGAAACCGCGTCAAGGGCTTCGGCCAGCGCTGCCAGAATGCCACCGAGCAGGCCGGATATGCCGAAGGTTCGAATACCGGCCGTACGGCTGCGATCTGGTGCATCCCGCTCCCGCCAGCCACGCTCCAGTCCGACGAGCAGGCCGATTGCCAAGGCGAGTCCGAGCCGGGGGATGAGCGGATCCATGGGAGGCAGTTTACTCGCCCGCTTCCCTGCCCGACACCTGCTGAATCAGAATTCGGAAGAACACAGGTGACGCGCTGTCTGAAACGGGAGGTATTGCCGGCTTGAGGGCACCGGGCTCCCACCAGTCCGCGTGCTTGCTGAGCACCGACCATGCATGATCGCGCTCGACCTTGTGGCCGATCTGATCCGGCAATTCCTCATAGCGGCCGTCGACCACCACGCTTCTCCATCCTCGCCCTTTGCCGCGTTCATCGACCTCAACGCACACCAGTGGGTTGCCGCGCATCCACTCGATCTTCTTGCCTGGCATCGAAAACGCGTAAAGGTGATTGTCTGAATGGGCATAGTGTATCGGCACGACGTAAGGCTGGCCGTCCTTCGCGCATGCCAAACGACCGATCCGGTTGGCGGTCAGCAATTTCGTACATTCCAAGGCAGAAAGGCTACGGATCAGCATCGGTGCGATCTCCTACTTTTTCGAGGTGGCCCCGTGACGCTGCCGCTCAGTCTCGTTTGTACGGCGGCCGGCGGGCTTCTTGAGATTCTTGCGTTGGCCGGTCGCTTGCCGCAGGGCAGCTTCGTCCATTGCAGCGACAACAGAGCTGTCGGAAAGCTGAGGGAACGACAAGTAGTGGTAGCCCAGTGCGCCGAACCGCGCTGGTTGACTAAGGCAAACCACCCGGTCGGCTTCGCCAGCCAATTCCGATATCGTATCGCGCGGTGAAACAGGAACTGCTACGACGACCTCCTTGGGGGCTCGTTTTCTCAGGGCACGAATGGCAACCTTGATCGTCGTTCCTGTTGCCGCGCCGTCATCGACGATGATCGCCGTCTTCCCCGCGATCGATAAGGGTGGATGCTTGGCCCGATAGGCGAGCCGGCGACGTTCAAGCTCGGGTCGTTCCTGCGCGATCAAGGCGCGAAGTGCGTCATCATCGAGCGAGTAGGCTTCGACAATCTCCCGGTTCAGCACGATGTCCGGAGGATCGCCGTCCACGATTGCGGCAATGGCCAGTTCAGGATTTCCCGGCGCGCCTACCTTGCGCACGATAATCAGATCAAGCGGTGCCTTCAGAGCTTTGGCCACTTCGGCGGCGACCGGAACACCGCCACGCGGCAACGCGAGCACGACGGGCTGGCGCAATTGAAGCTTGCCCAGTTCTATGCCGAGCTTCTTTCCAGCCTCTTTGCGGTCGCGGAACATCATCAGTCCGCCGGCCAGAGTTGATGAAGTGACTTCCTCATCGAATTCCTCACCTGGGTGATCTCGCCATGCGAAATATGACGATCGAGGAGCTTGAAAACTGCACCGATCGCAGTGTCGAAATCGACTTCGTCATCGTAGCCGAAACCGCTTCTGACATCGATGATGAAGTCTCGCTTCGTTCGCTTGCAGGCAGGTGCTTTCGTTGGCTGCCAACCCTCGAAATAGATGCCGCGAACCAAGGCAGGGAGCTGCGCTGCGAGGTCGGCAGTTTCCGCAGGCGACAACCAGTCTCGCAGCGTGTGCAGAACAGATTTCAGCAGCCGGTACGCGCTCGGCTCGCTCCAGCAGAGGTCCCTGGCGAGTTCGTTGACCCACTGCTGAGCCTGTTGCGCGGCATGGGAAAAGCCAGAAAATGATGTGTGAGACATTTGGGTCATATCAATTGCTCGCTCATGTCTGGCTTGATCTTCCAATCCCGGGAGTGCGTGAGCATTGCGCCGGATCAGTTTCCTGCATCCGACCCACAGCCGACGATGCCCGATCGGTTGGTCTGCATGCGCCGTCAGTCGGCCCGGATCGTATCGTCCAATGTTGCCAGAACCGATCCGGGTTCGATCATGGCATTCACGGGGGCCATGATCGTCGCGCGACCGCTTGCCGGCGACACGATCTCATGCAGTGCGTCTTCAATTCGAACCTCGGCTATTTTATCGCCAGCCTTGATCGTGGTGCCGCTGGCAACGAACCATCGTTCCACAATGCCCTCGGGAAGCATGCTGGACGCCCACAGCGCTTCATCGACCTTGATTTCGTGCATCGCGTTTCTCCTTATGAGCCAGGAAAAGTAGCCCAGCCGCCAAGATGGACATTGATCGCGATCAAAAGGGGCGGTTCGGCAGACGCAGGGCAGCCAGCTCGAGGCTGCATTCGGGTGTCGAAAACTGATTCAAATCAAGGCGAGGTATGCCATCTCGCGCATCCTAGGGGGATGTGGAAGCCGATCCTAAGCGCTCCGTTCGACAGCGATCTCGAACTGGCCGTCCTCGACGAGGATGGCGAGCATGCGCTTGTATTTCCCTGCATGAAGACGCGGAAAGGATGGAAGAACGCCGCGACCGGCGCCTATCTCGACATCCACCCGACCCATTGGCGCGACTGGGTGCCGGACAAGACACCCGCAGATATCGGCAACGCCTTCTCTCGGTCGCCCTAGTGCTTGGGATCCACGATGAGTGCCATGCGAACCAGATGCGACAGGCTGCTCGCGGCCATCTTGCTCATGACATTGGCGCGATGGATTTCGACAGTGCGCGGGCTGATCCCCAGATCATAGGCGATTGTCTTGTTCGGCAGACCCGACACAAGTCCATCCAGCACCTGCCGCTCCCGATCCGATAGTGTAGACAGACGCCCGCGGATTTCCGCGGATTTCGGGTGCGTTGCATCTATCCGATTGCGATTGGCCAACGCTGAGCGGATCGCGTCGATCAGCATCTCGTCGTCGAACGGCTTTTCGATGAAATCAGCAGCGCCTTCCTTCATCGCCTGGACGGCGAGCGCGACATCGGCATGGCCCGTCATGACGATAACCGGAAGCCTATGTCCGCGAGTCCGAAGTTGTCGCAGGAACTCGATGCCGTCGATACCCGGCATGCGCACATCGGTCACGATACAGCCATCAATATTGTCTGCCGTCGCGGCCAGAAAGGCTGTCGCGGATTCATGCAGGCGCACGGCAAAGTCGGCTGTGGCGAGAAGAAACCCAAGCGACTTGCGGACGTCGACGTCGTCGTCGACCACATGCACAAGATCATTGCCGGCCATTGGCGACCTCTTCCTTCTCAACGATGCGCAATGTGAACCGGAATGCTGTTCCTCCGGCGGGCATTGGCTCGGCCCAGATGTGGCCGCCATGCGACTCGACGATGGTACGGCAAATGGAGAGTCCGACGCCCATCCCTTGCTTCTTGGTGGTGACGAAGGGCTGGAAAAGTTGGGCCGAGACTTCTGGCGCAAGGCCGGTGCCTGTATCCGTCACGCTTACCTCGGCCATCCCATCCTCCCGTGCGACGGTCGTCACGTGCAACTCGCGGCGCGGGACGCCTTGCATGGCTTCCACCGCGTTGCGCATGAGGTTGAGCAAAACCTGCTGAATCTGGATGCGGTCGGTCAACACCAGCTCGGCGGCGGGATCAAGCTCATAGCTGACGCGGACATCGATCTCCCTTGCGCCGACCAGGGCGAGCGACGAAGCTTCCTCGATCAGCGCCGGCAGTCGTTCGACCTGACGCTCGCTTTCGCCCCGCGCAACAAAGTCCCTTAGGTGACGAATGACGTTTCCTGCCCGCAGGGCCTGCTCGGCCGCCTTTTCCACGGCATCGCGCAGCATAGGCGCATTTTCTTCCTTGCTGTTCTCGAGAAGCCGGCGGCTGCCCTTCAGGTAATTGGTAATGGCGGTGAGCGGCTGGTTGATCTCATGTGCCAATGTCGATGCCATCTCGCCGAGCGCGGTAAATCGCGCCATGTGGAGAAGCTCCTGCTGCTGCTCCTGAATTCTTGCTTCCGCCCGATGGCGCTCGGTCAGGTCGCGGCAAAAGCCGGTGAAGAAGCGTCCCGTTCCCGGGTGCATCTCGCCGACGGAAAGCTCCATGGGGAAGGTCGAACCGTCCTTGCGCATTCCCGTGACCGTGCGGCCCAGTCCGATGATCCGGCGCTCGCCGGTGGTCAGGTAGCGAAGCAGATAGGCGTCATGCTCATTGCGATAGGGAGAGGGCATCAGCATATTGACGTTCTGACCAATAACTTCGCCCGACTGGTAGGCAAACAGGGTTTCGGCAGCGGTGCTGAAGGATTGGATCAAGCCCTGTTCATCAATGACGACCATTGCATCGGGCACTGTCGCCAGAATCGAACGCAAATGATCTTCGCGCAAAAGAAGAGCTGCGTTTGCGAAGGAAAGCTCGCTAACATCGGTGCCTTCGACGAAGATAGCCGTAATGCGGCCATCGTCGGCCTTGATGGGCTGATAGACGAAATCAAGAATGCGCTCTTCGGCAGGTTCATCATCCTTGCGAAGCGCGACCTTCACCGCCCGTCCCCTGTACGGCTCACCCGTTTCATACACCTGGTCCAGTAGTTCGTAGAAGCCTTGGCCTTCGAGCTCGGGAAGGGCCTCCCGCACGGACTTTCCAATCACTTGCCTGTGGCCGATCAGCCTTTGGTAGGCAGTATTGGTCAGTTCGAAGACATGATTTGGCTCACTCATGAGAGCCATGAAGCTCGGAGCTTGTTCGAACATTTGCGACAAGACTGATTTAAGCGTCGTCGCGCCGACCGACAAAATAAGCGCTTCGTCTTGGCTCACCTGGGATTCCTGGGTTCGATACGCCTGCAAGAAGGCTAACTATCACTTCTCTCCGTACAGACAAAACGGATCGAGGCCGAGGGTTTTCGCACAAATGCAATTGGCGGGTTCTTTGACGCGCATCAAGGCGTCGAGCGCCGATGGGTGCATTCATCATCGTATTCCACCGGTCCAGCGAAAGGCCTCCATCATGTCCTACAAGTCAATCATCGTGAACCTTGCCGTGGATGCACCTCCGGCGGCCATGGTGAAATTGGGGATCGAGTTCGCGGAGCGATTTGGCGCCCGTCTTATCGGTCTGGCGGCAGCGGATGTCCCGCCCCTGGTCGCGACCGGCGACGGCATGGTCTACGAAGGGGAGATCATGCAGATCCAGCGCACGGAAATCGAAAAACGGCTTGCCGAACTGCGAGCCGAATTCGAGAGATTGGTTCCGGCTTCAATCTTCAGCGAATGGGCGCAAGCCGTTTGCAGTCCAACCCGCTTCCTGAGCGTTTCGGCCCGAGCCGCCGATCTCATCGTTACTGGCAGCGGGAAAGGGGAAAATGTCTTTCGCGCTGTGGACGTCGGCAGCCTGGTGCTTGGTAATGGCCGGCCGGTCCTGGTCACCGCAAACGATGTCCAACACGTCCTTGCAAAAACCGTTCTTGTTGCCTGGAAAGACACCAGGGAGGCGCGACGGGCGATAGCAGACGCATTGCCTTTCCTGGCCACAGCCAACGAGGTTGTCATCGCCACAATCGATACCGGCCGCGACGAGAGCATTCGCGACAGCCTCGCCGATGTCGCGGTTTTTCTCGAACATCACGGCATCATGGCACGAACCGAACTGATCGCCGGCGAAGCCGATGGCGACCGGTTGCTGACATTTGCACGGTCGATCCATGCGGACCTGATCGTCTCCGGCGCCTATGGCCATAGCCGGTTGAGGGAATGGGCGTTCGGCGGCGTCACCCGCTCGCTGATCGAGGAAAGCGGCATCAACCGCTTGATGTCCTATTGAACGCGCGTCGCGTCGGCATCTTCAAGTCGCCACACTCAGTCACAAGCTGGAACGATGGCCGAGCGTGCCTCGCGCTATTGACCGAGATCAATGTGGTGCTCGCCAACATGGCGATTATGGCTGGGAAAGATGGCTGAGAAATAGGAGTGACCGACGTGACCTTTCTCGACTACCTGATTTCAGTGGACGCAAGGACAGCCCTGATGGGCCGTATGATGCGGAAGCTCGGCGTCGACAGACAATTGAAGATCGTCGCGGACCACGCAGCCGTTACAAATCGGGCGGTGGACCGCTGCCGCTCCTGCGGACACCAGGATGAATGCTCGAACTGGCTCGACGAACACCGGCAAGCGGATGATCCGCCGGATTACTGCCGTAACCGCGACCTGATCGCACGACTGCAGCATGCGGCCGGCGCGCGATAGTGCTTTCAGCGCCAGACACGGGCTGATGCGTATGTAGTGTCCTATAGCTTGCTTGCAGCAACGAGGTCTGCGAATGCCGTTCGACGTTTGGGGTTGACGAGAGTCAACGCGTCAAACCGAGTTCTTCTGTGATACATTTGCATCCACGGGACCAGGCAGTTTTGGACACTCTGTTTTTCCTAGAAGCATTTCTGCTCTTTATCGCGCCCGGGCCAACCAACGCTCTTCTGATGGCGGGGGCGGTCAAGCGAGAGAAGGCAATTAAACTCCTGGTCGCACAGGCCTGCGGCTACGGGATCGCAGCGGCCTGCTGGCTTTTGCTGCGACCCTTGCTGCCGTCCGGCGCCATCCAGGTGCTCAAGCTGGTCGCAGCTGTATGGCTCGTAATTCTTGGCCTGCGTCTGATAGGCACCGACCGGATCGACGCATCCGACGACGGCGATAGCCTTTCGGTTCTGGCAACCACTGCACTCAACCCGAAAGCCTTTATCTATTGTCTGGCAATCGTGCCGGTAGACGCGGGGCAGTACGAACTGGGCTTTTTCTGGATCGTGCTCCTGGTGACTACGGCTGCCACCGGGTCGATGTGGTTCTTGCTCGGCAGGCGGCTGAACGGAGGCAAGAAAGTAGCAGACAGAGTCGCGGGCGCGGCGCTTGTTCTATTCGCCCTGTTGCTGCTTCGACCATTGATAGCGGTAGGCTTGATTTAGGGTCAACGCGGACATTTCACAATTCGAATGTCGGGTCGTGCAATGCGGAGTCCGCGGATTCTTTAGTGCTGAACTAGAGCAATTACAGGAAAAGTGTGAAACGGTTTTCCGTCCGGAATTGCGTCAAAACAAAGAGATAGAGCGGTTCTGCGGTTCCGTGAAACGATGAACCGCTCTAAGAGACGAGCACGACCGACAGCGGCCCCGGGCAGAAAAGCCCATCCTTCACTGCCTTTACGCCGGCGATGTTTTCGGCGGCGACAATGGCCGCCTGGCGCTCGCGTTCGTCGAAGATGGCGCCGCTCAGCTCCACCACCCCGTTGTCCACGGTCACGTCGATCATGCCCTTGCCGGCCCATTTTTGCGTCGCAAGCTCGGCGATGATGTCCTGGCGGATCCGTTCGTCGTCCCTGGCTGCCGAAGGGGCCACCGACAGGACGGTGAGCAGCGCACGCAGGATGTCGGAACGGGTGATGATGCCAACGACTTTCCCATCGTCGACAACCGGAATGCGTTTCACGCGATGGCACGTCATGAGCTCGACGATCTCGGGCAGCGATACGCCCGGCGATGCCGTGACGACATCCGTCGTCATCACCTCCTCGATACGGCGTCCGTTGGCTTGAACGTATTCGTCCGCGGCTCTTCCGGGGCTCACAAGAAACTCCAGCCAGCGTGAGCGTTTGCGGTTGGTGCCGAGTTCTCCCCGGCGCAGGAAATCGCCCTCGCTGACAATGCCCACAGCGTGCCGTCGCTGCGAATGACGGGAAGGCCACTGAACTTCTTGGAGAGCATCAACCCTGCTGCATCGGAGATCGATGCTGTTGGGTCTATTCCGATGACCGGAGCGGTCATTATGGCTTCGGCTTGCATGTCTGCCTCCTCCAATATCTATCGCATCATTATCGGGGCCTTGTGTGAGGCATGCCTTGATCTGCGTCATCTCCGGCGTCGAGGACGTCAATTTGACTTGTCGTCCCGGTCGATGAGTATCCGTTCCGCCGCACCGTCGAGGTCCTCGTATTGACCGCTCCTCAAGGCCCACAGGAAGCCGGCCAGCCCGAGCGCGCCGAGGAACAAAGCCACAGGTATGAGATAGACGAGCGTCGTCATGAGGATCGTGCCAGTGCACCAAAGCCGGCGCGCCTGTCGGCCGCGGTGCTTCTTGCTGGTGCGTGCGGCCCAAAGCGCTGCAGCCGTAGCGCGTTGCCAATAACCAGCAACGAGGAGGCGGACATGGCGATCGCCGCAATCAATGGCGTGACCTGTCCCAGGATCGCGATCGGCACGGCGACGGCATTGTAGACGATCGCGATCGCGATGTTCTGGCGTATCAGCCGCCCGGCTTTCCGCGAGACGTCCAGCGCAAGAGGTACGGCCACAAGGCTTTCGCGCAGGAATACGAAGTCCGCCGCGTTGCGGCCAATGTCGGCTGCGGTGGCCGGTGCGATCGAGACATGCGCCGCGCTCAGCGCAGGCGTGTCGTTGAGGCCGTCGCCAACCATCAGCACTTTGTGTCCGTCTTTCGCGAGGGTCTCGATGCATTCGACCTTGCCGGACGGCAGCAGGCACGGAACGAAGTCGGCGACACCCAGTGTTTTCGAGACTTCGGCGCAGGCGCCTGCGGTATCGCCAGACAGCATTTGCACCGACACCCCGACATCGTTCAAACGCTCGACTGCCGCCCTGGCGTCGGCACGCAGCGCATCCTCGAAATCGAAGGTGGCGACGATGATGCCGTCTTTCGTCAGGACCGTTCCGCCATAGCCATGCTTTCCTTCGCCGCCGGTCCGGGCCTTCCATCCGGCCCATCCGCGTCGGCCCAGCCGCCAGATAGCTCCCGCGTCGGCAGCTTCGATCCCAAACCCTGGATGCTCGGTGACGGCATCGAATTTTTGTTGCCTGCCAGGAGAGGCAAATCCGGCGATGGCCTTCGAAAACGGATGACGCGAATGCACGGCCATGTCTCCGGCGATTGCCAGCATGGCCGGGTCGATCGACGACGCATTGACGAGTCGGGGCTGTCCAAGCGTGAGCGTTCCGGTCTTGTCGAACACCGCTGTATCGATCGTCGCCAGGCGCTCCATGGCCGAACCGTCCTTGACCATGATGCCGTTCTCGAACAGGCGCCGCGCGGCGACCACCTGAACGATCGGCACGGCA
>NZ_JBWJFQ010000021.1:0-128676 GCF_057784235.1 Mesorhizobium sp. CNPSo 4670 | reverse complement strand
TCGAACCCGGCGACATCGTCATCATGGACAATCTCGGTTCGCACAAGGGCAAGGCCGTGCGCCGCGCCATCCGCGCGGCCGGCGCCAGGCTGTTCTTGCTGCCGAAATACTCGCCCGACCTCAACCCGATCGAGAAGCTCTTTGCAAAGCTCAAGCATTGGCTGCGCAAGGCTGCCAAGCGTACCGTCGAAACCCTCTGTGACGCCATCGGCCAAATCCTCGGCACCGTAACTTCAATCGAATGCAGAAATTACTTTATCGAAGCAGGCTATGCCCCAACCTAGATTCATCCCGCTCTAGTACCCAGCTTTGCGGTCCACCAGATGGTCGAGCTTTTCGCCGCGTTCGAAAGCATCCATCTGGCGCAGCATGATCGGCGCCAGGTGGACAGGATCGGAGGTCGCCGCCGAATGCGGCGTCACGAACACTTTGGGATGTCCCCACAGCGGGCTGGTCTTCGGCAGCGGTTCGACTTCGAACACATCGAGGCTCGCCTCCTTCAGCGTCCCGTCATCCAGTGCCCGCACGATGTCGGCGTCCTTCTGCAGGCGGCCGCGACCGGCATTAATCAGCACCGAGCCGCCGAGACCGTTGCGCTTCCTCAGTTCCTTCAGTACGCCGTAATTGATGATGCCATGCGTTTCCGGCGTCAGCGGCAAAAGCACCACCAGGATATCGGTCGCCTTGAGGAAGGGGATCAGTCCCGCCTCGCCGGAATAGGTCGCTACGCCTTTCATCGGCCGCTCGCTGCGTGACCAGCCATTGACGGCAAAGCCGAGCGACAAAAGCACCGAGGCGGCGGCGCGGCCGAGATTGCCGAGGCCCATGATGCCGACCGAAATGTCGCTGGCCGGCCGCTGCTGCGGCTCGTGCCAGATCTTTTTTGGCTGCTGCGACCGATAGAGCAGGCCGTGGCGGTGATGGTCGAGAACCCGCCAGACGACATATTCGGTCATGTACTGGGTGAGGTTGTCGGCGACGACCTTGACAACAGGCACATCCGGCAGCCCCGGGTCGGCGAAGATATGGTCGACGCCGGCACCGATCGAGAAGATGGCCCGCAGATTGGGCAGCGATGCCAGAATGTTCGGCTTCTGCTTCCACACCACCGCATAGGTGATCGACGGGTCGCTGGCGCCGTCCGGTTCCAGCACCACCTCGCGCTCGGCCGACAAGAGCTCGCGCCAGCGCTGCGGATGAAAGCCGGTGACGGCAAGCAGGATGCGGCCTTTTTCCATCAATGGAGTTTCCCTGTTATGCGTGCCCGTTGTCCAGGCTATTCGCTGACGATGCCGACCGGCGCCGTTTCTATCTTGAAGGCGGCCGAGATCAGCGCCCGAGTATAGTCGGTTTGCGGATTTCCAAAAATCTGTTCGGAAGGGCCGGCTTCGACGATCCTGCCGTTGCGCATGACGATGACATCGTTGGCCAGCGCCCGGATGACCTTGAGGTCGTGACTGATGAAGAGATAGGCGAGGTCGTGCTTGGCCTGCAGGCTGCGCAACAGGTCGACGACCTGTGCCTGAACGCTCATGTCGAGCGCCGATGTCGGCTCGTCCAGCATGACGAAGCGCGGGTTGAGCACCATGGCGCGCGCAATGGCGACACGCTGGCGCTGGCCGCCGGAAAACTCGTGCGGGTAGCGGTTGCGGGTCGCAGGGTCGAGCCCCACTTCCTTCAGCACGTCGGCGACGCGTGCGTCGCGCTGGTCGAGCGACAGTTTCGGCTCGTGGATCTTCAGGCCTTCCTCGATGATCTCGGCGATCGACATGCGCGGGCTGAGCGAGCCGAACGGGTCCTGGAAGACGATCTGCAACTCACGCCGCAGCGGCCGCATGGCGTTGAAGGAGAGCTGGTTGATGTCGCGACCGTTGAACTGGATGCTCCCGGTCGACGAGATCATGCGTGCCAGCGCCAGGCCGAGCGTCGTCTTGCCCGAGCCGGATTCGCCGACCACGCCGAGCGTCTGCCCGGCGCGCACGGTGACATCGATGCCGTCGACCGCTTTCACATTGTCGACGGTGCGGCGGAAGAAGCCCTGCTTGATCGGAAACCACACCTTGATGTCCTTGCCGGTCATGACAGGCTTGGCTGCCGCGTTGGCGGCCGGCGGCTTGCCTTTCGGCTCGGCGGCCAGCAGGTGGCGCGTGTAGGGGTGCTGCGGGTTGGCAAAAATGTCCTTGGTCGGTCCGGTCTCGACGATCTTGCCCTTGGTCATCACGCAGACCCGGTCGGCGATCTTACGCACGATGCCGAGGTCATGGGTGATGAACAGCATCGACATGCCTTTGCGGCTCTTCAGGCCGGCCAGCAACTCGAGGATCTGCGCCTGCACGGTGACGTCGAGCGCCGTCGTGGGCTCGTCGGCGATCAACAGTTCCGGCTCATTGGCCAGCGCCATGGCGATCATGACGCGCTGACGCTGGCCGCCGGACAACTGGTGCGGATAGGCGTCGAGGCGCTTTTGCGGATCGCGGATGCCGACCTCATTGAGCAGTTCCAGCGTGCGCGCCTTGGCTTGGCGGTCGCCCAGGCCTTGGTGCAGTTTCAGGATCTCGACGATCTGCTGCTCGATCGTGTGCAGCGGATTGAGCGAGGTCATCGGCTCCTGGAAGATCATGGTGATCTTGTTGCCGCGCACCTGCCGCAACTGCTTCTCGCTCATGGCAAGCAGGTCGGCGCCCTGGAACAGGATCTTTCCCGAGGGATGGCTGGCGCTGGGATAGGGCAACAGCTTCAGCACCGACAGCGCCGACACTGATTTGCCGGAACCGGATTCGCCGACCAGCGCCACCGTCTCGCCCTTGGCGATGTCGAACGAGATATGGTCGACGGCCAGCGACTGCTGTCCGCCTTGCGCAAAGGCGACGCTGAGGTCTTGTACGCTGAGCAGGGGCGCTTCGCTCATCGGAACGTCTTGCGCGGATCGAAGGCGTCGCGCGTCGCCTCGCCGACGAAGACCAGCAGCGACAGCATCAGCGAGATGACGACGAAGCCGGAAATGCCGAGCCACGGCGCGTTGAGATTGCGCTGCGCCTGCTTCAACAGTTCGCCGAGCGAGGCGGAGCCGGGCGGCAGGCCGAAGCCGAGATAGTCGAGCGAGGTCAGCGTCGAGATCGAGCCGCTGAGCAGGAACGGCAGGAAGGTCAGCGTCGCCACCATGGCGTTGGGCAACAGGTGCCGGAACATGATGGTGCGGTTGGGCACGCCCAGCGCGCGCGCCGCGTTGACATATTCGAAGTTGCGGGCGCGCAGGAACTCGGCCCGCACCACGCCGACCAGTGCCACCCAGGAGAACAACAGCATCAGCCCGAGCAGGATGAAGAAGCCCGGCGGCAGGATGGCGGCGACGATGAGCAGGAGATAGAGCACCGGGATCGCCGACCAGATTTCGATGAAGCGCTGGAACAGGAGATCGGTCCACCCGCCGAAATAGCCTTGCACGGCGCCGGCCGCGACGCCGATCAGGGCCGAGCCGGCGGTCAGGATCAGGCCGAACAGCACCGAAATGCGGAAGCCGTAGATGACGCGCGCCAGCACGTCACGCGCCTGGTCGTCGGTGCCGAGCCAGTTCCAGTTGCCGACGATGCAGGCCGGATCGGCCGCCCCTTGCGGATACTGGCTGCAGCGCGCCTTGGCGTCATACTGCCAGGACGGTTTGGCCGGTGCCGCTTCCGGAATGGCGTTGTTGACAGTCTGGTAGGAGTAGCGCACCGGCGGCCAGACCATCCAGCCATTGGCGTTGATCTCGTCCTGGATGACCGGGTCGCGATAGTCGGTGACCGCGTAGAAGCCGCCAAACTTTTCCTCTGGGTAGGCGACCAGCACCGGAAACAGGATTTCGCCCTTGTAGGAGGCGATGATCGGCTTATCGTTGGCGATGAATTCGGCAAACAGCGACAGCACGAACAGGATGAGGAAGATCCACAGCGACCAGTAGCCGCGCCGGTTCGCTCTGAAGTTCTGCAGCCGGCGCTTGTTGAGCGGCGACAGCCACGGCCGCACGATCCGCTCCGGTGCGGCCCCCCTGGTTGCGGTGGTGTCCGACATCAGACGTCTCTCCGCTCGAAATCGATGCGCGGATCGACCCAGGTGTAGAGCAGGTCGGACAACAATCCGACGAACAGCCCGAGCAGCGAGAAGATGTAGAGATTGGCGAACACCACCGGATAGTCGCGCTCGACCACCGATCTGAAGCCGAGCAGGCCGAGGCCATCGAGGGAAAAGATGTTCTCGATCAGCAGCGAGCCGGTGAAGAAGGCCGAGATAAAGGCGCCCGGAAAACCGGCGATCACGATCAGCATGGCGTTGCGGAAGACGTGGCCGTAGAGCACCTGCCGCTCCGACAGGCCCTTGGCGCGCGCCGTCACCACATACTGCTTGCGGATCTCTTCCAGAAACGAGTTCTTGGTCAACAGCGTCGTGGTGGCGAAAGCCGACAGCACCAGCGCCGTCAGCGGCAAGGTCATGTGCCAGAAATAGTCGATGATCTTGCCGGACCAGGACAACTGATCCCAATTGTCGGAGGTGAGGCCGCGCAGGGGAAACCAGTCCCAGAACGATCCGCCGGCAAACAGCACCATCAGCATGATGCCGAACAGGAAGCCCGGAATGGCATAGCCGACAATGACGACGCCGCTGGTCCAGACGTCGAAAGGCGTGCCGTCCTTGACCGCCTTGCGGATGCCAAGCGGGATCGAGATCAGATAGGACAGAAGCGTGATCCACAGCCCGATCGAGATCGACACCGGCATTTTTTCCAGGATCAGGTTGAGCACCGAAATATCGCGGAAATAGCTGTCGCCGAAATCGAAGCGCGCATAATTCCACAACATCATGCCGAAGCGCTCGAGCGGCGGCTTGTCGAAGCCGAACTGCTTCTCCAGCTTCTTGATGAATTCCGGATCGAGGCCTTGGGCGCCGCGATATTTTGAGCTGACATCACCGGCGACATCGACATTGGCGCCACCGACCGCGTCACCACCGCCGCCGCCGAGGCGATCGCTGCCGCCCTGGTTGGTCAGCCGGGCGATGACCTGCTCGACCGGGCCGCCCGGCGCGAACTGGATGACGGCGAAGGATATCGCCATGATGCCGAACAGGGTCGGGATCATCAACAGGATGCGGCGCAGGATATAAGCGCCCATCAGGTCTTTTGCCCTGCTTGAGCGAACATCTCAGCCTTTGCCAATTTTTGCCGCCTTGCCCTTATCGAACCACCACAGCGTCTCGACCGGAAAGCCGAAATCGGGCTTTTGCTCGACGAAGTCGAACATGTCCCAATAGGCGACGCGGTGATTCGCCAGATAGTATGTTGGAATCCAGTCTAGCCGTGCGCGCAAGACCCGGTCGAGCGCCCTGAGCGCGGTGACGAGTTCGTTTCGGCTTTGCGCCTTGCCGGCTGCCACGATCAGCGCGTCTATGGCCTTGCTTTCCGTGCCCGGATAGTTGCGTTGCCCCGGCGTTTTCGCCATTCGCGAATCATAGAGCATCTCCAGACCGTCTTCAGTCGGCGTCGCTCCGATCGACCAATGCAGCACGGTAAGATCGAAATCGAAATCACTGTGCCGCTGTTCATACTGTGCCGAATCGATTTGCCGGATCGAGGCGTCGATCCCGATCGCCTTCATATTCTCGGACCATGGGGTGAAGATTCGAACGATGCCGTCATCCTCTGCCAGCATTTCAACCTGCAGACGCTCACCCTTGTCGTTGACGACGAAACTGCCCGCACGTTTCCAGCCGGCTTGCGCAAGCAATCTCGAAGCCTCGCCCAGCAGCTTGCGGTCATGGCCCGAGCCGTCGGACAGAGGCTGCGTCACGGCTTCGCCAAAGACCTCTGGTGGCAAGTCGGCCCGGAACGGCTCGAGCAGGGCTAATTCGCCAGGCGATGGCAGACCTTCGGCCTTATAATCCGACCGTTCGAAGTTCGATTGAGAGCGCTCGTAAGAGCCGTAAAACAGGGCCCGCTTCATCCATTCGAAATCGAAGCATCTGGCGATCGCGCGCCGTACCCGCTCGTCGCGAAATTGGGGACGACGTTGATTCAGCGCCACGCCCTGCATGTCTGGCGTCTTCTCACCGGGAAATTCCCGTTTGACGATCTTGCCATCCTTCAGCGCCGGAAAGTCGTATCCGGTCGCCCATACCCGCGCGGTGAATTCCTCGCGAAAATGCGTGTCGCCTTTCTTGAAGGCTTCAAAAGCCGCCTGCCGATCAAGATAGAAGTCGATGCGGATGCGGTCGAAATTGTACAGTCCGCGGTTCACGGCTAGATCGCGGCCCCAATAGTCGGCGACGCGGTCATATTCGACAGTCTGTCCGGCTGCCACGCGTCCTATCTTGTAAGGCCCCGAGCCGAGCGGCGGTGTCATCGTCGAGGCATCGAAATCATTGGCCGTATAAAAGGCCTTGGACACGATCGGCATGGCCACGATCGCAAGGATGTTCTGCGGCGACTGCTGGCCGTTGAAGGTCAGGTCGAGAGTGGTGGGATCGACCGCGACCGCTTCCGTCATATACCGCAGCGCCTTGGAAAGGTTCGGATGGCCTTGGTCTTTGTAAAGCTTCAACGCGAAGGCAACGTCTTCAGCGGTCAGCGGCGAACCGTCGTTGAAGCGCACTTGCGGTCGCAGCACGAAGCGGAAGCCATTGCGGTCTTGCGACAAGGTGACGGACTCGGCAAGCAGGCCATAGACCGCATCCGGCTCATCGAGCGCGCTTGCCATCAGAGAATCGAAACAAAGCTCCGTTCGCGGCGGTGAATCTCCTTTCAACACCAGGGAATTCAACGTGTTGAAAGTCAGGAAGCTCTGATTCAAGGTGGCGTTGGGCGGCGCGAAATTCATCTGGCCGCCCTTGGGCGCGTCCGGATTGACATAGTCGAAATGTGCGAAGTCCGGCTTGTATTTGAGATCGCCGAAAGCCGACAGGCCGTGCAGTTTTACGCCAGTCGGGGCGGTGGCGAAGGCCCGGCCAGGCAGCAGGGCGGCGGCTGCGGCAGCGCCGCCCAATGCCAGAAAATCGCGGCGGGCAAGGACCGCCATCAATTGCCGCCCTTGTACTTGGCCGCCAGCGCCTTTTCCTTCTCGGGGTCGATCCACCAGGAATCGATGTCGGCGCCCACATAGGCGGGTTGCTTGTCTGGAAAGCCGAACTTGTCCCAATAGGCCAGCCAGACGGCGGACCGGTAATATTGCGGCACGACGTAGAAGTTCCACAGCAAGATACGGTCGAGCGCGTGGGTGGCGGCGACAAGGTCGTCGCGGTCGGTGGCGAAGATGATGCGGTCGACCAGCGCGTCGATGATCGGGTCCTTGATGCCCATCAGATTGCGCGAACCCGGCGCGTCGGCGGCTTTCGAAGTCCAGAAGTCGCGTTGCTCGTTGCCTGGCGAATCCGACTGCTGGAAAATCCCCGTGACGACATCGAAATCGAAATTGTTGACGCGGTTGATGTACTGCGTCTGGTCGATGATGCGCAGCGTGGCGTCGACACCGATCTTGCGCAGATTGTCGATGTAGGGGCTGGCGATCACCTGGTCGGTGTCGTTCCAGCCGAGAATTTCGAACCTGAACGGCACGCCGGTCTTGGCATTGACCATCTTGCCGCCCTTGATCACCCAGCCGGCCTTGGCGAACAGATCAACCGCCTGTTTCAGGTACTTTCGTTCCGCTTGCGGGGAATCGTAGACCGGCAGCTTGAATTCCTGGGTGAACAGTTCGGGCGGCAGCTTGTCGCGATATTTTTCCAGGATTTCCAGCTCCTTGCCTTGCGGCAATCCGGTAGATGCCAGTTCGGTGCCCTGGAAATAGCTCGATGTGCGGGTGTTGAAGCCGAAGAACAGCGTGCGGTTCATGCTCTCGAAATCGAACGGGATGGTCAGCGCTTCACGCACCAGCCGGTCCTGGAACAGCGGCCGCCGCTGGTTGAGGACGAAACCCTGCATCGCCTGTGGCGCCTGGGTCTGGAAGTCCTTCTTGACGACATCACCGGCTTGGAATGCAGGAAAATTGTAAGCCGTTGCCCATTTGCGCGAGCTGTATTCGCGGTTGATGTCTTCCAGCCCACCCTTGGTGAAGGCCAGCCAAGCGGCGTTGTCGTCGAGGATGTAGGTATAGCGTCGCGTGTCGAAATTCTCGCGGCCGATCTTCACCGGCAGTTTGGCTGCCCAGTAGTCGGGCACGCGCTGCCAGATGATCTCCGAGCCGGGCTTGAAACTGGCGATCTTGTAGGCGGCCGAACCGAGCGGAATTTCCAGCGTTGGCTTGGTCACGTCGCGCTTCTTGCCGTTGGCATCGGTGCCTTCCCACCAGTGTTTCGGCAGGACGGCAAGGTCGCCGATGATCTTCGGCAGTTCCCGGTTGCCCTTCTGATTGAAATGGAACTCGACCTCGCGGTCGGAGACGGCGACCGCATCGGTAACGTTCTCGAAATAGCGGCTGTATTGCGGGCTGTTCGCCTTCAGCACCTGGAACGACCAGATCACGTCGTCGACGGTAATCGGCTGGCCGTCATGCCATTTGGCGCGCGGGTCGAGCCGGTAGGTCGCGGAGGAATAATCGGCCGGATATTTGTAGGCGTCGGCGATCAACGGATGGCTGGTGCTTCCTTCGTCGGTCGCTTGCTCCATCAGCGTGTCGTAGAGCAGGCCGCCGCCAAACGCGACAAGGCCGGCAGCAGGCGATCCCTGGACGACATAGGGATTGAAGCTGTCGAACGTGCCGAGCAGCACCGAATTCAGCGTGCCGCCCTTAGGCGCGTTCGGGTTGACGTAATCGTAGTGCTGGAAATTGTCGCCGTACTTGGACTCGCCGATCAGCGATGAGGTGGTGCGCCATTCGTCGGCTTGCGACGCTTGCAATCCCGCCGCCAGCAGGGCTGCCGCCAGCAACGATTTGAGAAGCGTTCGGCCAACCGTCATGCACTGTCCTCTTCGCGCTGCGTGTCCATTCCAGAAAGGCAATCTAGTTGATTTGCCGCTCGTGAAAACCGCAATGCGCGGCTTTGTCGCTGCATATGCGATCTTGCTAACAAAAAAGCCGGGCTGAACCCGGCTTTTTCAAGATCGTCGAGGTGACAATTTGTTTATTGGGCAGGCGCCGGTGCCGGAGCGGCTGGAGCCGGGGCGGCGGGAGCTGGCGCAGCCGGAGCCGCAGGCTTGGCGGGAGCGGCACCCTCTGCCGGCTTGGCAGGGGCGGCTGCTTCGGCAGGCTTGGCAGGCGCGGTCGCATCAGCCGCAGCCCCTGGCGCCGGCAGCGGCTTGGGATTGTCGGACAGCGTGCGCAGATAGGCGATGACGTTGGCGCGGTCCTCGTCCTTGGGCAGGCCGGCAAAGCCCATGGCCGTGCCCTTCACGAATTTCTTCGGCGAGGTGATGAAGTGGTTGATGTTGTCATAGGTCCACTTCTCGGTGCCGCCCTTGGAGAATTCCTTCATGCCGGCCGAATAGGCAAAGCCTTCATGCTCGCCAACCGGACGGTCGATGAGATCCCACAGATCGGGGCCGACCTTGTTGGGGCCGCCCTTTTCACCGGAATGGCAGGCCTGGCATTTCTTGAACACCGCAGCGCCCGCTTCGACATTGGCAGTCGCCAGAAGGTCGGCAATCGGCTTGGCTTCGGCAGCCGGAGCGGCCGGGCCGCCTTCGGCGGGCTCGGTGGCTTCGATGGCGAAGCCAGGCTTTTCCGGCGCCGGCGAGGCAAACAGCGCATCCGACACAAGGCCAACCGAGAAGACCACGAAAACAGTTCCGAGCAATCCGGCGAGCAGCTTGTTGACTTCGTTGGAATCCATACGCCCCTTGCTCCCTTTTCCGGCGGACCGATCCGTCCACTCCGTCCGTCGGTATCGTGACCCACCCTGCTAAGGCGGTCAAATCGGGCGGAAACTAGGTCTTTTGCTCCGGCGTTGCAACACCTATAAGGGCGCTTCCAGTGAGACCTTTTGCCACTTTTCCCTTCCCCTTTTGAGACGCCTTGCAACGCGCATGTCCACGCTGATCCTGATCCCGGCCCGCATGGCCTCGACCCGCCTGCCGGGCAAGCCGCTGGCCGACATTGCCGGCGTGCCGATGATCGTCCATGTCGCCCGCCGCGCCGCCGAGGCCGGCCTCGGCCGGGTGGTGGTGGCGACCGACACGCAAAGCGTGGCGGAAGCGGTGCGCGCGCATGGTTTCGAGGCCGTGATGACGCGTATGGATCACGAATCCGGGTCCGATCGCATCCATGAGGCTTTGGTTGCGCTTGATCCCGAACGCAAGGTCGAAACGATCGTCAATGTGCAAGGCGATTTGCCGACAATCGACCCGGAAATCATCGCCGCGTCGCTCAGGCCGTTCGAGGACAGGGCGGTGGATATCGCCACGCTCGGCGTCGAGATCGTCCGCGACGAGGAAAAGACCAATCCCAACGTCGTCAAGATCGTCGGTTCGCCGCTCTCCGGCACCAGGCTGAGGGCGCTCTATTTCACCCGCGCCACCGCACCATGGGGCGAGGGCGCGCTTTACCACCATGTCGGGCTCTACGCCTATCGCCGCGCAGCACTCGAGCGCTTCGTCGCGCTGAAGCCGTCGCCGCTGGAACGGCGCGAACGGCTGGAACAACTGCGGGCGCTGGAAGCCGGCATGCGCATCGATGCCGAGATCGTGCCTTCGTTGCCGCTTGGCGTCGACACGCCGCAAGACCTCGAACGCGCCAGAACCATCCTTTCACACTGAAGAATCCCTTCCAACAGAGACACCTTGAACCGAGACTTGGGCATGCCTGAAAAGACCAACAGAATATCCTTCCAGGGCGAGCCGGGCGCCAATTCCGACACCGCCAGCCGCAACGTCTATCCCTCGATGGAGCCGTTGCCGTGCCCAACCTTCGAGGATGCGTTCAACGCGGTCGAGACGGGCAAGGCCGATCTCGCCATGATCCCGATCGAGAACACCATCGCCGGGCGCGTCGCCGACATCCATCATCTGTTGCCGGAATCGAGGCTGCACATCGTCGGCGAATATTTCCTGCCAATCCATTTCCAGCTGATGGTGCTGCCCGGCGTCAAACGCAACGAGATCAAGACCGTGCACAGCCACATCCACGCGCTTGGCCAGTGCCGCAAATACATCCGCAAGAATGGCTGGAAGCCGGTGGTCGCCGGCGACACGGCGGGTTCGGCGAAGCTGGTTTCGGAGGTCAAGGACCGCACCATGGCGTCGCTCGCCCCGGCACTCGCGGCAGAGCTCTACGGGCTCGACATCATCGAGGAGAATGTCGAGGACACCGATTCCAACGTCACCCGCTTTGTCGTTCTGACCAAGAACAAGCAATGGGCCGAACGCCCGTCAGCCGACACCAAGATGATGACGACATTCATCTTCCGCGTCCGCAACGTGCCGGCCGCACTTTACAAGGCAATGGGCGGTTTCGCCACCAACGGCATCAACATGACCAAGCTGGAGAGCTACCAGTTGGGGGCATTCACGGCGACGCTGTTTTACGCCGACATCGAGGGCCATCCCGACGATCCGCTGGTCAAGCTGGCGCTGGACGAGCTTCGCTTCTTCTCCCGCGAGGTACGGATCCTGGGCGTTTATCCGGCCAGCGAGTCGCGCGAGCAGTGGAAGGTGGCGGATTAGTGCATGTCGCCCAAAAGTGCGCAGCGGTTTTGGGACAACGACATGCATGAAACAATGACTTAAAGCGCGTCGCAGGAATCCGTTTGGGCGCGACGCGCTTTAAATCACCGCGCCCAACGGCACATAGTCGATCTCCATGAACGTCTCGACTTCCGGTACCCAGCGGTCGCGCACGAAGGCGACGTGGTCGGGATGGTCATTGTATCTGGTGTAGGCGGCCTGGTCGGCGAACTCCATCGAGAAGCCGAAGCGGTAGTCGTTCTTGGGGCTGACCTGCCGCAATTGCTCGAAATGCGTGACGCCCCTTATCGCCGACAGGATTTTCTTGGCGTCGACCAGGAACCTCTTTTCTTCCAGCGAATGCGGCGCATGCTTCAGCGTGAACACGACGGTGTGACGGATCATTTTCTGCTCCTGCAATGTCTTTCAGTATTGGCTGCCATCATTCGCTGTCCACCCAGGCTCGGATGAGGTGATGCGCAATGGCGCCTTTCGGTGGCGTGACCAGATCGCCGGGATGTTCCCTGGTCAGCATCAAGCGCACCTCGTCGCGGGCAAACCAGCGGCAGTCTTCAAGCTCGTTGAGGTCGGCCTGGATGTCGTCGTTGAGCGGCTCGCCGAAGCAGCCGATCATCAGCGAGTAGGGAAACGGCCACGGCTGGCTGGCGTGGTAGACGACACGGCCAAGCCTGATGCCGGCCTCCTCCAGCGTCTCACGGCGCACGGCCGCTTCGATCGTCTCGCCTGGCTCGATGAAGCCGGCCAGGGCCGAATACATGCCCGGCCCGAAATGCCGGCCGCGCCCGAGCAGGCATTTCTCCCGCGTCGCCGTCAGCATGATCGCCACCGGGTCGGTGCGCGGAAAATGCTCCGTGCCGCAATTTGGGCAATGCCGCTTGTAACCGCCGGCCCGCATCTGTGATTCAGTGCCGCATTTGCTGCAGAAGCGATGACTTGCGTGCCAGGCGAGCAGGGCAGCGCCTTGCGCCATCGCGCCGGCGGCCGCCTCATCGATCAGCCCTTGCATGTAGACCGAACGATAGTCGATCGCCTTGACGGTCTCGGGCAAATGTTCGGCCTCGACGCCGGCTGGTATCGCCAGCACGGGTCCCAGGTCGGAAAAGCCGAGCAGGACGCCGTGGGCGAAGGAAACCTTGAACGGCTCGCTCTCGGCGGCGCCGAACCAGGGGTCGAGGCCACCGTTGCCGCCGAGCTTCAGATAGAGCCGGCCGCCATTCATCAGAAGCAGCCGCGTCGTCGGATCGGCCAGCGCCTTGTCGACGGAATCGTCGGCTCGGTTTTCGGATTGCCGGTCGATGATGTTGCCGGCAAAGCCGACGAACTGGCTCGGCTCGCGCAGCGGCGCGTCAAACAGGCGGAAGCTCATGCGGACTCTGATGCTTTGGGATGGACACGGGGAAGGCTTATAGCGCCGCCCTTATCGTTTGGGCAAACCGGCGCAGGTCGGAACGCTGATAGGGCTCGCGCAGGCCGTGGCCCCACACCGGCCCCGGCCAGCCGGGATCGCCCTCCGAACGCGCGACGACATGTATGTGCAGTTGGCGCACGATGTTGCCGAGCGCGCCGGTGTTGATCTTGGTGCAGCCGGTCGCCTTCTTCAGCGCCTGCGCCACCATATTGGTCTCGAAGGTCAGCATTGCCTGGTCGAGCGGCGTCATGTCGTGGATTTCTTCCGCGCCCGGCCTCTGCGGCACCAGGAGCAGCCATGGCCAGCGCCGGTCGTTCATCACCCGCAATTCGCACAGCCCAAGCCACATCAACTGCTCGCTATCCGCCTCCAGTCGGGCATCCAGCGTGAATCCGGCCTTAAGGCCCGGCAGCATCGGCGTTTCCCTTGCTTTTCTTGGTTTCCTCAAACTCATGAACGCTAGAGCGGCAGCAACAGGGCTGCAAGTGAATCATTGATCCCCGGCGGTTCGTGATGCCGATTCGTCTGCGCACTTGCATTTCATCGCCGAATTGCCGATATGGACAGCGGGAGGTTGGTGGTGGACGATCCACTCGCCAACCGGGTCAGGTCCGGAAGGAAGCAGCCCTAACGAGCCCGGAACGGGTCATTGTTCCAGCCTCCCACCTCATCGGCTCCTCTCGCGACATTGACGACGCATTGCTGCGCGGGCGAGACTATGCGCAGGAATAGGCCGCCTTCGGGCGCGGCCCTTTGGAGCTTTACGGGCGAATGAGCGAAGCCGGAAATTCGGGAACGGACAAGGCCGCTGCCTATCGGGTGCTGGCGCGCAAGTACCGTCCGTCGAACTTCTCCGAGCTGGTCGGCCAGGAGCCGATGGTGCGTACCCTCACCAACGCCTTTGCCACCGGCCGCATTGCCCAGGCCTGGATGCTGACCGGCGTGCGCGGTGTCGGCAAGACCACGACGGCGCGGATACTCGCGCGGGCCCTGAACTATAAAACCCCGACAACAGACCAACCTTCGGTCGACCTTGCCGTGCTGGGTGAGCACTGCCAGGCGATCATGGAAGGCCGCCATGTCGACGTCATCGAGATGGATGCCGCCTCGCACACCGGCATCGACGACATCAGGGACATCATCGAGCGCGTGCGCTATGCGCCGGTCTCGGCCCGCTACAAGGTCTACATCATCGACGAAGTGCACATGCTTTCCACGCAGGCCTTCAACGGCCTGCTGAAGACGCTGGAAGAGCCGCCGCCGCACGTCAAATTCATCTTCGCCACCACCGAAATCCGCAAGGTTCCGATCACCGTCCTGTCGCGCTGCCAGCGCTTTGACCTTAGGCGTATCGATGCCGGCGCGCTGGTCGCGCACCTCTCCTCGATCTCGGCCAAGGAAGGCATTTCGGTCGACGACGACGCGCTGGCAATGATCGCACGCGCAGCCGAAGGGTCGGCCCGTGATTCGCTCTCCATCCTCGACCAGGCGATCGCCCATGGCGCGGGCTCGGTCAGCGCCGACGCGGTGCGGGCGATGCTGGGGCTGGCCGACCGTGCCCGCATCGTCGACCTGTTCGAACATGTGATGAAGGGCGATGTGGCCGCCGCTCTCGGGGAATTCCGCGCTCAGTACGACACCGGCGCCGATCCGGCTGCCGTGCTCACCGATCTTGCCGAGTTCAACCACCTCGTCACCCGGCTGCGTTTCGTGCCGTCGGCCGTCGACGACGCTGCGCTGTCGCAGGACGAGCGGCAACGCGGCGCGGATTTCGCCAGGACGCTGTCGGTCAGGGTGCTGTCGCGGACATGGCAGATGCTGCTCAAGGGCATCCCCGAGGTGCAGTCCTCCAACCGCCCGGTGAGCGCCGCCGAGATGGTGCTGATCCGGCTGGCGCACGCCGCCGACCTGCCGACGCTGGACGAGGCCTTGAGATCGCTCGAGGGCGCGGCGCCGGTTCCAAATGGCGCGTCGCGCCCCAACGGCGCGTCCACGGGTTCCGGCAATGGTGGCGGCGCCAGCGCGGTCGCACAGACCCGCATGCCGTCCGGGCCAGGCGGCGCGCAGACCATGCGGTTGGTCGAGGCCACGCCCGCGCCTGCCGCTTTCGTCGCGCCCCCGCAACCGGTGCCGGAGACGCTGCAGGTTCCGCTGAAATCGCTGGCCGACATCATTGCCCTGGCCGACGCGCAGCGTGACATCGCCTTCAAGGTGCTGGTCAAGAGCTGTATCCGTCTTGTGCGCATCGAGCCCGGCCGCATCGACGTCGGTCTGACCGCTGATGCGCCCAAGATGCTGCTCAACGACCTGACGACGAAACTGCGCGCCTGGACCGGCCGCAGCTGGCTGGTCTCGCTGTCGAAGGAAGAGGGCGGCCAGACGCTCGCCGAAATGGAATCGACCAAGCGCGAGACTGCCTTCCTCGATGCCAAGAGCGATCCCACCGTCGCCGCCATTCTGGCCCGTTTCCCCGGCGCCAAGATCATCGACGTGCGCATTCCCGACGCGCCGGAAGCCGATACGACCGAGGCCGAAGTGCCGGTCGAGCCCCCGGCGGACGACGACGAAACCTGACCACAGCACGAATCCGCAAAGGACGCGACCATGAAAGATCTTCTCGGCTTGATGGGCAAGGCGAAGGAAATGCAGGCCAAGTTCCAGGCCATGCAGGACGAGATCGCCACGCTGGAAGCATCTGGCCAGGCCGGCGGCGGCCTGGTCAACGTGACGCTGACCGGAAAATTTGAGATGAAGTCGCTGAGGATCGATCCGTCCCTGTTCAAGGAGGATGATGTCGAGATCCTGGAGGACCTGGTGCTCGCCGCGCACAACGACGCCAAGACCAAGGTTGAGCAGATCATGCAGGAGAAGACCAAGGCGCTGACCGCCGGCCTGCCGATCCCGCCAGGAATGAAACTGCCCTTCTAACGTTCGACGGCGTTACGCCCATGATCGAAGAGCCCTCCGAAAGACTGATCGAGCAGCGTGTCAGGAGCAGGATCTACGAGATCCTGGAAATCCTGGCCGATTGCGACGCCGGCGTCGATCTTGTCGGCATCAAGGGCTACTTCGACCTGTTCGAGGATTACGTGCATCGCCCGTCGATCGAGGCCGGCACATCGGCGCTGTCGAAGGACGAGCGGGCGATCGTGCTCGAGATCGCCGAATTCCTGGAGGCGGCCTGCGAGACAAATCCGGACTTCACCAAGGCCGAATTCATCGAAAGCGACTGGCCGGGAAAGATCGCGCCGACGGCCAGGGACGCGCTGGCGCTGTTCCTCAGGCGCGGACTGTTTTCGGAGAAAGTCGAAGAGGTCGAACCTGGTCAGCCGGTCTCGATGGCTGCGGCGCGTTGACAGAATAAAGCCATGCAACTGTGCCAGTTTGGCAACAGTGCCTCGCTAATAACGTTTTAGCCATCATTTTGCCTGAAAGTGTCTCATTCTTGCCGCAGCCTGGGGGCGGGCATCGAAGTGAGGGTTACCTGTTGATTTCCATGCGATGGAAGACGCCGCTGTTGCTCGGCGCCGTCATTTCACCCTTGTTTTTGTCTGCCTGCAGCCAGACCACCTCGCACGGCATGTCCGTCGCCAGCCTGACCGACGCCATCACGCCGAGTTTCCTGAGTTCCCGATCTTACAGTCACACGCCAAAGGACAGGGAATGCCTGGAACGGGCGATGTTCTTCGAGTCCAACCGGTCGAGCCGTGACGGCATGATCGCGGTCGGCACGGTGGTGATGAACCGGCTGCGCTCTGGCAACCACGGCAGCACCATCTGCGATGTGGTCGGCGAGCCCGGGCAGTTCGCGCCCGGCGTCATGACCCGGCCGATGAATTCGCGGGCTATGCCCGATGTCGAGGAAGCGGCCGACGCCGTGCTCAAGGGCGAGCGCAAGGCCAAGCTGAAGAACACGATGTATTTCCACACCGCCGGGCTGCGTTTCCCTTACAAGAACATGCACTACACCATGGTTGCCGGTGGCAATGCCTTCTACGAGAAACGTGGCCGCAATTGGCAGCCGCTGCCGGATGAGCCGCAGGTCGCCATTGCCTCGGCGGCGCCCGTGAAGCCGGCAGCACCGGTGATCCTCGTTGCTTCCGCCGAGCCGGTCCGTCCGGCCAAGGCGGCAACCGTCCGATCCGCGCCTGCCCAACAGACCTACGTGGCCGCCGCGGCGGTGCCAACCGCGAAACCCGCGCGTGCCCCGGCGGAGCCGACGGTTGTGGCTATGCAGGAGCCCATGGAAGAGCCGGATGCCGCCCGTTTTGGCGGAACCTTGAACAAACCGGTCATTTCCTCGGTTGCGAACGCCCCGCAAGAGGCGTCGATGGGATTCCAGTCGACGCCGGAGAACACTGACGCCATCGGCGCAATGATCGCCAGCCAGAGCCGTCCGCTCGAGGTCAACTGATCCGTACTCCATGGCCCGCCAGGACAATATGGCGGGTCATGCGGACGGGGGATGTTCCAAAACGCACTGAAAAATCCTAGATCAGAGCGATGTCCAAGCGAATCGCCGGTCCGGAGATCGAACGCCTGATCCAGCTCCTGGCCAAGGTGCCGGGGCTGGGGCCCCGTTCGGCCAGGCGTGCGGCACTGCATCTGATCAAGAAGAAGGAGCAGCTGTTGTCGCCGCTCGCCGCCGCCATGGCCGAGGCTGCCGACAAGGTGCGCATCTGCTCGACCTGCGGCAATGTCGATACGTCGGACCCCTGCATGATCTGCACCGATCCGCGTCGTGACGCCGGCACCATCATCGTCGTCGAGGACGTTTCCGACCTGTGGGCGCTGGAGCGGGCAGCAGCGATGAATGTGCGCTACCACGTGCTCAGCGGCACGCTGTCGCCGCTCGACGGTATCGGCCCCGACCAGCTCAACATCCGCTCGCTGATTGACCGCGTCGCCGGCGGCGAGGTCAAGGAGATCATCCTCGCCGTCAACGCGACGGTCGAGGGCCAGACCACCGCGCATTACCTCACCGACCAACTGTCCGGCTTCGACATCAAGGTGACACGCCTTGCGCATGGCGTGCCGGTCGGCGGCGAGCTCGATTACCTCGACGAGGGCACGCTGGCTGCCGCACTTCGCTCGCGGACGGCGTTTTGACGCAATTGGCGGAGAAGGATGCTCCTGAGATGACTGCATTCCTTCGCGCCCCCTATGAACTGGCCATTACGCTTTTCCTCGCAATCCTTATTGCGCTGGGTGCCCCCGCCCCCGCTTCCGCGGCAAAAATCGACGATCAATTCCGCGCCTGGCTGCAGAACGACTTGTGGCCGCAAGCCAAGGCGAAAGGCATTTCCAAAAAAACCTTCGATGCCGCGTTCGATGGCATCAAGCCCAATCTCAAGCTGCCCGACCTGGTCAAGCCGGGCGAAAAGGCGGCCACGCCGCAGAAACAGCATCAGGCCGAGTTCGGCTCGCCCGGCGCCTATTTCGCCGAGAAGACCATTGGTGCGGTGACGGCCGGCGGCCGGGCGCGCGAAGCGACCAATGCCCGCACGTTGGCTGCCATCGAAAAGCGCTATGGCGTGCCGGGCGAAGTGCTGCTGGCGATCTGGGGCCGTGAAACCGGCTTCGGCGCGGCGAAAATGCCCTACGATGCCTTCGAGGTGCTGGGCACCAAGGCGTTCATGTCGACCAAGAAGGAATTCTTTCGCACGGAGCTTTTGGCCGCGCTGGAAATCGTCGAGCGCGGACTGGCCCCGGTCGGCGCGATGAAATCATCATGGGCCGGCGCGCTCGGCCAGCCGCAATTCATGCCGACTTCGTTCCTGAAGCACGCCGTCGATTTCGACGGCGACGGCCGTGTCGACATATGGAACTCGACGCCCGACGTGCTGGCCTCGATTGCCAACTACCTCGTCCATTATGGCTGGGTGAGGGGGCGAGGCTGGGGTTTTGAGGTGACCGTCCCGGATACGGTCTCCTGTTCACTGGAAGGTCCGGACCAGGGCAAGACAATTTCGCAATGGGCTGACATGGGCATCAAGCGCGTTGGCGGAAAGCCGTTTCCGGCGAGCGAGCTGAAAGCCGAAGGCTTCCTGCTGATGCCGGCCGGGCGCAGCGGGCCGGCCTTCATCGCCACCCCCAATTTCTATGTGCTGAAGGAATACAACACCAGCGACCTCTACGCACTGTTCATCGGCCACGGCGCCGATCGCATCGCCCATGGCGACAGCAATTTTGCCGGCAGCTGGGGCGCGGTCGGCGGGCTCTACCGGTCGGATATCGCCGCCTTGCAGCGGGCGCTGGAGGCCAAGGGCTATGATGTCGGCAGCGCCGACGGGCTGCCCGGCTTCAAGACCCGCCGCTCGATCGGCAAGTGGCAGGCCAAGAACGGCCGGGCCGCCACCTGTTTTCCCGATGCCAATCTGGTCGCGACGCTGAAGTAGCTGCGAAATTAGCAGATTTTTCCGGATTGGCGGCATCAATTAGCCGGCGTGCGCATCGACTGACCCCAGCCCATTCTGGTCCAATACGCTGTCGTGCAAATGCTCGTTGCCGGCCAGAATACCGCCGGATATGGTGTTGACCAATTGGACAAAAACCACGACGGTAAGTGGGCAGAGGGCCATTGTCGGCCCCGAAAAGAATACTGCAATCCTGAGCCGGGAACTCAGGTCAACAAAACAGGGAACAATCACAATGATGATGGAAAAGTTTGCTCTACGCTCGCGCATCCTGCTCGCGGGTGCCGCCATGTCCGCGCTGCTTCTGGCCGGCGCGCCAGCGGGCGCGGTCACCCCTGCCGACACCCTGGTCGAAGGTTTCGCGATCGACGACATCATTTCCATGGATCCAGGCGAGGCGTTCGAGCTGTCGACCGCCGAGGTCACTGGCAACACCTATGATCTGCTCGTCCGTCTCGACCTCAGCGACACCTCCAAGGTCAAGGGCGACCTCGCCGAAAGCTGGACCGTTTCCGACGACGGCCTGACCTACACGTTCAAGCTCAAGCCCGGTCTGAAATTTGCCTCGGGCAATCCGATCACCGCGGCCGATGTCGCCTATTCGTTCGAGCGCGCCGTCAAGCTGGACAAGAGCCCGGCCTTCATCATCGGTCAGTTCGGCATCAGCGGCGACAACGTCACCGACAAAGCCAAGGCCGTCGACGACACCACCTTCCAGTTCACCGTCGACAAGGCGTACGCGCCGAGCTTCGTGCTGAACTGCCTGTCCGCAACCGTCGCTTCCGTGGTCGATGCCAAGCTGGTCAAAGAACATGTCGTCACGGCAGCACCCACCGCTGACTACAAATGGGACAATGACTTCGGCAATGCCTGGCTGAAGACCGGCTATGCCGGCTCGGGCGCTTTCAAGTTGCGCGAATGGCGGGCAAACGAAGCCGTCGTCATGGAACGCAACGACAATTATTACGGCGAAAAGGCCAAGCTGGCCCGCGTCATCTACCGCAACATGAAGGAAAGCTCGGCCCAGCGCCTGGCGCTCGAAGCAGGCGACATCGACGTTGCCCGCAACCTCGAGCCGAACGATCTCGACGCCATCGCCAAGAACGCCGATTTGACCACCACCAGTGCACCGAAGGGCACGGTCTATTACATCAGCCTCAACCAGAAGAACCCGAACCTCGCCAAACCCGAGGTGCGCCAGGCGTTCAAGTATCTTGTCGACTATGATGCCTTGGGCTCGACCATCCTTAAGGGCATCGGAGAGATCCACCAGACCTTCCTGCCCAAGGGGGTCCTGGGTGAACTGGACGAGAATCCGTTCAAGCTCGATGTCGCCAAGGCCAAGGAACTGCTGGCCAAGGCCGGTCTGCCCGACGGCTTCAGCGTAACCATGGACGTGCGCACTGGTCAGCCGACGACCGGCATGGCGGAATCGATCCAGCAGACGCTCGGCCAGGCCGGCATCAAGCTGGAGATCATTCCGGGCGACGGCAAGCAGACGCTGACCAAGTACCGCGCCCGCAACCACGACATCTATATCGGCCAGTGGGGCCAGGACTATTTCGATCCGAACTCCAACGCCCAAACCTTTGCCTCGAACCCGGACAATTCGGATGCAGGCAAGTCCCATACGCTGGCCTGGCGCAATGCCTGGGACATTCCGGACCTGACCAAGGAGACGGAAGCGGCGCTGCTGGAGAAGGATGCGGGCAAGCGCGCCGATATGTACAAGGATCTCGAGAAGAAGATCCTCGACACCAGCCCCTTCGTCGTTATCCACCAGCAGCTGGAGGTGGCTGGCCTGCGCAAGAACCTCAAGGGCTTCGCACTCGGCCCGAGCTTCGACAGCAACTTCGTCGGGCCGGTTTCCAAGGAATAATGCCGACAGGCGCGCCCATGAGCGCGGTTGAAAACGAGGGCGGGCGCAGCAGCGCCCGCGCCGTCGCCCTTGCATCATCGCTCGGCCGTTTCCTGGTCATCGCGATCACGACCTATCTTGGTCTGCTCGCGGTCACCTTCTTCATCGGCCGTGTCATCCCGATCGACCCAGTGCTGGCGGTGCTTGGCGACCGGGCGCCGGCCAATGTCGTCGAGCGCACGCGCCGCGAGATGGGCCTCGACCTGCCGCTGGTCGAGCAGTTCTACATCTATGTGAAAAGCGCGCTGCATGGTGATTTCGGTACTTCCGTGCTGACCACCAATCCGGTCATGACCGATATTCGCCGCGCCCTCCCGGCAACGACGGAACTGGCGACGCTGGGAACGCTGATCGGCGCGCTGTTCGGCGTGCCGCTTGGCGTGCTGGCCGCGGTCAGGCGCGGCAGTCTCATCGACCAGATCGTGCGCATCATCGGCCTCATCGGTTATTCCGTGCCGATCTTCTGGCTCGGGCTGCTGGCGTTGGTGCTGTTCTACGCCAAGCTGCAATGGGTCGCCTTCCCGGCCCGGCTCGACGTCGTTTACGAATACACCTTCACCCCGATCACCGGCTTCTATCTCCTGGATTCTCTGTGGCAGCGGCAGTGGGATGTCTTCTATGATGCCTTCCGCCACATCATCTTGCCGGCCTCGCTGCTCGGCTACTTCTCGCTCGCCTATATCAGCCGCATGACGCGCTCGTTCATGCTCAACGAACTCGCCCAGGAATACATCGTCGCGGCGCGCGCCAAGGGCCTGTCGGAAACCCGCATCATCTGGGGCCACGCTCTGCGCAACGCCGCGGTGCCGATGGTGACGGTGATCGCGCTCTCCTATGCCGGGCTGCTCGAAGGTTCGGTGCTGACCGAGACCGTGTTCTCCTGGCCGGGCATCGGCCTCTACATCACCAACTCGCTGCAGAACGCCGACATGAACGCCGTGCTTGGCGGCACCATCGTCATCGGCTCGGTGTTCATCGCTATCAACCTTCTCTCCGACCTGCTCTACCGGGTGCTCGATCCGAGGACGAAGTCCGCATGAGCGCCGACGCCATCCAGACCCGTCGCGACTGGCTGCTCAGCGAGCGGCCGGCGTCGCGCATGCAGGCAAGGCTCGGCCGCGCCTATGTCGCGTGGCGGCGCTTTTCCGCCAACCGGCTGGCCTTTCTCGGCCTGCTCATCATCATCGCCCTGCTGGTCGTTGCCGCCCTTGCCGGCGTGCTGGCGCCCTATTCGCCGACATTCGGCGACCTGAAGAACGCGCGCCTGCTGGCGCCGAGCGCCGAGCACTGGTTCGGCACCGACGACCTTGGCCGCGATATCCTTTCGCGCATTCTCTACGGCTCGCGCTGGACGCTCTACGTGGTCATCCTGGTTGCCATTATCGCCGCACCCATCGGCCTTTTGGTCGGCACCGTCGCCGGCTATGCCGGCGGCTGGACCGATGCCATCCTGATGCGCATCACCGACATCTTCCTCGCTTTCCCCAAGCTGATCCTGGCGCTGGCCTTCGTGGCGGCCCTGGGCCCCGGCATCGAGAATGCGGTGCTCGCCATCGCCATCACCTCCTGGCCGCCTTACGCTCGAATTGCCCGCGCCGAAACGCTGACAGTTCGCAATTCCGATTACATCAAGGCGGTGCAATTGATGGGCGCCTCACCTTTCCGCATCGTGCTGCGCCACATCATGCCGCTCTGCATCTCCTCGCTGATCGTCCGGGTGACGCTCGACATGGCCGGCATCATCCTGACTGCCGCCGGTCTCGGCTTCCTTGGCCTCGGCGCGCAGCCGCCGCTGCCTGAATGGGGCACCATGATCGCGTCGGGCCGCCGCTTCGTGCTCGACCAATGGTGGGTGGCCGGTGCGCCGGGCTTCGCCATCCTGATCGTCAGCCTTGGCTTCAACCTGCTTGGCGATGGGCTTCGGGACGCGCTCGATCCGCGCAGTGGTGACCAATGAGCACGCTTCTCGATGTCGAGGACCTGCGCGTCACTTTCCCGACCCGCACCGGGCTGGTCGAGGCGGTGCGTGGCGTCACCTTCTCACTCGGCCGCGAACGGCTCGGCATTGTCGGCGAGTCCGGCTCCGGCAAATCGCAGACCGGCCGCGCCATCATGGGGCTGACGCCCCCGCAGGCCCGTATATCGGCGAACAAGCTTGCCTTCGACGGCATCGATCTGCTCAGCGTCTCGCCACGCGAACGCCGTGCGTTGCGCGGAAAACGCATCGCCATGATCCTGCAGGATCCGAAATATTCGCTCGATCCCGTGATGAGCATCGGCCGCCAGATCGTCGAGACGCTGCGCACCCATGAAAAGGTCGGCAAGGCCGAAGCGCGCGACCGCGCCCTGGCGATGCTGGAAGCGGTGCAGATCCGCGACCCGGCCCGCGTCTTCGACCTGCATCCGCATGAAGTGTCCGGCGGCATGGGCCAGCGCGCCATGATCGCCATGATGCTGATCGCCGGACCGGAAATGATGATCGCCGATGAGCCAACCTCGGCGCTCGACGTCACCGTGCAGCTCGATGTGCTCGGCATCCTCGACCGGCTGGTCAGCGAGCGCGGCATGGGGCTGATTTTTATCTCGCACGATTTGCGCCTGGTTTCGTCCTTCTGCGACCGCGTCATCGTCATGTATGCCGGCAAGGTGGTCGAACAGCTCAAGGCGTCCGAACTCGGCCGCGCCCAGCATCCCTATACGCGCGGCCTGCTCAACTGCATGCCCAAGATCGGCGCTGACCGTCACCCGCTGCCGGTGCTCGACCGCAAGCCGGAGTGGGCGGCATGACAGCAGCGATTGCCGTCGACAGGCTGGGAGTGATCTTCGACCGCTTTCACGCGCTGAAAGGCGTCAGCCTCGATGTGCAGCCGGGCGAATCCTTCGGCCTGGTCGGCGAATCCGGCTCCGGCAAATCAACGCTACTGCGAGCCATCGCCGGCCTCGCGCCGGTCGCTTCGGGCAGCATCACCGTCAATGACAAGAAGCTTGGTACTCGCCGCGACAAGGCCTTCTACCGCGAAGTGCAGATGGTTTTCCAGGATCCGTACGGGTCGCTGCACCCGCGCCAGACCGTCGATCGCCTGCTGCAGGAACCGCTTGCCATCCATGGTTTTGCCGACGGCGAAAAGCGCATCCAGCGGGCGCTCGACGAGGTTGGCCTCGGTAACGGTTTTCGCTTCCGCTACTCGCATCAATTGTCGGGCGGCCAGCGTCAGCGCGTGGCGATCGCGCGTGCGCTTATCCTCGAACCGTCGATCCTGCTGCTCGACGAGCCGACCTCGGCACTCGATGCCTCGGTGCAGGCGGAAGTGCTCAACCTTTTGGAAGAGGTCCGCCGGCGGCGCAAGCTGACCTTCCTGATGGTCAGCCACGACCTCGCCATCATCACCCATATGTGCGAGCGGCTGATGGTGATGCAAAGCGGCGAGGCGGTGGAGAATCTGAGCGCGGACGACCTTGTCGAGCGGCGTGTGACGAAGGATTATACCCGCAATCTGCTTAGGGCGAGCGAAGGGTTTGTGAGGGCGTAGTTTCTATCGCGGGCGCGACCGAAATTTCTGCCTCAGGCTGCCCCACCTTCCGGCACCGTTTCACTGTGCGCGCCTTCGCTTTCCAGCCCCCGCCTCGGCTCCTTGATCCTGAACCACGCCACATAGAGCGCTGGCAGGAACAACAGCGTGATCGCGGTGCCGGCGATGATGCCGCCCATCATGGCATAGGCCATCGGTCCCCAGAACACCTCACGCGCGATCGGAATCAGCGCGAGACTCGCGGCCGCTGCCGTCAGCGCAATCGGCCGCATGCGGTGCTCGGTCGCCTCGATCACCGCCGCCCAGCGGTCCTTGCCTTCGTTGACGAGGTCCTCGATCTGCACGATCAGGATGACCGAGTTGCGGATCAGGATGCCGATCAGCGCCAGCACGCCGAGGATGGCGACGAAGCCGAGCGGCGCGCCGCTAGGCACCAGTGCGGCCACCACGCCGATCAGGCCGAGCGGCGCCACAGCAACGACCAGGAACAGGCGCTGGAAGCTCTGCAACTGCACCATCAGGATGGTCGCCATGACGAACAGCATCAGCGGCACGACGGCGGCGATCGGTCCCTGGCTTTTAGCGCTTTCCTCGACCGAGCCTGCCGTCTCGACCGAATAGCCCGGCGGCAGCTTGGCGATGAAGGCATCGACGGCTGGCTTCAGTTCGTTGACCACAGTGGCCGGCAGCGTGTCGCCGACCAATCCGGCGCGCACGGTGATCGTCGGAATGCGGTTACGCCGCCACACCGTCGGCTGCTCCAGCTCGTAGCGGAAGTTGGCCACCGCCGCGAGCGGGATCGCCTCGCCGGTGCCGGTCGGCAGCTGCATGTTCTGGAGCGTCCTGATCGAGCCGCGTTCGGCATCGCGTGAGCGCGCCACGACGTTGATCAGATAGGTGGCGTCGCGCACCTGCGTGATGGTGGCGCCGCCGACCGTGCTGTTCAGCTCGCTGGCGATATCGGAGGAGGTGATGCCGAGCTGGCGCGCCTTGTCCTGCAGCACGTCGACCCTCAGCACACGCTGCGGCTCGTTCCAGTCGAAGGTTGGCGCTGCAAGCTTCGGATTGGTCGAGATGAGGCCGGCGAATTGCTGCGCCAGGCCGCGCACCGTCTGGATGTCGGGACCGCCGACCCGGTACTGCACCGGGCGGCCGACCGGCGGCCCGAGCTCGAGCGGCTTGACGAAGGCATCGGTACCGACGAACTCCTCGCGAAGCAGCTTCTCCAGGAGCGGCTTCAGCCGGTTGCGCGCCTCGATGCTCTTGGTGACGATGACGGTCTGGCCGAAATACGGATTGGCCGGTTGCACGTCGAAGGCGAGCAGGAAGCGCACCGCGCCCTGGCCGATATAGGAGCTGAAATGGTCGATGTCGGGGTTGCCGGCCAGCGCGCGCCCTTCGAAACGCTCGATCTGGTCGCGCGTCTCGGTGATCGACGAGTTCTGCGGCAGGTTCCAGTCGACGATCAGCTCCGGCCGATCGGAAGGCGGAAAGAACTGCTGCTGGACGAGGCCGAAGCCGGCTATCGAGCCGGCAAACAACAACACTGTGGCGATGATGGTCAGCCAGTGATGCCGCACAGAGCCGAGTAGCACGCGCCGGAACAGTGACGTGAAGCGGCCCGGCCGGTCGTGGTGCTTCGTCTTCATCGTCGCCGGAAGAATTGTGACGCCGAGCAGCGGCGCAAACAGCACGGCCACGATCCATGATACCAGAAGCGATACCGCGATGACGACGAACAGGGTGAAAGTGTATTCGCCGGCGGCGCTGTTGTTGAGGCCGATCGGGATAAAGCCGGCGACCGTCACCAGCGTACCGGTCAGCATTGGGAAGGCAGTCGATGTGTAGACGTAAGTCGCTGCTTTGCGCAGATTGTCGCCGACTTCAAGCCGCGCCACCATCATCTCGACCGCGATCATCGCGTCGTCGACCAGGAGGCCGAGCGCAATGATCAGCGCCCCCAGCGAAATGCGCTGCAGCGAGATGCCGAGATAGGCCATGACCGTGAAGGTGATGGCCAGCACCAGCGGGATCGACAGCGCCACGACGAAGCCGGCGCGCATGCCGAGGCTGATGAAGGACACCGCGAGCACGATGGCGACCGCCTCGAACAGCGCGCGCGTGAAGCCCGAGACGGCCTCCTCGACGATGACCGGCTGGTCCGCGACCAGATGCACACCGACGCCGACCGGCAGGTCGGCCAGCACCCTGTTCATCTCCGTGTGCAGCGCCTCGCCGAACTGCAGCAGATTGGCGTTGGGCTTCATGCCGATGGCGAGCGCGATAGCGTCCTGGCCATTGAAGCGGAACAGCGCCGTCGGCGGATCGACATAGCCGCGCGTGATCGTCGCCACATCGCTCAGCCGGAAGAAGCGGTCGTTGACGCGCAGATTGATGGCACGCAGACTCTCTTCGGAAGTGAACTGGCCACCGACGCGCACGCTGATGCGCTCCGGTCCGGACTCGATGACACCGGACGGCGTGATCGCGTTCTGCGCTTGCAGGCTGGCAATGATCGCTTGCTGGTTGAGGCCAAGGGCGGCGATCTGGCGGGTCGAGAATTCGAGATAGATCGCCTCGTCCTGCGCGCCGACGAGATCGACCTTGCCGGCATTCGGCACGGTCAGGATTTTGGTGCGGACGTCCTCGACATAGTCGCGCAGCTGGCGCGGCGTCAGCCCGTCCGACGTGAAGGCGTAGATGTTTCCGAAGACATCGCCAAAGCGGTCGTTGAAGAACGGCCCCTGCACGCCTTGCGGAAACTGCGTCCGGATGTCGTTGACCATGTTGCGCACCTGAATCCAGTTCGGCGCGACATCGCGCGCCTTGGTGGTGTCCTTCAGGTTGACGAAGATGACGGTCTGGCCGGCGGTGGTGACGGATCTGGTGAAGTCGAGGCTGTCGAGCTCCTCGAGCTTCTTCTCTATGCGGTCGGTCACCTGCTGCCCGGTCTCCTTGACCGACGCGCCCGGCCAGTTTGCCTGGATGATCATCGTCTTGATGGTGAAGTTGGGGTCTTCCTCACGACCGAGATTGAGGTAGGAGAAGATGCCGGCCACCACGAAGACCAGCATGAAGTACCAGACCATGGAGCGGTGGCTGAGCGCCCAGTCGGAGAGATTGAAGCCCTTCATCAGACGCCGCCCTCCGGCACTTTGACCTTTTGGCCTTCGCTCAGGCTGTGGACGCCGGCGGTGACGACGCGCATACCGGCTTCCAGGCCTCCGGCGACGGTGAAGGTCGCGGCGCCCTTGGCGGCGACCTTGATATCTTTGGCGTTAACGCTCGATGTCTGCGGATCGACGATCCACACCCTGTCGACGCCGTCCTTCTCAAGCAGTGCCGACATGGGCAATTCTATCGTCGGCGCAACCTTGGTCACGCGGGTCGCTGTCACTGTCGAGCCGATTCGGAAGGCTTGCGGCGGATCGGTGAGCGTCAGCCGCACGCGCCGCGTGCGGGTCGAGCCTTCGGCCTGAGGCGCGATCTCGCGCAGCTTGGCCTCAGTCTGGATCGCCGGCAGCGACTGCAGGATGACCTGGAATGGCGTGCCGGCCGTGAGGTCACCGATCAACTGGTCGGGAATGTCGACCACCGCCTCGCGTAGGTCCGAGCGCGCCACCGTGACGACCGTCCGGCCAGGCGAGACCGTCTGGCCGACCTCGGCGCCGGTGGCGGTGACAACGCCGTCGAAATCCGAGAACAGCCGGGCGTAGCCAAGCTGCTCCTGCGATTTGGCAAGCGAGGCCTTGGCTCGTTCGACGCCGGCCTCCGCCGCTTTCCTCGCCTGCTGCGCGGCATCGAAGACCGCCTGCGTGGTGTTGGCGGCGGCAAGCAGCTGGCGCTGGCGTTCCTCGCTGCCTGCGGCGTTGGCGAATTGCGCCTCGGCATTGGAGAGTTCCGCCTTGGCGGCCTGGACGGCCAGCTCCAGCGCGGTCGGGTCGAGCGCGGCGATCGTCGTGCCCTTGCTGACGATGTCGCCGACATTGACGTCGCGCGACACAACCCGGCCAAGCAGGCGGAAGGCGAGGTCGGCACTGACTTGCGGCTCGACCGAGCCGGCAAAGCCGAAGGTCTGGGTGGTGCGCGGCTCGATGACTATCGACAGCACCGGCCGGATGATCTCGGGCGGCTTTTCCTCGGACTTCGAGCAGGACACGAGCGTGCCAAGTGCAAACAGGCCAAGCATGAGGTGCGGCAGCCTTCTCATTGGCCCGCTCCCGATATCTCGACCGTTTGCCCGGGACTGAGCAACTGCCCGCCTGCCGTAACGACGCTTTGGCCTGCGTTCAGCCCGCTGGCGATGACGACCGTGCCCGATTCGAATGCCAGCACCTCGACCGGCGCCGTCACAACCGCCTTGGTCGAGGGGTCGACGATCCAGACAGCCGGTTTGCCGGCAGTGGAGGTCAGCGCCTGCCAGGGCAACAGGATAGCCTTCGTCGGACTGGCGCTGACCGAGCCGATGACAGCCGCGCCCAGTGGCATGCCGGCGGGCGTGTCGGGAATGGCGACCTTGACCCGGATCGAGCCCGAAGCCGGATCCACCGCTGGCGAGACTTCGCGCACCTTGCCCACGGCCTTCACCTGCGGGTCGGACAACAGCGTGATCGTCACCGTCGGCGATGGCGCCGTTTTGGCAACCAATGTTTCCTGGACATTGAACACCGCGTCGCGATCGCCGTCCTCGGCGACGGTGAAGACGGTCTGCGCCGCCTGCACCACCTGTCCGGTTTCGACCTGACGGGCGGTGATGACGCCGGCGGCACCCGCCTTGAGCTCGGTGTAGGAAAGGTTCTGCTGGGCGTTGGTGAGTGCGCTCCGTGCGGCATCGACACTACCTTGCGCCACCTTCAGCGCCTGATCGGCGGCGTCATAGTCGCGCCTGGTGGTAAAACCCTGGGCAAGCAGCGTCTTCTGCCGCTCGAAGGTGGCGGCGGACTGGGCTAGCTGTGCCTGCGCGGCGTCAAGGTCGGCCTGTGCCGATCGCAAATCGGATTCCTGCTCATGCGGGTCGATGCGGGCGAGCACGGCACCTTGAGCGACATGCTGGCCGACATCGACCAGCCGCTCGACGACGCGGCCACCCACCCGGAACGACAGATTGTTCAGCGTGCGCGCCGCGATCACGCCGGTCAGCGAGGTCCTTGGCGAAAAGTCTGCGATCGCCACTGTCTCGGTGTGCACCATCACCGGCAGCCTGTGTTCGGCTGCCTCCTGCTTCTGGCAGCCGGCCAGCAGCAGGCTCGCCATCGCAAAGGCAAGGATTGAGGTGTTTCGGTACGGCAAAGGGCTTGGGAGCAATGGTTGCAAGGCGGACGATTTCGCGTTCCTGCTCATGGCTTCCCCTGCCTGCGTAGGACGCTCCCACCGCGGAGCTCGCGGGCCGTCCAAAGATAATCGATCCCGATGAAAAGGGAACCTCCCTCGTACGCGCATCGGTCGACTGGTCAAGGCGGCGCCCGGCGGCAGGCCCAATCGCCTGTTTACGGTGCCGACTTGAGGAAAACGTGAAATAAGGTCAGAAGACGTGTCAGCGACATCAAACAAGAACGGGCGCCGGCCCGATGAGGGATCCCATGAAGAATTCAGCCATTTCCGAACGCAAGAACCAGTCCATCTCGCGCGGCGTCGGCATGACCACGCAAATCTACGCGGACCGGGCTGAAAACTCGGAGATCTGGGATGTCGAGGGCCGCCGCTACATCGACTTCTCGTCGGGCATCGCCGTCGTCAACACCGGTCATCGCCATCCGAAGGTGATCGAGGCGGTCAAGGCGCAGCTCGACCGCTTCACCCACACCTGCCACCAGGTGGTGCCCTATGAGAGCTATGTGCGCTTGGCCGAACGGCTGAACGGCATGCTGCCCGGCAAGTTCGAGAAGAAGACGATCTTCGTCACCACCGGCGCCGAGGCGGTCGAGAACGCCATCAAGATCGCCCGCAACGCCACCGGCCGTCCGGCGGTCATCGCCTTCGCCGGCGGCTTCCACGGCCGCACCTTCATGGGCATGGCGCTGACCGGCAAGGTGGTGCCCTACAAGGTCGGCTTCGGCGCCATGCCGGGCGACGTCTACCACGCGCCGTTCCCGGTGCCGCTGCATGGCGTGTCGATCGCCGATTCGCTGGCCGCACTCGACCGGCTGTTCAAGGCCGATGTCGATCCGGCCCGCGTCGCCGCCATCATCATCGAGCCGGTGCAGGGCGAGGGCGGCTTCTACGACGCACCGCGTGAGTTCCTGACCGCGCTGCGCAAGCTCTGCGACCAGCACGGCATGCTTTTGATTGCTGACGAAGTGCAAACCGGCTTTGCCCGCACCGGCAAGATGTTTGCCATGGATCACCATGAGGTGGCGGCCGACATCACCACAATGGCGAAAAGCCTGGCCGGCGGCTTCCCGTTGGCCGCGGTCACCGGCCGTGCCGAGATCATGGATGCGCCCGGCCCCGGCGGGCTCGGCGGCACCTATGGCGGCAGCCCGATCGGTGTCGCCGCCGCGCATGCCGTTCTCGACGTGATCGACGAGGAGAAGCTTTGCGACCGTGCCAACACGCTGGGTGCAAGGCTGAAGCAGCGGCTGCAGTCGATCCGTGACGACGTGCCCGAGATCGTCGATATCAGAGGCCTCGGTTTCATGAACGCCGTCGAGTTCAACGACGTCAAGAAAGGCCTGCCGTCGGCCGAGATCGCCAATGCGATCAGGCTGAAGGCCCTCGACAAGGGGCTGATCCTGCTGACGTGCGGCGTCTATGGCAACGTCATCCGCTTCCTCGCGCCGATCACCATCCAGGACGGCGTCATGAACGAGGCGCTCGACATTCTGGAAAGCTCGATCCGCGAAGTCTGCGCTGCCTGATCGACGGCGCGTCGGCCTGAAGGGCCGGAATTATCCAGCCGCTCTGGCTGGTTCACCCTCAAGGAAAGCGGCCAGCGCCGCTTTCAAGCCTTCGGGGCCCGCCGCAATTGTCTGCGGCGTCGGCGAGAAGCCGGCGCCGAGCATTTTGCGGCCAAGCATGTGGTCGCCGGGCCGGTTGACCGATTCGATGCCGAGCAGCCGGTCTCCGGCGTAGTGGTAGATCGAGAACTTGTTGTCGGGCAGGTCGCCCAGCACGACATGGCTGTCGCCGCCGGCGGTCAGGCCGACCATCTGCAGCTTCATGTCGCCGATGTCGGACCAGAACCACGGCACCGCCGAATAGGCGTCCGCATGGCCGGTAATGGTGCGGGCGGCGAGCCGCGCCTGGTCGGTGGCGTTCTGCACCGATTCCAGCCGCACGTCGCCGCCTGTGAACCAGTGCCGGTAAGAGGCGGCGTCGCCAATGGCGAGGATTCCCTGCACCGAGCTGCGCATCTGGTGATCGACGCGGATGCCGTTGGCGACAGCCAGGCCGGCTTCCTGCGCCAGCTCGACATTCGGCACGGCGCCGATGCCGATGATGACCATGCGTGCCGGCAGCCTTTCACCGGTTGAGGTGATCGCGGCCGAGACATGGCCGTTTTCGCCTTCGAGCCTTGCAATCGAGGTGCCGGTGAGGATGCGCACACCGATCGCTTCCAGCTTTTGGCGGACATGGCTCGCTACGACCGGCGCCACGGCGCGGCCGAGCAGCCGGTCGACCGCTTCGACCACCGTCACCGTGCGGCCGGCCGCCCGCAATGTGGCGGCGATCTCCAGACCGATGAAACCGCCGCCGAGGATGACGACATCGTCGCTCTGTGCGCTGAGCTCGCGGATCAGCCGCGCATCGGCCAGCGAGCGCAGCGACACCACGCCGGTAAGATCCGAACCGGCCAGCGGCAGGGTGCGCGGGCGCGAGCCGGTCGCCAGGATCAGGTGATCGAAGGCAAGCGCGCCACCACCGGCAACGTCCAGGCTACGACGGGGAGCGTCGATACGCTCGATCCTGACGCCGGGCCGGTAGTCGATGGCGCTGCCGGTGTAGAAGGCCTCGCCGCGCAGCGGCTGCGGCTTGGCCTCGGCGTCCTTGATGAAGGTCTTCGACAGCGGCGGCTTGTGGTACGGCAATTCGTTCTCGTCACTGACGAGGATCACCGGTCCGTCATAACCCTCTTCGCGCAGACTTGCGGCCGCTTGCACGCCCGCATGACCCGCGCCGACAATGACCACACCGTTCTTCATCGCATTCCAATCCCGGGTCAATTCTAGGATGTCCCGCCAAGTGGCAATTGTCTGGCACCGCCGCAAGAGAGCTTTTGCGGGTCGCACCCGGAATGGCGGCTGTCAATCGCACCGTTCATCGGCAAGACCCGGGCATAAAGTTGACTGTCGTAGTTTAGAATAATTCTAAACTATTGTTTCAATTGGCTTTTCCTGTAGATTTTCATTGACTTCCACCAGCGTCGAAGCTTTATGGAGGCTCGCGCAATGGCGCATCCCTTTGATGTCTGGGCCTTGAACCCTTTCGATTGGAGGCATTTCGGTGTCTTTCTTCCGCAGACCACGTCTTGTCGTGGCCATTTTTTTGCCGGATGGCGTTGCCCTGCTCGACTTGTGCGGGCCGCCTGTTGCCGCGCCCATATTTCAGTGAATTCCTGAGGAGATGACAGTCATGAGAGCGATGATAACGGCACGGTATGGCGGCAGGCTCGCCGCGATCGGCGCCACCGCCCTGCTGACGGCGGCGGTGTTCGTGCTGCCGGCCAAGGCGGCAGCCGATGCGAAGGCGGTCATCAAGACCTATGCCGATATTGGGCTCGCCAAATACGAGGATTCGCTGACCACCGCGCAGGCGCTCGACAAGGCGGTCGACGCCCTGATTGCCAATCCATCGGTGGAAACCCTCAACGCCGCCCGCGACGCCTGGAAGGCAGCGCGCGTTCCCTACCAGCAGACCGAAGTCTACCGGTTCGGCAACAAGATCGTCGACGATTGGGAAGGCGAGGTGAACTCCTGGCCGCTCGACGAAGGGCTGATCGACTATGTCGCCAAGAGCTATGGCACGGAATCGGATGCGAATTCGCTCTATACGGCCAATGTGATCGCCAACAAGGAGATCGAGATCAACGGCAAGAAGGTCGATGCCACGAACCTGACGCCGGAATTTCTCTCCGGCACGCTGCAGCAGGCCGGCGGCATCGAGGCCAATGTCGCCACCGGCTATCACGCCATCGAGTTCCTGCTCTGGGGCCAGGACCTGCACGGCACCGGTCCGGGCGCCGGCGAGCGCCCCTATACCGACTACGACCTCAAGAACTGCACTGGCAGCAATTGCGATCGCCGCGCCCAATATCTGAAGTCGGCCAGCGATCTTCTGGTTTCCGACCTGCAGAAGATGGTCGAAGACTGGAAGGAAGACGGTGCTGCCCGCAAAAACCTCGTCGACGGCGAGCCGAACACCGCCATCTCGATCGTCTTCACCGGCATGGGCTCGCTGTCTTACGGTGAACTCGCCGGCGAACGCATGAAGCTCGGCCTGCTGCTGCACGATCCGGAAGAGGAGCATGACTGCTTTTCCGACAACACCTACAACTCCCATCTCTACGACGCCATTGGCATTCGCGCCGCCTACCATGCCAGCTATACCAGGCTCGACGGCACCGTCGTTTCGGGACCTTCGGTGGCCGATATGGTGAAGGCGGCCGATCCGGCGATCGACAAGGAACTGTCGGGCAAGCTCGATTTCACCGTTGCCAAGATGGAGGCGATCAAGGCGCGGGCCCTGGCCGGCGAGGCCTATGACCAGCAGATCGCCGAGGGCAACACGGAAGGCAACGCCACCGTGCAGGCCGCGATCGACGCGCTGATCGACCAGACCAAGTCGATCGAACGCGCCGTCGGCACCCTGAAGCTCAATGCCATCGCCTTCGAGGGTTCCGACAGTCTCGACGCGCCGGACAAGGTGTTCAAGTAACCGCCGACGGGCCATGGCCTGATCCGAAGCCTGACAACCGGCTTCGGAATAGGCGATGGTAAGAAATCAAGCCACACGGCGCGGAAGGCGCCGTCAGCCATCCGAGCCGCCAAATGCTGATCTGCCATTGCAACATCATCACCGAGAGGGAAATCGAGCAGACGATCATCGATCTGCTGGATCAGGATCCCTGGCAATTGATCGTGCCGGCGAAGGTCTATCACACCATGCAGAAGCGCGGCCGCTGTTGCGGCTGCTTCCCAAATGTGGTCGAAACGATCATTCGGGTCACCGAAAATTATCACGCCCGCTCGGAGGCGAGTGGCGTCGACATCGTTTCACACCTGGACCGCGTCAGAGGCCTGCGCGTCCAATATGGGAGCAGAATCCATGAAAGGCGAACCGCAGATCATCGAGCGGCTTAACGAGGCTCTTTTTCTGGAGCTGGGCGCCGTCAACCAGTATTGGGTGCATTTCCGTCTGCTGGAGGACTGGGGATACGCCAAGCTGGCAAAGAAGGAGCGGGCGGAATCGATCGAGGAGATGCACCATGCCGACCGGCTCGTGGCCCGCATCATCTTCCTTGAAGGCCATCCGAACCTGCAGTCCGTGGCGCCGTTGCGCATCGGGCAGAACGTCAAGGAAGTGCTCGAATCCGACCTTGCCGGCGAATATGACGCGCGTACCGCCTACAAGCGCTCGCGCGAGATCTGCGAGGAAGCGGGCGATTACGTGTCGATGAAGCTGTTTGAGGAATTGCTGTCCGACGAGGAAGGTCACATCGACTTCCTCGAGACGCAGCTCGACCTGCTTGCTTCGATCGGCGAGGAAAAATACGGCCAGCTCAACGCCGCATCGGCGGACGAGGCGGACTAAGGACATGTGGGAATGCGGCGCCTGCTAGAATTCGTGCGCCGCTTGCGGCGGGCCAATGGCTCGCCGCTCCGTCACAAAGCGCCAGCCGGATCGGCGCGCGGGCGCTGCGTCATCCTTGCGGTGGCGCTCACCTCTTCGGCGATTGCGGGCGACCTTGTGCCAGCCGGCCTCGCCACCACGCGCACCGACCTCAATCCGAAGGATCAGGCGCGCGTCACCGCCATCACCAGGCCGACGTCGGATTTTTCCAAGCCCGAGCAGTTCGAACGGATGCAAGGGGGCGCCGGCACGTCCAGGAAGGACGTCAGCCGCGATTCCTACTCGCAACCCTCGGCCAACATCACCTTCGAGGAAGAGGGCACCTTCAAGGTCGGCAACGCCCTGTTCCGCAAGAATTGGGTGTCGTCGCCATCGTCGACGCAGGCTTCGGACGGGCTCGGTCCGCTGTTCAACGAACGCGCCTGCCAGAATTGCCATCTGAAGGATGGCCGCGGCCGTCCGCCGCAAGGCGACGTCGGCAGCACCTCGATGTTCCTGCGGCTAGCCCGCGAGGCGAGCAGCGCGGAAGAGAAGGCAGCACTTGCCGACCACAGGCTGCTCAATTTTCCCGACCCGGTCTACGGCGCGCAATTGCAGGAACTGGCCGTGCCAGGCCTGCGCGGCGAAGGCAGGATGCATGTCGACTATCAGGAACGTCAGGTGGCGCTGGCGGACGGCACCGTGATTTCGCTGCGCAAACCCAGCTATTCGGTCGTCGATCCCGGATATGGGCCGCTTGATCCGCGCACCACCTTGTCGCCGCGCCTGACGCCGCCGATGATCGGCCTTGGCCTGATCGAGCAGATCGCGCCGGCCGATATTCTTGCCAATGCCGACCCGGACGACCGGAACGGTGACGGGATTTCCGGCAGGCCCAACATCGTGCGCAACGGCCAGAGCGGAGAGCTGACGCTTGGCCGTTTCGGCTGGAAGGCGCAGACCGCGTCGATCCGCCAGCAGGCAGCGGACGCGTTTGCCGGCGACATCGGCATCTCGACGACGGAAGAGCCGAAACATTGGGGCGACTGTACCACCGCACAGGAAAAATGCCTCGCCATGCCGAATGGCGTGCAGCAGCGCCTTGGCCCGGTCGAGGCGCCGGCGCCGGTGATGGATCTCGTCACCTTCTATTCGCAGAACCTGGCGGTGCCGGCACGCCGCCACCTCGACACGCAGCAAGTGCTCGCCGGCAAGAGAATCTTCTACGAGACAGGCTGCATTTCCTGTCACACGCCGAAATTCGTCACCCGTCGCGATACGCCGAACAAGGCGCAGGCCTTCCAGTTGATCTGGCCGTACTCCGACTTCCTGCTGCACGACATGGGGCCTGATCTGGCCGACAGCCAGGCCGTGGGCGAGGCGACGGGCAATGAGTGGCGCACCCCGCCACTATGGGGCATTGGTCTCACCGAAACGGTCAACGGCAATTCCTTATTCCTGCATGACGGGCGCGCGCGCAGCCTGACCGAGGCGATCCTGTGGCACGGTGGCGAGGCGCAGAAGGCGCGCGACCGATTTGCCGCCGCCAGCGCGGCCGACCGTGATGCGCTGCTCAAATTCCTGGAGTCACTGTGATGCTCAAGCGCTCTGCACTGGTTCTTGTTCTGCCGCTGGCCCTGCTGAACGTCGTCCCGGCGTCGGCGGCTGTGAAAGCCTCCGAAATCATCCAGCGGGCGATCGACGGCTTTGTCCGCCCGGCCTATGCCAGCCTGCACGACCACGCCGGCCGGTTGACCAAGTCGATGCACACGCTCTGCGCCGCGCCCTCTCAAGAAGACCTCGATGCGGCGCGGGCCCAGTTTTCGGCGACGGTCGATGCCTGGTCGTCAGCCGAGATCATCGGGTTCGGGCCGATCAAGGAGAACAACCGGCTGGAGCGCATGCTGTTCTGGCCGGACCGCAAGAGCATCGGCCTGAAGCAGGTTCAGGCGGCGCTGTCCGACAAGGACCCGACCGCAACCGATGCGGCACAGCTGGCCGGCAAGAGCGTCGCCATGCAGGGGCTGGGCGCGCTGGAATTCGTCCTTTACGGCGATGGCGCCGAGGCACTGGCGGGCAAGGGCGACACCTATCGCTGTGCCTATGGCGCGGCGGTTGCCGGCAACATCGAAACCATGGCCGGCGAGGTCAGCGCCGCCTGGAACAAGCCTGACGGCTTTGCTGCACTTTGGGCCAATCCGGGGTCGCAGAACGCGCTTTATCGCGACGGCAACGAAGCGGTGACCGAACTGGTCGGCGTCTTGATCAATGAGCTGGAAATGGTGCGCGATGTGCGCCTGAAGGGCTTTTTCGGCGGCAAGCCGGATGCGGACAAGCCGAGGCAAGCAATCTACTGGCGGTCGCAAAACACCACCAATTCGCTGGCTGCCAACCTGTCGGGAATAGACGATTTGTTCCAGGCCTCGAAGCTTGGCGACGCACTCCCGCCGGACGCGCGCTGGATGGCGGAATCGATCCATATCCAACTGGTCAATGGCGTGGCCACCGCCAAGGCGGTCAGCGGTCCGATCGACAAGGCGCTTGCCGATCCGGCGTTGCGCGAAAAGCTCGATCATTTCGCGCTGATCACCTCCAGCCTGTCGACCTTGATCGGCACCAGGCTGACCGCCGAATTCGGCCTGACCGCCGGCTTCTCGTCGCTCGACGGAGACTGAGCATGCGTACCCCGCTGATCGACCGCCGCGATTTCCTCAGGGCCGCAGGCATTGGTTTTGCCGCCGCGATGGCGCCGTCGGCCTGGGCGAAGACGCTTGCGGCCGACGCCGTCTTCGCCACCGCCTTTGTCAAGCGCGACGGCGGTTTTGGCGCAGCCGTCCTGTCCGAGGCCGGCAAGCTCCTGCATACGATCGACCTGCCCGATCGCGGCCACGACGTCGCTTTCGATCCGGTGTCGAAGCGTTCCGTGGTCTTCGCCCGCCAGCCCGGCACCTTCGCCGTGGTCTTCGATCATTCGGGCCGCGAGGAGCCGCTGACCATCACCAGCATCACCGGCCGGCATTTCTTCGGCCATGGCATGTTCTCGCCCGACGGGGCGTTGCTCTATGCAACCGAGAACGATTTCGACAATGCCGCCGGTGTCGTCGGTATCTACGATGCGCGAGCGAAATTCAGCCGTGTCGGCGAGTTCCCGACCTATGGCATGGGTCCGCACGAGCTTCTGCTCCTGGGCGACGGCAGGACGATTGCGGTTGCCAATGGCGGCATCGAGACCCATCCGGACTTTGGCCGCGCCGAGCTCAACATCGCCACCATGAAGCCGTCCTATGTGCTGATCGACCGCGTCACCGGCGACCTCATCGAGAAGCACGAACTGCCGGCGGCACTGCACCAGCTGTCGATCCGCCACATGGACACCGATGGATCCGGCACCGTCTGGTTCGGCTGCCAGTACAGGGGGTCGGGCACCGATCGTCCGCTGCTGGTTGGCCGGGCCGCGCGTGGCAAGGAGTTGCAGCTGCTCGACATGCCGCAGGACGTGCTGTCCGGTTTCCGCAACTATATCGGCTCGGTCGCCGCCAATCCGGTTGCCGGCACAGTCGCCGTCTCTTCGCCGGAAGGCAATTCGCTTGTGGTGATCGACGCGGCGAGCGGCCGGGTCGTCTCGAACAGCGCGCTGGTCGAGGTCTGCGGCGTGGCGCCCGACGGAACAAGCTTCATGGCGACGACTGGCGCCGGCGAAATCATCGAGGGCAGCGGTGCTACACGCTCCGAACTAGACTATGTCTGGGACAACCACATGCTCCGTATCGAACAGGCCGCATAAATATTTTTGCGCCGGGCAGAAGCGAAGCCGCTTAACAAATTATGCACTATCCCCTTGCGGTGGCGGGCCGTGGCGGGCACAGGAAACTGTGTCCCTCGAACCGGTCGTTTCATGAAATTGCTTGCCATCGACTGTGCCGCCAACCTCTGCGCCGCTTGCGTCTATGACACCGAGGCGAAGCAGGAGCTTGGCCGCTCGGTGCTCGATCTCGGCAAGGGCCATGCCGAGCACCTGATGGCCGTCATCGCTGAAGCGCTGAAGGCAGGCGCAACCGACTATGCCGGTCTCGGCGCCATCGCTGTCTCTGTCGGTCCCGGCTCTTTCACCGGCCTGCGCGTCGGCGTCTCGACCGCGCGCGGTCTGGCGCTGGCGCTGAAGGTCCGGGCGATCGGGGTGACGACGCTCGAGGCGCTGGCCGCCGAGGCGGCAGTGAGATTTCCCGGTCGTGCCGTGCTGGCGGCGCTCGACGCCGGCCGCGAGGAACTCCATGCCGCCCTTTTCGATGAAACGTCAGTTTTGACTTACGGTCCGGCTGTGACCACACTGGCTGACGCCGTGGCCATGGCGACGGAAAGCGCTTCGGTGCTCTGCGGCACCGCGGCTGCGCAAATCGCTACCTCAGCAGGGCGCGCCTTCGATATCGGCCCGGAGACGGCCACCGCCGACATTCTCACCTACGCTTGCATGGCGGCCGGGAAGGGCGAGGGCGAAAGGCCGAAACCGCTTTATTTGCGTGGCGCGGACGCCAAGCCGCAGGCTGGATTCATACTATCAAGGCAACAAAACTAATGCGCATACCTTTTCTTCAACCACGCCGCCGGGATTATGCGCTCGAGCCGCTGAGGATCACCGACAGCCCGGCGGTCTCGCTGCTGCATCGCGAGGATTTTGTCCGCCCCTGGACCGACGGCGAATTCGCCGCCTTGCTCGAACAGGACACCGTCTTCGGCTACGCCGCGCGCGAGACCGGGCAGGGCGCCAAGCCGCCGGTCGGCTTCGTGCTGGCCAGGCTGGCGGCCGGCGAGGGCGAGATCCTGACCGTCGCGGTGGCGCGCTCGCACCGCCGGCAGGGGCTGGGCTGGCAGTTGATGGACGCGGTGCTGCGCGAACTGCACGCGCAGCGCGCCGAAGCGTTGTTCCTCGAGGTCGACGAGACCAATGTTGCGGCGATCGCCCTCTACCGGCGGCTGGGCTTCCGCGAGGTCGGCAAACGCCCCAATTACTACAGGTCGTCCGAGCACGGACCGACCGGGGCGCTTGTCATGCGCCGCGATCTTCGCTAGCCAGAGGCGCCAAATCCAAGGGTTAGCGCTTCCAAAAAGGACGCGCGGCGCTGTAACGGCAGGGCCGGGACTGTATGATCGCAAAAATCAGGATTTTCCTGGCGCTGGGCCTCGTCACTGCCGGTTCGCTGGTCCTCGTGCCGTTGCAGATCCTGTCGATGAAGACCGGCTGGTGGCCGGAAACCTTCATCCTGAAAATCTGGCACAGGCTGATCGTCCGGGCGCTGGGCATGCGCATCCATGTCAAGGGTGCGCTGTCCGACAAACGTCCACTGCTGGTCGCGTCCAACCACATCTCCTGGACCGACATCATGGTGCTCGGCTCGATCGTCGATGTGAAGTTCATCGCGAGAGCCGATATGGAAGGCTGGCCGCTGATCGGCATGCTGTCGAAGCTGCAGCGCACCGTTTTCATCGAGCGCGAGCGCAAGCGTTCGTCCGGCGACCAGGCAAGCGAGATCGCCAACCGCATGGCCAAGGGCGACGCCATGGTGCTGTTCGCCGAGGGATCGACCGGCGACGGCAACATCGTCTTGCCCTTCAAGAGCACGCTGTTCGGCGCCGCATCGATGGCGATTTCGGAAGGCGCGGCCGAGCAGGTCTTCATCCAGCCGGTGGCGATCGCCTACACGCGCCTGCACGGCGTGCCGCTCGGCCGCCGACACCGGCCACTTGCCGCCTGGATCGGCGATGAGGACCTGATGCCGCATCTCAAGGTGTTGCTGGCGGAGGGGGCGCTCGACGTCGAGGTACATTTCGGCGAACCGATCGCCTTTTCCAAGGGCTCCAACCGCAAGGAAACGTCGAAGTTGATGGAAAGCCAGGTGCGCGCGATGATGCAGGCGGCACTCGCCGATCCGCGCCCGAGCCGATAGACAGTTGACGGGTGCGCCAGTGTGCGTGACGGCCGTGGCGGAGAATCGTCTGTTTTTTGTCATCGAAAGGCGTTAGAAGCCGCCGGATGGACTTGAACACGATAGAGCGTGACGACATCGACGCCGCGGCCGAAGCGATGGCCGTGCCGGCGGCAGCCACCAGGAAGGTCTTCATCAAGACCTATGGCTGCCAGATGAACGTCTATGATTCACAGCGCATGGCCGATGCGCTGGCCGCCGACGGCTATACCGCCACCGATGCCATCGGCGAGGCCGATCTGGTGCTGCTCAACACCTGCCACATCAGGGAAAAGGCAGCCGAAAAGGTCTATTCCGAGCTCGGCCGTATCCGCGATATGAAGGCAGAACGCGCCGTCGCCGGCCGCGAGATGCTGGTCGGCGTCGCCGGCTGTGTGGCGCAGGCCGAAGGCGCTGAGATCATTCGCCGTTCGCCGGCCGTCGATCTGGTCATCGGCCCGCAGACCTATCACCGGCTGCCCGATGTGCTGGAGCGAGTGCGCGGCGGCGAAAAGATAGTCGAGACCGACTACGCCATCGAGGACAAGTTCGAGCATCTGCCGCAGCCCAAACGCGCCGAGGTCATCAAGCGCGGCGTCACCGCGTTCCTCACCGTCCAGGAAGGCTGCGACAAGTTCTGCACCTTCTGCGTCGTGCCTTACACCAGGGGCTCCGAAGTGTCGCGGCCGGTGGCGCAGATCGTTGCCGAGGCGCAACGTTTGGCCGAAGCCGGCGTGCGCGAGGTGACGCTACTTGGCCAGAACGTCAATGCCTGGCATGGCCAGGGCGAAAATGGCGAGGAATGGGGCCTTGGCCGCCTGCTGTTCAGGCTGGCCGAAATCCCCGGACTGGCGCGGCTGCGCTACACCACCAGCCACCCGCGCGACATGGATGATGAACTGATCGCCGCCCACCGTGATCTGCCGGCGTTGATGCCTTACCTGCATCTACCGGTGCAATCAGGCTCCGACCGCATCCTCAAGGCGATGAACCGCAGGCATACCGCGAAGGACTATCTGGCGCTGCTCGACCGCATTCGTGCCGCGCGGCCGGATATCGCGCTTTCCGGCGACTTCATCGTCGGCTTCCCCGGTGAGACCGAGGCCGATTTCGAGGCGACCATGGAACTGGTGCGCCGGGTGAACTATGCCTCGGCCTTCTCGTTCAAATATTCGCCGCGTCCCGGCACGCCGGGCGCCGAGATGGCCGACCATGTGCCGGAAACGGTCAAGGACGAGCGGCTGCAGCGGCTGCAGGCTCTGCTTCTGAAGCAGCAGCAGGATTTCGGCACAAGCCTGGTCGGCAGCACCATCGATACGCTGATCGAGAAGCCCGGCCGACAGGCCGGCCAGAAGGTCGGCCGCTCGCCTTGGCTGCAGCCGGTTATTGTTGATGAAAAGGCCGGCGAAATCGGTGACATTATCCAGGTGCGAATCACGAAGACGGGCTACAACAGCCTGTTCGCCGAATTGGCCTAGGGGTCTCGGCAGATGAGGAGAGACGGTTGAGCGCTGCAGAAGTGAAGAGCCTGCCCCCGGCACCGGCATCTGGGGCTTCTGACATGGCGCACATCGTTCTGACTTTCGACAACAACAAGCTTGCCAGCGCCCTTTACGGTCAGTTCGACGAAAACCTGGCCAGGCTCGAGCAGAAGCTCGGCGTCGACATCCGCTCGCGCGGCAACCAGTTGACAATCAAGGGCTCGGCGTCGGCCGCCGAGCAGGCTCGCCGGGCGCTGGATAATCTCTACGGCATTCTCCAGAAGGGCGTCGATATCGGCCAGTCCGACGTCGACGGCGCCGTGCGCATGGCGATTGCCGCCGACGATCAGCTGACCTTGCCGACGCTGGAGCGCAAGGGCAAGGTCTCGGCCGCCCAGATCGCCACCCGCAAGAAGACGATCTATGCCCGCTCGCTCAACCAGGATGCCTATATGCGGGCGCTGGAGCGCTCGGAACTGGTGTTCGGCATCGGCCCAGCCGGCACCGGCAAGACCTATCTGGCGGTGGCGCATGCGGCGATGCTGCTCGAGCGCGGCATGGTCGAACGCATCATCCTGTCGCGGCCGGCCGTAGAGGCCGGCGAACGGCTGGGCTTCCTGCCGGGCGACATGAAGGAGAAGGTCGACCCTTATCTGCGCCCTCTCTATGATGCGCTGTACGACATGATGCCCGCCGACAAGGTCGAGCGCGCCATTGCCGCCGAAGTGATCGAGATCGCGCCGCTCGCCTTCATGCGCGGCCGCACGCTGGCCCATGCCGCCGTCATCCTCGACGAAGCGCAGAACACCACGCCGATGCAGATGAAGATGTTCCTGACCCGTCTCGGCGAGAACTCGCGCATGATCGTCACCGGCGATCCGACGCAGATCGACCTTCCCTCGAACACCAAATCGGGCCTGGTAGAAGCCTTGCGCGTGCTGGACGGCGTGGCCGGCGCGGTAACCGTGCGCTTCAACGATGGCGACGTCGTCCGCCATCCCCTGGTGGCGGAAATCGTCCGGGCGTATGACCGGGATGCCAAACTGGCGCGCGGCCTCGGCGCCGAGAATTGATGTGACGATGCGGCCTCATGCCTGAGGACAACATATCCGGCGACGGGGCACGTCCGGTCCCCGTCGATATTGATATATCAGTCGAAGCAGGCAATTGGCCCGATGAGGCAAGCCTGACACGGCTGGTCGATCGCGCTGTCGCGGCTGCTTTTGCCGAGACCGGCGTGGCGGGCCGTTCCGAACTCAGCCTCGTTTTTTCCGACGATGCCCATATCCGGACCCTCAACGCAGGTTGGCGCGGCAAGGACAAACCGACCAACGTCTTGTCTTTCCCGGCTTTTCCGCTTGTGCAAGGCGCTCCATTGCCGCCGATGCTGGGTGACATCGTGCTCGCCGCCGAGACGGTCGCGCGTGAAGCGGCACTGGAAGACAAGCCTGTCGAGAACCATATCACTCATCTCGTCATCCACGGCCTGCTGCACCTTCTGGGCTACGATCACGAGACCGATGCCGAGGCCGAGGCGATGGAGGCCATCGAGCGCGCAGCGCTCGCAAGGCTTGCCATTCCCGATCCCTACGCGTAACTACAAAAGATCAATTGACCGGACGACGATGAACGACAAACCAGAGACTGCCGCCCGCCCCGACGCCGGCAGTGCGAACAAGGCTTCCGATACGTCGGAAGAGGGATCAAGTCCGAGTACCGTTACCGGCAGCGTTGCCAGCGAAACATCGCCAGCCGGTCCCTCCCTGTTCGACCGCGTGCTGGGCCTGTTCCGGCAGCGCAACGGAACCAGCCTGCGTGAGGAAATCGCCGGCGCGCTTGCCGAAACGGCGAGCGACGCCGGCGCCTTCTCGCCCGGCGAACGCGCCATGCTCAACAACATCCTGCGCTTGCGCGAAGTGCGCGTCGAGGACGTCATGGTGCCGCGCGCCGATATCGAGGCGGTCGAGATCACGACGACGCTCGGCGATCTGCTGGGCACCTTCGAGCAGTCCGGCCATTCGCGCATGCCGGTCTATTCCGAGACGCTCGATGATCCGCGCGGCATGGTCCATATTCGCGACGTGCTGGCCCACATCACCAAGATCGCGCGCGTCAAGAAGGGCCGCTCGACAAGAAAAACCCCTGCCGCCACGGTTCTCGACCTCACGCAGGTCGACCTCGCGCGCACCATTGGCGACCTCAACCTGATCCGCCAGGTGCTGTTCGTGCCGCCGTCGATGCTTGCCTCCGACCTCATGGGCCGCATGCAGACGACACGCACCCAGATGGCGCTGGTCATCGATGAATATGGCGGCACCGACGGCCTTGCCTCGCTGGAAGACATCGTCGAGATGGTGGTCGGCGACATCGAGGACGAGCATGACGACGATGAGCCGATGATCACCCAGAGCGGCGACGGCGTGTTCATCGTCGACGGAAAGGCCGAGATCGACGATGTCGCCAAGATGATCGGCGAGGATTTCGCAGCCGGCGAACATGGTGAGTATGTAGACACCATTGGCGGCATGATCTTCAACACGCTTGGCCGCGTTCCGGCGCGCGGCGAGGTGGTGCAGGCCATCCCCGGCTTCGAATTCCATGTGCTTGATGCCGATCCGCGCCGCGTCAAGCGCGTGCGCATCGTGCAGAGCCAGAAGGGCGAGCGCCGCCGGCGCGCCGCACGCACCGAGCAGGCTTAAGCGTGATGCCGAAAAGTCGCAGACTTTTCGGACGAACATCATGCGACAGCACCAAAGCATGATGCCGAAAAGTTGCAGACTTCTCGGACGAACATCATGAGACAAAACAAGGATATAAGCGCTCGCCGATGACGGTCGAAGACCCCTTCAAGCATTCCACCTTGGGGTCCGGGGTGTTCTACAGGCACCCTCGCGCCGCGCTGGACTGGCTGGAAACGGCCTTCGGTTTCGAGCGCAGCATGGTAGTCAGCGACGCCGATGGAAAGCTCGTCCACTCCGAGATGCGGTTCGGTGACGGCTACATCATCGTCGATTCCGAATGGACCGACTACGTCGCCAGCCCCGCTTCCATTTCGGGCAAGAATACGCAATCCGTCTATGTGCGGCTGAAGGACGGCCTGGACGCCCATTGTGAGCACGCCAGGGCAAACGGCGCCGAGATCATCCAGGAGCCTGCAGACCAGTTCTACGGCGAACGCCAGTATCGGGCACGCGATCCCGAAGGCCATGTCTGGACCTTCACGCAGGCCATTCGTGCTGTTTCCCGTGAAGAGGCCGAACGCCTGGGCGGCGTGCGCATCGAGGGCTGGCACCGGTAGAGCGGCGGCCGCAGCTTGCATTGCAGCCAGCCATCTGGCGTTTGGAGTGCTGACCGCGGCCTGTTAAATCTTGCTTCCTGATTCGCGCGACTCGGAAGTTTGCATGGAGCGCCTGGCCGGCCGGATAATTCTGCTTTGGGGTTGGCGGCGCGCGCTGGTGGCGTTTCTCGCCGGGGCGTTTGCCGTGCTTGGCCAGGCCCCTTACGATTTCTTCGCTGCCTGTTTCATCTCGTTTCCCTTGCTGGTCTGGCTGATCGATGGCGCCACCGGCGAAGCCTCCGGCAGCCTGTTTCGTCGCCTGCGGCCTGCCTTCGCCGTCGGCTGGTGGTTCGGCTTCGGCTATTTCCTTGCCGGCCTCTGGTGGATCGGCTCGGCACTGCTGGTCGAGGCCGACAGTTTTGCCTGGGCGCTTCCCTTCGCGGTGGTCGGCATTCCCTTCGCACTCGCCTTTTTCTACGGCTTTGCGGCAATGGTTGCCCGCCTGCTGTGGAGCAGCGATATCGGCCGCATCGCCGCCCTTGCTTTCGGTTTCGGGCTGGCGGAGTGGCTGCGCGACTTCCTGTTCACCGGTTTTCCGTGGAATGCGATCGGCTATGCGGCCATGCCCGTGCCCGTGCTGATGCAGAGCGTCTCGGTGACTGGCATGATCGGCATGAACGCGCTCGCGGTGTTCATCTTCGGATTGCCGGCGCTGCTGGTGGCGCGCCGGCATCTGCGCCTCGGCGCGGCACTGTTTGCCGTCCTCGTCGCCGCCCATATCGGTTTCGGCTATGTCAGGCTTGCCACTCCCGAAAAGCCGGCGACGCACAGCCTGGATGTCCGCATCGTCCAGCCGGCCGTGGATCTGTCGGAAAAGTGGGATGCCTCGGTGCGCGACCGCATCTTCGCAACTTTGATGGGCCTGTCGGCCAAGGCGCCGGACCCCGGTCATGAAAAGCCGCAATTAATCCTGTGGCCCGAGACCTCGGTGCCGTTCCTCTTCACCGAGCGTCCGGACGCATTGACGGCGCTAGGCGACATGCTCGGACCCGGCCAGATGCTGATCGCCGGCGTCGTCCGCGAGGAAGGCGGCTCGACCGCGAATGCCGACAGCCGCTACTACAACTCCGTGGTGGCGATCGACGACAAGGGTGAAATCGCCGACGCCGTCGACAAGGTTCATCTGGTGCCGTTCGGCGAATACCTGCCTTTCGCCGATCTGCTTGAGCGTTTCGGCATCGAGCAGCTGGTTGCCGGGCCGATGACATTTGCGGCCGGCAACGAGCGGCACGCCATCACTTTGCCTGACGGCATCCGTGCGCTGCCATTTATCTGTTATGAGGTGATCTTTCCCGATCTGGTGGCAGTTGACGCTACGTCAGCGCAGCTTATTGTGAACGTTACCAATGATGCGTGGTTCGGCGACACGCCGGGTCCGTATCAGCATTTCAGGCAGGCCCAGATCCGTGCGGTGGAGAATGGATTGCCATTGTTGCGTGCTGCCAACAACGGCATCTCGGCCGTCGTCGATACGCGCGGACGCGTCGTCGATGCCCTGGCGATCGACGCGCGTGGCGCCATCGATGCACGCGTGCCGATTTCCGGACAGGCGGTCATATCCGCCGGCCAAAGACGCATTAACGGAATGCTGATCATGTTGATGTTTGCCATCGCCGCCGCATTGTTGAACGTAAGGCAAAGGCTACGGGTGAATTGACAGCCCACACATTAGAAACTCATACTGTAAGCGCCTGAAATTTTCTCGAAGTCGGTGGATCGTTCTGTTGGGGCAGTTGCCGCCGGCTTCGTTTGGGCAAGAAAAAATATAGAAAGCCGAAAAAATTCGGCGAGGAAAAAATGACAGAAGACAACAAGAAGAAACCGAATCCGATCGACATCCATGTTGGCAGTCGCATCCGGCTTCGCCGCAATATGCTCGGAATGAGCCAGGAGAAACTCGGCGAGAATCTCGGCATCACATTTCAACAGATTCAGAAATATGAAAAGGGCACCAACCGCGTCGGCGCCAGCCGCCTGCAGGCGATAGCGTCGATTCTCGGCGTGCCAGTCGCCTTCTTTTTCGAGGATGCGCCCGGCCAGGAGGCCGCGCCCGGCCGTGGCTTTGCCGAAGATACGTCGATGGCTTTCGCCGTCGAATTCTGCGGCAGTCCCGAAGGTCTTCAGCTCAACCGCGCCTTTGTCAAGATTGCCGATGCCAAGGTGCGCCGCAGGATCATTGACCTGGTCAAATCCCTCTCCACGGATGATCTCGACTGATCCGCAATCTCGTTTGGACCGGCGGCAGCCTGCCGCCGGTGGCACAAGATAACTGCATCGACATTCATGCCAGAACGGTAGCACCGCTTGACGAGCGGCGCTCCACCCCGCTAACACGTGGCGCGCCAAAGTCGGCAGCCTGCCGATCGTTTTTTCAAGAGGGGACACCCGTGACGCGGCAGAACTACTTCTTTACCTCGGAATCCGTTGCCGAGGGCCATCCCGACAAAGTCTGCGACCGGATCTCCGACGAGATCGTCGATCTGGTCTATCGCGAAGCCAAGAAGACCGGCATGGACCCATGGAAAGTCCGCGTCGCCTGCGAGACGCTGGCCACCACCAACCGCGTCGTCATCGCCGGTGAGGTGCGCGTCCCCGAGACGCTGCTGAAGAAGGACAAGGAAGGCAACATCCTCAAGGATGCCGCCGGCCACCCGGTGGTCAATCCGGCGAAGTTCAAGTCGGTAGCCCGCAAGGCGATCCGTGAAATCGGCTATGAGCAGGCCGGCTTCCACTGGAAGAACGCGAAGATCGAGGTCCTGCTGCACGGCCAGTCGCCCGATATCGGCCAGGGCGTCGACAACGCGTCCGACCGTCAGGGCGAGGAAGGTGCCGGCGATCAGGGCATCATGTTCGGCTATGCCTGCCGCGAGACACCGGATCTGATGCCGGCGCCGATCTACTACAGCCACAAGATCCTCGAACTGCTGGCCGCCGCCCGCCACGAAGGCAGCGGCGAGGCCGGCAAACTCGGCCCTGACGCCAAGAGCCAGGTCACTGTCCGCTATGTCGATGGCAAGGCCGCCGAGGCGACGCAGATCGTGTTGTCGACACAGCATCTCGATGCGAGCTGGGATTCGAAGAAAGTCCGCAAGGTCGTCGAACCCTATATCCGCGAGGCGCTGGGCGAGCTTAAGATCGCCGACAACTGCATGTGGTACATCAACCCGACCGGCAAATTCGTCATTGGCGGGCCGGATGGCGACGCCGGGCTGACTGGCCGCAAGATCATCGTCGACACCTATGGCGGTGCCGCACCGCATGGCGGCGGCGCCTTTTCGGGCAAGGACACCACCAAGGTCGATCGTTCCGCCGCCTATGCAGCGCGCTACCTCGCCAAGAACGTCGTGGCGGCGAAACTCGCCGACCGCTGCACCATTCAGCTTTCCTACGCCATCGGCGTCGCCCAGCCGCTGTCTGTCTATGTCGACCTGCACGGCACCGGCAAGGTCGACGAGGCCAAGCTCGAAGAGGCGCTGCGCACGGTGATGGACCTGTCGCCGTCAGGCATCCGCCGCCATCTCGATCTCAACAAGCCGATCTACGCCAAGACGTCGTCCTACGGCCATTTCGGCCGCAAGGCCGGCCGCGATGGGTCCTTCTCCTGGGAAAAGACCGATCTCGCCAAGGCGCTAAAGGACGCGGTCGCCGCCTGACAGCGGCGCCGCAAAGTCCTGCCATGGACCCGAAGGACAGACCAAGCCGCGCGACCGAAGCCTTCTTCGGTCGCCGGCGCGGCAAGATCATGCGTCCGCAGCAGGCGGCCGCACTGGAAAGCGGCTTTGGCACATATCGGCTCGATCTGACGGCTGAACCGCCGGCAGATCTCAGCACCCTGTTTGAAGCGGATGTTTCGGCGGTTCGTCTCGAAATCGGCTTCGGCGGCGGCGAACATCTGCTGCATCGCGCCACCGAGGCGCCTTCGATTGGCTTTATCGGCGTCGAGCCATTCGTCAACGGCATGGCCAAGATGATGATGGCGGTGCGGGAAAAGCCGCTTGCCAATCTCAAGGTCTACGACGACGACGCCACCCGGCTGCTCGACTGGCTGCCGCAAGCGTCGCTCGCCGGCATCGACCTTCTCTATCCGGATCCGTGGCCGAAGAAGAAGCACTGGAAGCGCCGTTTCGTCAGCCCGATCAATCTCGACCGTTTCGCGCGCGTGCTGAAGCCGGGTTCAAAATTCCGCTTTGCCTCCGATATCGACACCTATGTGAACTGGACCTTGCTGCACTGCCGGGCGCATGGTGCATTCGCGTGGCAGGCTTCGGAGGCGGCGGATTGGCATCGGCCCTACGAAGGCTGGCCGGGTACCCGTTACGAGGCGAAGGCTGTTCGTGAGGGCCGGCCTCCCGCCTATCTTACCTTCATCAGGACGTAAGCGGGCCGATCACACGGCCTCCGGCGTTCGCCGGCGGCAGGGCGCGCCTCATCAGCCCGCCAAACCCTTAGAAACGGCCGATCCTGTTGAAGACAGCCGGATCCATGCCGAGCTTGCGCAGGTCGTCCGCGCGCGGCCTGCGCCCGGCTTCCACGGAACGCGACGCAGCGACTGCACTGCCAAATGTCGTGAAGAGATCGCCTATGGCGGATAGAATCTTGCGGTTGGTCATGGTCGTATCCTTTCGCTGCTGTGACGTGTCGTCATCTTTGTGCGATGCAACACAAATGGTGATGCAGCGTTGTGGCTCACAGGGGCACTACCGCATGGAGGCCATGCGTCTGGCGCAACACTGGCGTTGCCACGGCTCTTGTCCGCGCGGGTACGGCGGGCTTGAAACAGCGGCCATGATCGGTTATATCAGCCTCAAATTCTTGGTCGGTATGACGAAGAGTGGGTCCACCCGGTCCCGCTCTTTTTTATTACCTGCCGGTAGCTTCGGGTAGAACGACAGGGATCGAATGACTGCAACGGCAAGCGAAGGCGACGACCGCATCATCCGCGAAAGCGGCATCGATGCGCGCATCGCGCTGATCGTCCAGCCGGTTCTGCGCGGCATCGGCTTCCGCCTCGTGCGGGTGCATCTGTCGGGCCAGAACGGCCTGACGCTGCAGATCATGGCCGAACGCGAGGACGGCACCATGACCGTCGAGGATTGCGAAGAGGTCAGCCGCGCGGTGTCGCCGGCCCTCGACGTCGATGACCCGATCGAAAAGGCCTATCACCTTGAAGTCTCTTCGCCTGGCATCGACCGGCCGCTGGTCCGCAAATCGGATTTCGCGACCTGGACCGGCCATCTGGTCAAGATGGAGACGTCGATCATCGTCGCCGACCGCAAGCGATTCAAGGGCAAGATCGTCGAGGCCGGTGACAACGATGTGCTGATCGAGCGCGAAAAGGCCGCCTATGGCGACGAGCCGACGGTGCGGGTCCCCTATGACGCGATTTCCGAAACGCGCCTGATCCTGACCGACGATCTCATTCGCGATGCCCTGTCGAAAGACAACAGGGCGCGCAAGGAAGCCAAGAAACGCCGCGGCGAACCGGACGACGATGCACCAGAGGGTGCGGAAGCCGGCGCGGAAAACGAAACCGAACAGGAACTATGATTGAGCTGCCGGGCGCAAAGGTCCGGCAAACAGGCTCGGGAGAAAAACGATGGTTGTAAGCGCCAACAGGCTTGAACTGCTGCAGATCGCCGATGCGGTCGCGCGTGAAAAGTCGATCGACAAGTCGATCGTCATCGCCGCCATGGCCGATGCGATCCAGAAGGCGGCGCGTTCGCGTTACGGCCAGGAGACCAACATCCGCGCCGACATCAACCCGAACACCGGCGAGATGAAGCTGCAGCGGCTGATGGAAGTGGTCGAGAAGGTCGACGACTACGCCACCCAGATCGCCATTTCCTCGGCGCGCGAGCGCAATCCCGACGCCCAGCTTGGCGACTTCATCGCCGAACAGCTGCCGCCGATGGATTTCGGCCGCATCGCCGCCCAGTCGGCCAAGCAGGTCATCGTGCAGAAGGTGCGTGAGGCCGAGCGCGACCGCCAGTATGACGAATACAAGGACCGCATCGGCGAGATCGTCAACGGCACCGTCAAGCGTGTCGAATATGGCAACGTCATCGTCGATCTCGGTCGTGGCGAGGCGATCATCCGTCGCGACGAACTGATCCCGCGCGAAAACTACAAATATGGCGACCGCGTCCGCGCCTATGTCTACGACGTGCGCCGCGAGCAGCGCGGCCCGCAGATCTTCCTGTCGCGCACCCATCCGCAGTTCATGGCCAAGCTCTTCACCATGGAAGTGCCGGAAATCTATGACGGCATCATCGAAATCAAGTCGGTCGCCCGCGACCCCGGTTCTCGCGCCAAGATCGCCGTCATCTCGCGTGATTCCTCGATCGATCCGGTCGGCGCCTGCGTCGGTATGCGCGGCAGCCGCGTCCAGGCCGTCGTCGGCGAATTGCAGGGCGAGAAGATCGACATCATTCCGTGGTCGCCTTCGGCCGCATCCTTCATCGTCAACGCGCTGCAGCCGGCCGAAGTCGCCAAGGTCGTGCTCGACGAGGATGCCGAACGCATCGAAGTCGTGGTTCCCGACGACCAGCTGTCGCTGGCCATCGGCCGCCGCGGCCAGAACGTGCGGCTCGCTTCGCAGCTGACCGGCTGGGACATCGACATCCTGACCGAGGCCGAAGAATCCGAGCGTCGCCAGAAGGAATTCGTCGAGCGTTCGTCGCTGTTCATGGAGGCCCTCGACGTCGACGAGATGGTCGGCCAGGTGCTCGCCTCCGAAGGTTTCACCAGCGTCGAGGAAGTCGCCTATGTCGATTCCGGCGAAATCGCCTCGATCGACGGCTTCGACGAAGACACCGCTTCGGAAATCCAGACCCGCGCCCGCGAGTACCTTGAGAAGATCGAAGCCGAGCACGACGACAAGCGCAAGGCGCTCGGCGTCTCCGACGAATTGCGCGAAATCCCCGGCATCACCACCGCCATGATGGTGACGCTCGGCGAGGACGGCGTGAAGACGATCGAGGATTTCGCCGGCTATGCCGCCGACGACCTGACCGGCTGGAAGGAACGCAAGGACGGCGAGACGAAAGTGTATCCGGGCGTGCTGGCCAGTCATGGCGTGACACGCGCCGATGCCGAGCAGATGGTTCTGGCCGCCCGCCTCAAGGCCGGCTGGATCACCGAAGACGAGCTTGCAGCCGAAGAAGAAACGGCTGACGAAGCCGTTGGTGCGTGAGGTGAAACCGCATCGCACCGAACCCGCCCTTGGACGAGATGAACGATCGCACCTGCATCGTCACCCGCAGGCAGGCCGAACCGGATGAATTGATCCGGTTCGTCGTCGGCCCGGATTCGGCCGTCGTTCCCGACATCAAGAGAAATCTGCCCGGCCGTGGTTGCTGGGTGACCGCCGACCGCCTACATATCGACAAGGCGGCGGCGAAGAACCTTTTTGCCCGCGCCTTCAAGGCACAGGTGATCGTGCCGCCCGATCTTGGCGGCATGGTCGACGGGCTGCTTTCCAGATCCGCTCTGGGCATGCTTGGGCTTGCTCGCAAGGCAGGCGCGATTTCTCTTGGAGCCACAAAGGTCGAGAGCGCGGTGCGCGGCGGCTTGGCGCTTTTCGTACTCCATGCGACCGAGGCGTCCGACGACGGCGTGCGCAAGATCAGCCAGGCGCGACGGGCGACAGTCCATCTTGGCGGGCCCGCTATCCTTGCCTACAAACTTTTCTCCGAGGCCGAGTTGAGCTTGGCATTGGGGGGTACAAATGTGATACATGCTGCCGTTCTCGCGGGAGACGCGGGCAGGGCGGTCCAGAAGCGCATGGTTGCGCTCGACCGGTATCGGGGCGGTTCCCCGGACGATCTGGCAATGCTTGCGGCTGTTGCTGACGAAGATGATGCCGCAGAGGATATGGAATGAGCGATACGAAATCGGGCGACGACAATACGCTGAGTGTGACGCCGAAGAAGACCTTGACGCTGAAGCGCCCCGGTATGGAACAGGGCACCGTGCGCCAGAACTTCTCGCACGGCCGCACCAAGCAGGTCGTCGTCGAAACCAAGAAGCGCAAGTTCTCGATGCCCGGCGATAAGCCGGAGCCGGTTGCCGCACCCGTCTTCACACCGAAGCCGGCGGTTGTGGCCGCACCCGTCGTGCAGGAAGAGACGAAGGCGCCGCCACCGCCGCCGCCTCCGGTCGAGCGCAGCGGCATGGTGCTGAACGAACTGTCGCGCAGTGAAATGGAAGCGCGCCGCAGGGCGCTCGAAGGCTCGAAGGTGCGCGAGGTCGAGGACCGTCAGCGCGCTGCCGAGGACGCCAAGCGCCGCGCCGAGGACGAAGAGCGCCGTCGCCGCGAACGCGAGGAATCCGCGCGCCGCCAGGCCGAGGAGGAGGCGCGGTTGCAGACCGAGGCCGAGTCCCGCCGTCGCGCCGAGGAAGAGGCACGCCGCCGCGCGCCGCTGGCCGCAGAACTGGCAACGGTCGACGACGAGGAAGAGGTCAAGCCGAAGCGGATTGGCGCTGGCGCGCCAGTGCGCCGTCCGGTCACGCCTGAAGTGGCGCGTCCGGCCAAGCCGACCAAGGCCGAGGAAGATCGCCGCCGTGGCAAGCTGACGCTGAATTCCGCATTGTCCGATGAGGACGCGCGGGCCCGTTCGCTGTCGTCGATGCGCCGGCGCCAGGAAAAATTCAAGCGCGCGATGCACAATGAGCCGCGCGAGAAAGTCATGCGCGAAGTGATCTTGCCAGAGACCATCACCATCCAGGAACTTGCGCAGCGCATGTCCGAGCGTGCGGTCGACCTGGTCAAGTTCTTCATGAAGCAGGGCCAGATCCTGAAGCCGGGCGACGTCATCGACGCCGATACGGCGGAACTGGTTGCCACCGAATTCGGCCACACGGTCCGCCGCGTCGCCGAGTCCGACATCGAGGAAGGCCTGTTCAACATCGCCGACAATGCCGAGGACCTGGTGACGCGTCCGCCCGTCGTGACGATCATGGGCCATGTCGATCACGGCAAGACCTCGCTGCTCGACGCCATCCGCAATGCCAATGTCGTCTCCGGCGAAGCCGGTGGCATCACCCAGCATATCGGCGCCTACCAGGTCGAGAAGAATGGTCACAAGATCACCTTCATCGACACGCCCGGCCACGCTGCCTTCACGGCGATGCGTGCTCGTGGCGCCCAGGCGACCGACATCGCCATCCTGGTGGTTGCGGCCGACGACAGCGTCATGCCGCAGACGATCGAATCGATCAGCCACGCCAAGGCGGCCGGCGTTCCGATCATCGTGGCGATCAATAAGATCGACAAGCATGATGCCGATCCGCAGAAGGTGCGCTCCGAACTGCTGCGCCACGAGGTCTTCGTCGAATCCATGGGCGGTGAAGTGCTCGATGTCGAAGTGTCGGCGACCAAGGGCACCAATCTCGACAAGCTGCTCGAGGCGATCCTGCTGCAGGCCGAAATCCTCGACCTCAAGGCCAATCCGGACCGTACCGCCGAGGGTGTCGTCATCGAGGCCCAACTCGACAAGGGTCGTGGTCCCGTCGCCACCGTGCTGGTGCAGACCGGCACGCTGATGCCGGGCGACATCCTTGTCGCCGGCAACGAATGGGGCCGGGTGCGCGCGCTGGTCAACGATCGTGGCGGGCAGATCAAGGAAGCACCGCCGGCCATGCCGGTCGAAGTGCTTGGCCTGCAGGGAACCCCGCAGGCCGGCGACCGCTTCGCCGTGGTCAACAACGAAGCCCGTGCCCGCGAGATCACCGAATATCGCCAGCGTCTGGCGCGCGAGAAGGCGGTTGCCAAGCATGCCGGCCAGCGCGGTTCGCTCGAGCAGATGATGTCGCAGTTGCAGACGAGCGGGCTGAAGGAATTCCCGCTGGTCATCAAGGGCGACGTGCAGGGTTCGATCGAGGCGATCAACGCGGCGCTCGACAAGCTCGGCACCGACGAAGTGCGTGCGCGCATCGTCCATGCCGGCGCCGGTGCCATCACCGAGAGCGACGTGTCGCTGGCGGAGACTTCGGGCGCGGCGATCATCGGCTTCAACGTTCGTGCCAACGTGCAGGCACGTGCCGCCGCCGCTGCCGCTGGCATCGAGATCCGCTACTATTCGATCATCTACAACCTTGTGGATGACGTGAAGGCGGCTCTGTCGGGCCTGCTGTCGCCGGAGCGTCGCGAGACCTTCATCGGCAATGCGCAGATCCTCGAGATCTTCGACATCACCAAGGTCGGCAAGATCGCCGGCTGCCGTGTCACCGAAGGCAAGGTCGAGCGTGGTGCGGGCGTGCGTCTGATCCGCGACAACGTCGTCATCCACGAAGGCACGCTGAAGACCCTGAAGCGCTTCAAGGACGAGGTTGCGGAAGTTCCCGGCGGCCAGGAGTGCGGCATGGCCTTCCAGAACTACGAGGACATGCGCGTCGGCGACATCATCGAGTGCTTCCGCGTCGAGATGGTGACCCGTACGCTCTGAGTTCGAGTGACTTGTCGGCACCGGGCGGTGGTCGAAAGATTGCCGCCCCTAGTCTATTGAGCAGGTCCTATTGAGAATGACCATATGAGACATGCGGCACGGTCCCATCCCGCGCCTCACGCTTTCAGGATCGAGAAAAATGCCCCGTCCAACGACATCCAGCCCATCCCAGCGCATGCTGCGCGTCGCCGAACAGGTGCGCCATGCCTTGTCCGAAACCTTGCAGCGCGGCGAGATCATCGATCCGCTGATCGAGAACACCGTGGTTTCGGTCTCGGAAGTGCGCATGTCGCCCGACCTGAAGGTTGCCACCGCTTTCGTCTCGCCGCTCGGCGCCAAGGATACCGATGCGGTGGTCGAGGCGCTGAACAAGCATGCGAAGTTCGTGCGTGGCCGTGTCTCCGGCGCGCTGCGGCAGATGAAGTTCATGCCGGAGTTTCGCTTCAAGCTCGACACCTCCTTCGACAATTTCGCCAGGATCAACGATCTCTTGAAGTCGCCCGAAGTGGCGCGCGATCTCGGTTCCGAAGGCCAGGACAAAGAAGACAACAAGGACTCTGAATAGTGGCGCGTCGCGGCAAGAAGAAGGGCCGGCCGATCTCGGGCTGGCTGGTCCTGGACAAGCCGGTCGGCATGGGTTCGACCGAAGCTGTCTCCAAGATTAAATGGCTGTTCCAGGCGGAAAAGGCCGGCCATGCCGGCACGCTGGATCCGCTGGCGTCCGGCATGCTGCCGATCGCGCTTGGCGAAGCCACCAAGACCGTGCCTTACGTGCAGGACGGCGCCAAGATCTATCGCTTCACCGTTGCCTGGGGGCAGGAGCGTTCGACCGATGACCTCGAAGGTCCGGTGACGAAGAGCTCGGACCTGCGTCCAGCGGAAGCCGAGGTGCTTGCGCTGCTGCCGAAATACACCGGCGTCATCATGCAGACGCCGCCGCAATTCTCGGCCATCAAGATATCAGGTGAGCGCGCCTATGATCTGGCCCGCGACGGCGCGACGGTCGACATACCCGCACGAGAGGTCGAGATCGGCCGACTCGATATTGTCGAGCACGATGCCGACCATACTGTTTTTGAAGTCGAATGCGGCAAGGGCACCTATGTGCGCTCGCTGGCCCGCGACATGGGCCGCGATCTCGGCTGTTTCGGCCATATTTCCGAACTGCGCCGGGTCGAGGTCGAGCCGTTCACGCCGGAGGACTTCGTCACCATCGCCGACCTGGAGGCCGCCCGTTTCGGCGTGCCGGGTGAAGACGACCCGGACGCGACAGATGCCGCTGACACGGTTGAAGCCGCTGGCGCGGTGGAAGCGCCGATCGACTTCGACGCCATCGACGCACTTCTGGTGGATACATCCGCTGCCCTCGACTGCCTACCGCAGGTCGCCATCAGCGACGACGCGGCGACGAAGATCCGCCTCGGCAATCCGGTCATCATCCGCGGCCGCGACGCACCGGTGGAAGCCGAAGAAGCCTGCGCCACGGCGCGCGGCAAGCTGGTCGCCATCGGTGCCATCGAGCAGGGGATGTTCAAGCCCAAGCGGGTCTTTGCCGGCTGACGGCCAAAGCAATTCCAGGAAGAGCGAGAGCGGTTTTCCGTCCGGAATTGCGACAAAAACGAGGTTCTAACTTCAGGTCGACTTTACGCTCGAGGGGCATATGGAAAAGGCCGAGGCGGTGAAAAAGCGGGCGCCGGTGAAGACGCGGCGGCCGCCGGTCGGGGCGTCGCCTGGCACGCTGATCGCCGATCCGGCGGCGCGGCGGTCGGAACTGCGGCTGACCCTCATCTCGCCGCAGAAATTCAAGACCATCGAAAATGCCAGCATCGACGACCTGAACACCCATTGCGACAAATGGCCGGTCATCTGGCTTGACTGCACCGGCCTCGCCAACATTCCGCTGATCGAGGAGATCGGCCGCATTTTCAGCCTGCATCCGCTGGCGCTGGAGGACGTCGTCAACACCGGCCAGCGGCCGAAGGTCGACTTCTTCGAGGATCATGCCTTCGTCGTCGTCAGGATGATCGACGATGTCACGTCGCACCGCTACGAGCAGATCGCCGTCTTCTTCGGCAACAACTTCGTCGTCACCTTCCAGGAGCGTGAAGGCGATCCGTTCAATCCCGTGCGCAAGCGCATCGAGAGCTCGGCGCCCAACCGGCTGCGCGCACGCGGCGCCGATTATCTCGCCTATGCACTGATCGACGCCATCGTCGACAGTTATTTCCCGCCGATCGAGGCCGCCGGCGACATGGTCGACGGCATCGAGGACCAGATGCTGCACACGACGCAAAAGCATCAGATGCGGCAGTTGCATGAATTGCGGCGCGACGCCAATGTGCTGAAGGGGGTGCTGTGGCCGATGCGCGATGCGCTGGCAACGCTGATCCGCAACGACGTGCCCTATGTGAAGGCCGAGACCAAGATCTTCCTCAACGACACGCTCGACCATTCGCTCAGGCTGATCGAACTGGTCGAAACCCAGCGCGACATGCTGACCGGCCTGATCGAGATGCATCTGTCGCTCAGTCAGGCGCGCACCAACGACGTCATCAGCTACCTCACCATCGTCTCGGTCATCTTCATGCCGCTCACCTTCCTGGTCGGCATCTGGGGCATGAATTTCGATCCGGAGTCTTCGCCCTGGAACATGCCGGAGCTGAAAGCCTATTATGGCTATCCGGCATCGTTGCTGTTCATGGCGCTTGTCGCGTTTGGGCTGATCACCTTCTTCAAATGGAAGAAATGGCTTTGAAAAGGATAAAACCTGTCATTTTGGGCTGAAAAGCCGGCTTGTGAATTGGGCTGGTGTTTTCCCGGGAATTGCACTATACGCGCCGCAGCATAGCGCTATGACGCTTTGCTTGCACCGGCCCCTGCTGGACGACATCCCGGCTGAGGGCGACCCGTTTCCTCAAACAGATAAGGAAAAACACGATGTCGATTACTGCCGAGCGCAAACAGGAATTGATGGGTGAATTCGCAACCGCCAAGGGCGATACCGGGTCTCCGGAAGTCCAGGTGGCCATCCTTTCCGAGCGCATCAAGAACCTGACCGACCATTTCAAGGACCACAAGAAGGATAACCATTCCCGCCGTGGTCTGCTCGCTCTCGTCTCCCAGCGCCGCAGCCTGCTTGACTATCTCAAGCGCAAGGATGACGCGCGCTACCAGACGCTGATCGAGAAACTCGGTCTGCGCCGTTGACGAATTGACCGGCGGGCTTTCTTCGGAGCGCCCGCCGGTCGCGCATTCTGCCAGTCGTATCGACTGGCCAGACCCGGTTTCGAGCGTGCAGAGGGCCACTCGAAACCGCCCATGGACGGTCATGGGGCAGGATTGCAGGACGCTCGCGCGCTCGCCGCGCTGAAATCACCCGAGCTTCCCGTTGTCTTGCCCGTGGCTGCCCGAGAAAGGAAGCCAGGGAAAGGGCATCCGCGCACCGTGAAACGGCGCGGCCCTTTCCGCTTATTAAGGACAAGACATGTTCAATCACCACAAAGTGGAAATCGAATGGGGCGGTCGTCCGCTCATCCTCGAAACCGGCAAGATCGCGCGCCAGGCCGACGGCGCGGTGCTCGCGACCTACGGTGAGACCAAGGTTCTCGCCACCGTCGTTTCGATGAAGGAGCCGAAGCCAGGCCTCGATTTCTTCCCGCTGACCGTCAACTACCAGGAAAAGACCTACGCCGCCGGCAAGATCCCAGGCGGCTATTTCAAGCGCGAAGGCCGTCCGAGCGAAAAGGAAACGCTGGTTTCCCGCCTCATCGACCGCCCGATCCGCCCGCTTTTCGCCGCAGGCTACAAGAACGACACCCAGATCGTCGTCACCGTCGTCCAGCATGACCTCGAGAACGATCCCGACATCCTGTCGATCGTCGCCACCTCGGCGGCTCTGACCCTTTCGGGCGTTCCCTTCATGGGCCCGATCGGCGGCGCCCGCGTCGGCTACATCAACGGCGAATACGTGCTCAACCCGCATGTCGACGAGATGCAGGAATCCAAGCTCGACCTGGTCGTTGCCGGCACCACCGACGCCGTTCTGATGGTCGAGTCCGAAGCCAAGGAACTTGGCGAAGAGCTGATGCTCGGTGCCGTCATGTTCGGCCACAAGGGCTTCCAGCCGGTCATCGATGCCATCATCAAGCTGGCCGAAGTTGCCGCCAAGGAGCCGCGCGACTTCACCGCGCCGGACTATTCCGCGCTCGAAGCAGAAATGCTGAAGATCGTCGAAGGCGAGCTTCGCGATGCCTACAAGAACACCGACAAGCAGAAGCGCTACGCCGCCGTCGACGCCGTCAAGGCGAAGGTCAAGGCCGCGTTTGCTCCGGCTGAGGGCGAAGACGCCAAGTACACGTCCGAGCAGATCGGCGCCGTGTTCAAGGAACTCCAGGCCAAGGTCGTGCGCTGGAACATCCTCGACACCGGTTCGCGCATCGATGGCCGCGACCTCAAGACGGTCCGCAAGATCGTCTCCGAAGTCGGCGTCCTGCCGCGCACCCACGGTTCGGCGCTGTTCACCCGCGGCGAGACCCAGGCACTGGTCGTTGCCACGCTCGGCACCGGCGAGGATGAGCAGTATGTCGATTCGCTGACCGGCATGTACAAGGAGAAGTTCCTCCTTCACTACAACTTCCCTCCCTACTCGGTCGGTGAGACCGGCCGCATGGGTTCGCCGGGTCGCCGCGAAATCGGCCATGGCAAGCTCGCCTGGCGCGCTATCCGCCCGATGCTGCCGAGCGCTGACCAGTTCCCCTACACGCTGCGCGTCGTCTCGGAGATCACCGAGTCCAACGGCTCGTCGTCGATGGCGACCGTCTGCGGCACCTCGCTGGCGCTAATGGATGCCGGCGTTCCGCTGGCCAAGCCAGTTGCCGGTATCGCCATGGGCCTGATCAAGGAAGGCGAGCGTTTCGCCGTTCTCTCGGACATCCTTGGCGACGAGGATCACCTCGGCGACATGGACTTCAAGGTCGCCGGCACCGCCAACGGCATCACCTCGCTGCAGATGGACATCAAGATCGACGGCATCACCGAGGAGATCATGCAGATCGCGCTCGGCCAGGCCAAGGACGGCCGCCTGCATATCCTCGGCGAGATGTCGAATGCGCTCTCCGGCGCGCGTTCGGAACTCGGTGAGTTTGCGCCGCGCATCGAAGTCATGCACATCCCGACCGACAAGATCCGCGACGTTATCGGCTCGGGCGGCAAGGTCATCCGCGAGATCGTCGAAAAGACCGGCGCCAAGATCAACATCGAGGACGACGGCACGGTCAAGATCGCTTCGTCGAACGCCAAGGAGATCGAAGCGGCGAAGAAGTGGATCCACACCATCGTCGCCGAGCCGGAAGTCGGCGAGATCTACGAAGGCACGGTCGTCAAGACCGCCGACTTCGGCGCTTTCGTCAACTTCTTCGGTCCGCGTGACGGTCTCGTCCACATCTCGCAGCTTGCCAACGACCGGGTGGCCAAGACCTCGGACGTCGTCAAGGAAGGCGACAAGGTCTGGGTCAAGCTGATGGGCTTCGACGAGCGCGGCAAGGTCCGCCTGTCGATGAAGGTCGTCGACCAGGCCACCGGCAAGGAACTCGCCCGCGACAAGAAGACCGAAGGCGAAGAAAACGCCGCCTGATCGGCCTGAGATCGTAAATCGAAGCGGGCGCGGCTATGGTCGCGCCCGTTTTCATTTTCAGCCCGGGTTTCATTTTTAGCCCTCCTTCCTCAGTCCTCGTTTCGAGATCGAGCAATGTCCGCCGAGCCACTGAAGACGCTTTTTCATCCCTTCGAGGCCGAGGCGGTTCCGTTGCCGGGAAAGGGCGATCGCGCCTTGTTTCTTGGCGCTGAACCGGGCTTTCGCCCGCCCGAAGGCGTCGAGCCCTCACTTCACCTGGTACAAGGCTTCCGGCCATATTTTCGCGCGTTGCAGGCGTCCGGGCTCATCGTCACCGCGCAAGCCGAAGGTGGTGGCTTCGACATGGCACTTGTGCTTGCCGGCCGGCACCGCGGCTTGAACGAATTGCGCCTCGCCGAGGCGCTCGAGCGCGTGGCGCCGGGCGGGTTGATCGTCGTCGCCGGCGGCAAGGACGACGGTATCGCCAGCCTGCGCAAGCGCGTCGGCGAACTCGTGCCGCTTGAGGGCCATCTGCCGAAATATCACGGCATCGCCTTCTGGCTTCGACGTCCTGCAGATCTGGCCGCCGCGCAAGACCTGCGCGCCGCCAATCCCGCTCTGCTGGTGGAAGGCCGGTTCCGCACGGCGCCCGGCATGTTTTCCTTCGATAGGGTCGATACAGGCTCGAGATTGCTGGTCGAGAACCTGCCCAATGATCTGCGTGGGAGCGTTGCCGATTTCTGCGCCGGCTGGGGGTATGTGGCTGCCGAGATAGCCGCCCGGGCGCCGGGCATCTTGGCGCTCGACCTTTATGAGGCGGACTTCGCCTCGCTCGAAGCCGCAAAGCTCAATCTGGCAGGGATTGGCCAGTCGATCACCAGGGACTTCTTCTGGACTGATCTGCTGAAGGAGCCGGTCGAGAAGCGCTACGACGCGATCGCCATGAACCCGCCCTTTCACCGCAGCCGCGCAGCCGAGCCGGAGATCGGCGCCGGCATGATCCTTGCGGCGGCCGAGGCCCTGAAGCCCGGCGGGCGGCTGTTCATGGTGGCCAACCGCCAGCTCCCCTACGAGCCGGTGCTGTCGGCTGCCTTTTCGAGCCATGCAGAGCTCGCCCGCGACGGCATGTTCAAGGTGCTTGTCGCGCGTCGTTAAAGCTTGATCCCGAAAAGTGGAAACCGGTTTTCGGAAAAGATCATGCTCGAGAGAGCGGCGCCGCGTTCAATGCAGATTGGCGACTCGCCGTGTCTCGTCGGTGACGTGAGCGTCGCCGACCCTGAACCTGAGTGGCGCCGGCCTGCCGAACAGATAGCCTTGCACCACTTCGCAGCCGGCAGCCCTAAGCAGCGTCGCCTGGCTTTCGGTTTCGACGCCTTCGGCGATGATGCTGACGCCAAGTGCGCGCGAAAGCCCGACGATGGTCGAAACGACCGCACCGGAACTGGTGTCCGTGTCGAGGCGGCTGACAAAGGAGCGGTCGATCTTCAGCTTGCCGAACGAGAAGTCGATCAGGTAGCTCAGATTGGAATAGCCGGTGCCAAAATCATCGACGGCAACCGAGATGCCCATGTCTGCCAACTCCTTCAGGATGGTGGCGGCGCGGTCGCGGTCCTGCATCATCGCCGTCTCGGTCACTTCCAGTTCCAGCCGCGACGGCTTGATGCCGGTGCTGGTCATGGTGTCGCGCACGATACCGACGAAGTCCTTGGTCATGAACTGCACGGGCGAGATGTTGACGGCGACGAAGCAGTCTTCGGGCAGATGGCGCGCGTCGCTGCAGGCCTTGCGCAGCACCCATTCTCCGATCGGACCGATCATGCCGGTTTCCTCGGCGATCGGAATGAACTCCATCGGCGGGATCATGCCGCGTTCGGGATGCCGCCAGCGGATCAGCGCTTCATAGCCGACGATGCGGCCGGTCGGGAGATCGAGCTGCGGCTGGTAGTGAAGGTCGAAGTCGCCCCGCTCGAAGGCAACGTTCAGCTCGGATTCGACCCACTGGCGATGGTCGGCGACCCTGCCCATTTCCGCGTGGAAGACCGACCAGTTGCCGAGGCCGCTGGCGCGCGCATTCTGCAGCGCCAGATTGGAGCGGCGCAGGATGAGAACGGGATCGACACCGTCTTTTGGCATCGCCACGATGCCCACCGACAGGCTGACCGATTGCATGTGCGTGCTGAGCTCATAGGGCTCCATCATCTCGTCGATGAGCCTCTCGATGGCACTTTCCAGTGACCCTGACACCTGATTGTCGGGGAGGAGGATCGCGAATTCACCGGCGCCGATACGTCCGATCACCGCGCGTTGCGGTAGGCAAGTCTTCAATCGCTTGGTGAACTCACGGATCAACTCGTCGCCCTGGCTGTAGCCGATGGCGTCGTTGATCTGCTTGAACCGATCGATATCGATGTCGATGAGGAACACCGGCTCGCCGGTCCGGCTCGTCGCGCATGCCGCCTCGGCGATCTTGCCGACCATCGCCGGACGGGCCAGCAGGCCGGTCAGCTTGTCGAAATGGGTTTCCTCGAAGACGAAATCCGCCGATTCATCGACGCCGGCGAAGAAGGACATCGCGGCCACCGACGCCGCCAGTGCGCACAGGGCGGCCATCATCGCGACCATCATGTCCGCCGATATCCCGACAAAACTATCGCCGAGACCGTGCTTCAGGCCCCAGAGTCCGAGGACGAAACTGCCGATACCCGAGCTTGCTATGGTGAGCAGCCGGAACACCGGTGTTCGCTTCGGGTTGCTGACGGCCGACATTGAGAGGTCCCCAGAGTACAGGGCTTTCTAGCGGATATGTCCTTAAAATGAGTTTCCGCGAATGCGTCCAATTTTATTGGACCGGTAGTATTTCTTGGGCGGATTAGAGCGCGTCGCGTTGAAACGGGTTTAGTCGGCGCATTTTAAGCTTTTGTTTTATGCGCGTCGTCGTCCCAAAACCGCTGCGCACTTTTGGGCGCCATGCATTAGTCTCGCCCGTTATCGGTCTGCTTCAATTCATCGAGCGTAGGCATGGAAACGATGTGATAGCCGGAATCGACATAATGGATTTCGCCGGTGACGCCCGAAGACAGATCCGACAGCAGATAAAGCGCGGAACCGCCGACCTCGTCGATGGTCACGGTGCGGCGCAGCGGCGAGTTGCGCTGCTGGTAGGAGAACATGTGGCGCGCATCGGAAATCCCGGCGCCGGCGAGCGTGCGCACCGGTCCAGCCGATATGCCGTTCACCCGGATGCCGCGCGGACCGTAGTCGTTGGCGAGGTAACGCACACTGGCCTCCAGCCCGGCCTTGGCGACGCCCATGACATTGTAGTTCGGCATGACACGGACCGAACCCGCATAGGTCAGCGTGATCATCGATCCGCCGTCCTTCATCAAGGCGGCTGCATGGCGGGCGATCTCGGTGAAGGAATAGCAGGAGATCACCATGGTGCGGACGAAATTGTCCCGGCTGGTGTCGGCGTAGAGGCCCTTCAGTTCGTTTTTGTCGGAAAAGCCGATGGCGTGGACAACGAAATCAAGCCCGCCCCAGGCGTTGCCCAGGGTCTCGAACGTGGCGGCGACCGAAGCGCTGTCCTCGACGTCGCACGGCACGACCAGCGAGGCGCCGAGCTTGTCGGCGAGTGGCTTGACCCGGCGCCCGAACGCGTCACCCTGATAGGTGAAGGCGAGGTCCGCCCCATGTTCGGACAATTTCTGGGCGATGCCCCAGGCGATCGAATGATCGTTGGCGACACCCATGACAAGCCCGCGCTTGCCCTTCATCAATCCGTCCATGGCCGCCAATCCTTATAAAAACAACGCTGGCCTTATGCGGAATAGCGCTGGAAAATGAGCGTTGCGTTGGTGCCGCCGAAGCCGAACGAATTTGACAAAACAGTGTCGATCTTGGCGTTGTCGATGCGCTTTCGCACGATCGGCATGCCCTCGAATTCGGGGTCGAGGGTTTCGATATGGGCGCTCTCGCCGATGAAACCGCCCTGCATCATCAGGATCGAGTAGATGGATTCCTGCACGCCGGCGGCGCCCAGCGAATGGCCGGTCAGCGATTTCGTCGACGTGATGTATGGCATCTCTTGGCCGAACACCTCGCGGATCGCGGCCATTTCCTTGGAATCGCCTACTGGCGTCGACGTGCCATGGGTGTTGATGTAGTCGACCGGTGTGGAAACCGTTGCCATTGCCTGGCGCATGCAGCGGACCGCGCCTTCGCCGGATGGCGCCACCATATCGAAGCCGTCCGAGGTCGCGCCATAGCCAACGATCTCGGCATAGATCTTGGCGCCGCGCGCCTTGGCATGTTCCAGCTCTTCCAGCACCAGCACGCCGGCGCCGCCGGCGATGACGAAGCCGTCGCGATTGGCGTCATAGGCGCGCGAGGCGGCGGATGCCCGGTCGTTGAATTTCGACGACATGGCGCCCATGGCGTCGAACAGGTCGGACATCGTCCAGTCGAGGTCCTCGTGGCCGCCGGCAAAGACCATGTCCTGCTTGCCCCACTGGATCAGTTCGTAGCCATTGCCGATGCAATGCGCCGAGGTCGAGCAGGCCGACGAGATCGAGTAGTTGACGCCGTGGATCTTGAACCAGGTGGCAAGCGTTGCCGATGCGGTCGACGACATCGCTTTCGGCACCGCGAACGGACCGATGCGCTTGGGGCTGCCGTTCTTCAGCGTGATCTCTGCCGCCTCGACGATGGTGCTGGTGGATGGTCCGCCCGATCCCATGACGATGCCGGTGCGCTCATTGGTGATGTCGCTCTCGCTGAGGCCGGCATCCGCGATCGCCTGATCCATGGCGACGTGGTTCCAGGCGGCACCTTTCGACAGGAAGCGCATCGCACGACGATCGATCATGGCGGATGGATCGAGCGTCGGCGCTCCCCAGACATGGCAGCGAAAACCATGCTCGGCAAAGGAATCGGAGAAGCTGATGCCGGATCTGGCGTCATGCAGCGAGGTCTGAACCTCGTTGGCATTGTTGCCGATCGACGACACGATGCCGAGGCCTGTGACTACGACACGTCTCATTCGCAACTCCTTCCAGGGGTCAGCCGGTGATGCCGGTCAGCCGACCGCCGACTGCTTGGACAGACCGACCTTCAAATCCGTTGCCGCGTATATGGGTTCGCCATCCGCCTTCAGCCAGCCATCGGCAATGCCGAGCACCAGCCGGCCGCGCATCACGCGCTTGAAGTCGATCCCATACTCGACCTTTTTCACCGAGGGCGTCACCATACCCTTGAATTTTACCTCACCTGTCGACAGCGCCATTCCCTTGCCGGGTTCTCCGAGCCAGCCGAGATAGAAGCCCGTCAATTGCCACATCGCGTCGAGGCCGAGGCACCCGGGCATGATCGGATTGCCAATGAAATGGCAGGCAAAGAACCACAGGTCCGGCTTAATGTCGAATTCCGCGCGGATGAAGCCCTTGTCGAAGGCGCCGCCCGTCTGGCTGATCTCGGTGATGCGGTCGAACATCAGCATGGGCGGATAGGGAAGCTGGGCGTTGCCCGGTCCGAACAGTTCGCCGCGGGCGCAGGCCAGCAATTCGTCGTAGTCGTAGCTGGATTTCGAACCCGCCATCAATTTCGTCCCCACATCGTTCCGGGCTATCGGGCGCCCTTGTCGTTGGTTTCCTAACACAATCTGTTTCAGGCCGGAAACCGGCGTTTGCGCTTAACCTGCTCGTCTGCTCGGGTCAATGCGCGCTATTGATCGCATTCGGACGACAGAATATATGTCAGCAGGGGTCCGGTTTCGGCAGACATTCATTTTTTTGCCATTCTGGGCGTGTCTTAGGGCGGAACTGTGGGGTTCGACGAGAAGATGGGCCTAGACGGTCGGAAGGAAAATGTCGCTGTGGACAAGCGGGTCCGTGAAGCCGGCCTGAGGCCGACACGCCAGCGCATTGCGCTGGCCGACCTGCTTTTCGCCAAGGGCGACCGCCATCTGTCGGCCGAGGAACTGCACGAGGAGGCGGTCGCCGCCGGCGTGCCGGTGTCGCTGGCCACCGTCTACAATGCCCTTCACCAGTTCACCCAGGCGGGCCTGTTGCGTATCCTCGCCGTCGAGGGCGCGAAGACCTATTTCGACACCAACACCTCCGACCACCACCATTTCTACATCGAAGGTGAAAACCGCATATTCGACATCGACAGCGGTCCGGTGACGGTTGCCAACCTGCCGGATCCGCCGGAGGGGATGGAGATCGCCAATGTCGACATCGTCGTGAGGCTGCGCCCCAAGCGCTGCGAATGAACGGTGACGTCCGAATAAACGGCAAGGCCGGAATGATCGGCCAAGAATGATCGGCCAGGAATGAAACCCCTCGACCTGACAATCCGGTTCGAATGGGCCATCGTTGCGGTGGCTGCCGTCGTCTTCTACGCTTCAACTGGTATAAGTTGGTGGCTCTTCGGATTGCTTATCCTGGCGCCTGACCTGTCTATGTTCGGTTATCTGGCGGGGCCGCGCGTCGGTGCCCTGGCCTACAACGCCTTGCATATCCTGATCGTGCCTGTGCTGCTGCTGCTTGCCGGTCACCTGTCAGGCAAAGCGACCGCGACGGCGGTTGCATTGGTCTGGATCGCCCACGTCGCCATCGATCGTGCGCTAGGCTACGGCCTGAAGCTGTCAACCGGCTTTCAGGACACGCATCTTGGCCGTATCGGCCGCTAAGCGGCTGTTTGGAAACTCTTTGGTCCGGAACGATCGTGGTCAAAGGGTCAAAAGATCAGTCCTTGACCCGTTCACCGGGATAGGCGCCCCAGACAAGCGACTGGGCGAGCCAGCCGGTGTGGCCCTCGAACGTCATTTCGCACCACTGGCCGTCGCAGGACTTGATCGTGCCCATGACGCCAGGCTCGACCATCGCGACCACCCTTGCGTCCTGCTCAGGGCTGTTGAGAAGGTTGACCTGGGCGCCCTTGCCGCGCTGCCACGGGGCGACGATTGCGGTGCGCCGGCCGGAAAGCAGCGACTGGTTGATCCAGCCCTCCGAACCGTCGGCATCGCGTACGCGGCGCCATGTATCGAATTCCTGGATGATCTCCATCGGCAGGCCGGCTTTCATATACATCCAGTCGACCGAGTAGTTGGCGCCGGGGCCGACGCGCGAGTTGACGCGGCCGGATTTCAGGCTGACGAATCGCGGCAGCGGCAGACCGCTCGGGCCGAGCGTGACGACGCTCTGGGCAGGTGCGGCCGCACTCTGCGCCGCGGCAAGCGGAGAATGAAGCAGAGCGCCGAGAAATGCTGCACTGAGGGTCAGGCGAAGCGACGCGAAACCAGACACTTTCATTCCTTTCGGCGCTTGCCTTGGCGCCCCTTTTTCTTTGTCTTCGGCGGCACCGCTTGTTACATGGGGTAATCGGCACCGCGACCGGCTTTCAGTTTCGCCGGTCTTGGTTAAAGAGGTCTCAACGAGATCGGGGTACGAGGAAACAATGGCAGGCAAAAAGAAGCCTCTCGTGGTCATCACGCGAAAGCTGCCCGATCCGGTCGAGACCCGCATGCGCGAACTGTTCGACGCCCGGCTGAATGTCGAGGACAGGCCGATGACGCAGCCGGAACTGGTCGCGGCGGTCAAGGAAGCCGACGTGCTGGTGCCGACGGTGACCGATCAGATCGACGCGGCGCTGATTGCCCAGGCCGGCGACAATCTCAAGCTGATCGCCAATTTCGGCAATGGCGTCGACAAGATCGATGTCACGGCGGCGGCCAAGAAGGGCATCACCGTCACCAACACGCCCAATGTGCTGACCGAGGACACTGCCGACATGACCCTGGCGCTGATGCTGGCTGTGCCGCGGCGGCTGGCGGAAGGCGCCAACGTGCTCACCGGCGACAAGAAATGGGCCGGCTGGTCGCCGACCTGGATGCTTGGCCGCCGCATCTGGGGCAAGCGGCTCGGCATTGTCGGCATGGGGCGCATCGGCACCGCCGTCGCGAGGCGCGCCAAGGCCTTCGGCTTGTCGATCCACTACCACAACCGCCATCGCGTGCTGCCGGCCGTGGAAGACGAGCTGGAGGCGACCTATTGGGAAAGCCTCGACCAGATGCTGGCCCGCATGGACATCATTTCGGTCAATTGCCCGTCGACGCCGGCGACCTTCCATCTGCTGTCGGCGCGGCGGCTGGCGCTGCTGCAGCCTACGGCCTATGTCGTCAACACCGCACGTGGCGACATCATCGACGAAGAGGCGCTGGTGAAGATGATCCAGGACGGCAAGCTCGCCGGAGCCGGCCTCGACGTCTATGAGCACGAGCCGGCACTGAACGGCAAGCTGCTGAAGCTCGCCGCCAAGGGCAAGGTCGTGCTTCTGCCGCATATGGGCTCGGCGACGCTCGAAGGCCGCATCGACATGGGCGAAAGGGTCATCATCAACATCCGCGCATTCGTCGACGGCCATCGGCCGCCGGATCGCGTGCTGCCGCTCAGAACCTGACGCCAGCCTTCGAACGAAAGTCCAGGCTTACGCAAGGACCTTGCGCATGGTGATAGAAGTCGGCCTGATGTAGCCCTCATGCGCCGTCCGTTCGGTCTCGTGAAAGCCGAGGCGGGCAAAGGCGGCATGGTTTCCGGTCAGCTCGATCCGCGTCTGAAGTTCGACCGCAGCCTTGCCGCGGCTGCGGGCAAGATCCTCGACCGCCAGCATCAGCCGCCGGCCAATGCCTTGTCCCTGACAATCCAGCGCGACGGCGAGCTTGCCGACGTAAAATTCCGCCATCCTTTCAAGGGCAAACACGCAGCCGACGATCCTGTCTCCTTCGAACGCCACGAAGCCGGCCTCCTGCCGCGCCTTGTCGCGCAAGGTTTCGGCGGTCAGAAGGTGCGCCGAGGAGGGCGGGTCGATGACACCGTCCATGGTGGTGAACGCGTGCATGATCATGCGAGCATATCGTCCCAACGGTCGAAATCGGCCGGGATCCGCGTGATGGAAACAGCTTCGGTCCGATTCACGATGTCAGCTTCTCTTGTAGCGGATCGTGTCGAAGCGCGCGGCCAGCCCATCATAGAGCAGCAGCCGGCCAACCAGCGGCTCGCCAATGCCGGTGATCAGCTTGATCGCCTCCATCGCCTGCAGCGTGCCGACGACACCGGTCAGTGCACCAAGCACCCCGGCCTCGGCACAGGAGGGCACCAGGCCAGGCGGCGGCGCTTCCGGAAACAGATCTCGATAGCCCGGATTTGGCTTCCCGTCCTTGCCGTCTTCGAATGGCTTCAGCACGGTCACCGAACCATCGAAGCGTCCCACGGCGGCGTGCACCAGGGGTTTCCTCTCGCTCGCGCAGGCGTCGGCCACCGTATAGCGGGTTTCAAAATTGTCGGAACCGTCGACGACGACGTCATAACGGGCGACGAGGGCAGCGGCGTTGTCCGCGGTCAGCTGGAACGTATGTGTCTCGACGGCGGTGTTGGGATTGATGCGCGCGATTGCCGCCTTGGCGCTATCGGTTTTCAGCATGCCGACGGCGTCGGTGCCGTGAATGACCTGGCGCTGCAGGTTGGAAAGCGAAACGGTGTCGTCGTCGATCACGCCGAGCGTGCCGACGCCGGCGGCGGCAAGATACTCGAGCACCGGCGCACCCAGCCCGCCGGCGCCGATCACCAGCACCCGCGCCTGCTTCAACCTCTGCTGGCCGGCGCCGCCGACCTCGGGCAGCACGATGTGGCGGGCATAGCGTTCGATCTCTTCGTCGGTCAGGGCGGCAGCGGTCATTGCCGGACCATATAGCGGCTGAAAAACCTTGTCAGGAGCTAATGCATGTCGCCCAAAAGTGTCAGCGGTTTTGGGACGACGACATGCATAAACCCGATGCATGTCGCCCAAAAGTGTGAAGCGGTTTTGGGGACAACGACATGCGTAGACAAAGATCTAGGTCGTTGGCACGACCGTGCCGTGGTCGACAGTCAGGAATTGCGCACGTCCCTTGAGACTGGAAAACAGCGCCGCATCGGTTCCGGTCATGAACGCCTGGCAGTTCAGGTCTTCGAGGATGGAAAACAGCGCCGCGCGCCGCCCGCCATCCAGATGCGCGGCGATTTCGTCAAGCAGCAGGATCGGTGTCATGCCAGACATCTCGCCGGTCAGCCGGGCGTGCGACAGGACGATGCCGACCAGCAGCGCCTTCTGCTCGCCTGTCGAGCAGAGCTCTGCCGGCATCGCCTTGGGACGGTGCCGAACCACCAGATCCGAACGGTGCGGTCCCTCGAGCGTGCGCCCGGCGGTGCGGTCGCGGTCACGACCCTCGGCAAGTGTCCGGCGGAACCGCTCCTCGACGTCTACCGCCGGCGCGATGGCAATCTCGGCCTCAAGCTCACCCGAAAGGCCGATATCGGCCTGCGGAAACGGTCCGGTGTCGGGCAGCCTGTCGATCATCGCGGCCAGCAGGCGCACCATCTCGGCGCGTGCGGCGGCGATCGCCACACCGGTTTCGGCCATTTGTGTCTCGATCGCGTCGAACCAGCGGTCGTCCCGGGAGCCTTCAGTAAGCAACCGATTGCGGCCGCGCATCGCCTTTTCGTAGTCGATTGCGCGCTGGCCGTGCCCGGGATCGATCGCCAGCACCAGCCGATCGAGAAAGCGCCGGCGATCCGCAGCTGGTCCGGTGAACAAGGCGTCCATTGCCGGCGTCAGCCATACCACGCGCAGCCACTCCAGCATCTCCTCGGCCGATCGCGCCGAAGCGCCGTTGATACGCACCCGCCTGCCGCCTTCGCCGGCACTGTCGCCGCCTGAAATGCCCGTACCGATCTCGACCTGGCCGTCGGGCCCATCTAGCCGGGCGTGCAGGGCAAAGCCGCCGTCGCCGCCCTCGCGCGCGACATCCGCATAAGGCGCGCGGCGCAAGCCGCGTCCCGGCGTCAGCAAGGAGATCGCTTCGAGAAGATTGGTCTTGCCGGCACCGTTGTCGCCGGAAAAGACCACAGCACCAGGCGCTAGGTCGATCGCCAACCCCGCATAGTTACGAAAATTAGTAAGTGTAAGCTTACTTATGTGAGTCTGTGCCGGCAACCGCTATCCGCCTGTAGAGCGGTCGTCGTTTCACGGAAACGCAGACCTGCTCCAACTCTTTGTTTTGACGCAATTCCGGGCGGAAACCGTTTCATGCTTTTCTCCTGGAATTGCTCTGGAAGTCGCCGCAACCAACGATCTCGCTGCCGGTCCAGTCGCGGGGCCGGGTTGGTGACGCCGCGCCGGCTAGACCCGCATCGGCATCAGCACGTAAAGCGCGGTCTCGTCGGCCATGTCGTGGATCAGCGTCGGCGAACCGGCGTCGGCCAGCATGAACTTGGCCTCCGTGCCGGTCAGCTGCGCGGCGACATCGAGGAGGTACTTGGCGTTGAAGCCGATCTCGATCGGATCGGACGAATAGTCGGCGGCCAGTTCCTCAGTGGCGCTGCCTGAATCCGGATTGTTGACCGCAAGCGTCACCTGACCGTCGCTGATCGAAAGCTTTACCGCGCGACCGCGTTCGGAGGAGATGGTCGAGACGCGATCGACAGCGGCGGCGAAACTCTGGCGGTCGATGATCAGCCTCTTGTCATTACCGGTCGGAATGACCCGCTGATAGTCCGGGAAGGTGCCGTCGATCAGCTTCGAGGTCAAAACCACGCTGCCGATGGTGAAGCGGATCTTGGTGTCGGACAGTTCGGTGGTGACCGCGACATCCGGATCGTCGACCAGCTTCTGCAACTCGCTCACGGTCTTGCGCGGAATGATGATGCCCGGCATGCCCTCGGAACCCGCCGGCGCGTCGATCTCGGCGCGTGCCAGGCGGTGGCCGTCGGTCGCCACCGAGCGCAGCTTCAGCTTGCCGCTGACCTCGTGCGTGTGCAGGTAGATGCCGTTCAGATAATAGCGCGTCTCTTCGGTGGAGATGGCGAACTGTGTCTTTTCGATCAGGCCCTTCAGAGCAACCGAGTCGAGACGGAAGATATGCGAGAAGGATCCGGCCGAAAGCTCGGGGAAGTCGGATTGCGGCAGGCACTGGAGGCGGAAGCTCGAACGGCCGGACGTCACCGTCATGGCGTTGCCGTCCTCGTCCGTCTTCAGCATCACCTCGGCGCCGTCGGCGAGCTTGCGCACGATGTCGTAGAGCAGATGTGCCGGAACCGTCGTCGCCCCGCCGCGCTCCACCTTGGCGGGCGTCGCTTCCGTCACCTCCAGGTCTAGGTCGGTCGCCTTCATTTCGAGGCTGGCGCCCTCGGCGCTGAGCAGCACGTTGGACAGGATCGGTATGGTGTTACGCCGCTCGACGACACGGTGGACGTGGTTGAGCGACTTCAGGAGATTTGACCGTTCCAGGATAACACGCATGACGAAACAGGCTCGCTTGAATGAATGACGGGTCACCAGTGAGCGGCGCCCCGCGAAAGGTCTGAACAGGCTCAGAATCTGCGTAAACTGACAGGAAAAAACCAGCAAACGCAAGCCCGCGACACCGGTTCAGGCCGGCTACGCGGGCTTTCTGGGGATAAAGGCCACGAAGTCGGCGAGCCGGTGTCGCAAAACCAAAATTCGGATCGCCCCCAGGCGACACCACGAACCCATTTCGGATCCAGGACCGCACCGGCAAGTCATTGAATTCCGGTGCTATTCTGGTCTCGACTTGCCCAGACCGGTCAGGCCTGGTCGTTGATCAACCGCCTCAGGAGCTCAAGTTCCTGCGCCAGCGTGTTGTCGTTGCCCGAAAGGTCCTCGATCTTGCGCACTGCGTGCAGCACCGTGGTGTGATCGCGGCCGCCGAAGCGCCGTCCGATCTCGGGCAGCGAGCGCGGCGTCATCACCTTCGACAGGTACATGGCGACCTGCCGTGGCTTGACGATGGTGCGTGTGCGCCGGTTGGACAGCAACTCGGTCTTCGACACGTTGTAGTGGCGCGCGACGATGCGCTGGATGTCCTCGATACGGACCCGCTTCGGCTCGCCAGTGCGATAGATGTGGCCGAGGATCTCGTCGATCCGGTCGATGGTGATCTGCGGTTCGAAGGACTGGCGGAACAGCAGCTGATTGAACGCCCCTTCCAGCTCGCGTCCGCTGCCGGTCACGGTGCGGGCGACGTGATTGAGGATCTCCTCCGAAATATAGAGCGATGCGTCATCGATCCTTGCGGTGGCAAGGCGCAAGTTGAGCATGCCAAGGCGCATGGCGAAATCGGGCGCCGACATTTCAAGCGCGACGCCGCCATTGAGGCGCGACCGGACCCGCGGTTCGAGCGATTCCAATTCCGACGGCGGCCGGTCGGCGGCAACGACGACTTGCTTGGCGCTGTCGAGCAACATGTTGATCAGGTGGCAGAATTCATGCTGGATCGACTTGCCCTGCAGGAACTGCATGTCGTCGATGATGAGCAGGTCGATGTCGCGCAGCTGTTCCTTGAGCGTCAGCGCATTGTTGTCACGGATCGCGGTGGCAAAGCGCCACATGAAATACTCGGCCGTGAGATAGACGACGCGCGACTTGGGGTTCTGCTTCAGCGATTCCGCGGCGATCGCCTGCAACAGGTGTGTCTTGCCGAGCCCGACGGTTGCGTGAAGGAAAAGCGGGTTGAAGCGCACCGCGCTCGATTGCGATTCCGCCACCGCCTTGGCGGCGGCGAAGGCCACCCGGTTCGACGGTCCCTCGATGAAGGAGCCGAATGTGTACCGTGGATCAAGCGGTGATCCGAGCACATTGTGCCGGAACTCGCTCTCGACCGGAGTGCCCGGACGCGGAGCCGGTGCACGCTCTGCCCGGCCAGGGCTGACAGTGCCGGCGGCGAGCGCCGTCTGCGTCTGCCGCGTCATCTTGGCTCGCGCAGGCGCCACCTCCGGCTCGGCATGGCTGTGCCCCTGGCGGGTCGCAGTCCGCACGACGATCTCGATCTTGAGGAGATCGGGATCCTCCTGTTTCCACAGCTCGGAAATGAGGTCTAGATAGTGACCGTTGATCCATGAGCGCAGAAAGGCGGTGGGCACCGAGATGCGGATAATGCCCTTGGAAGCCTCCGCGACCTTCATGCGGCCGAACCAGCTCGAATAGACTTCAGTTCCCAGGCGCGCCTTCAACTGGGTCTTGACCCGGTCGAACTTCTGTTCCGCGTCGCTGGACACCGCCATGTCGTTTGCTCCGGTCAAAGTTCCAGGAAATGGGAGGTCGCCCGTAAGCTCCCTTTCGATGCCGCTCTGCATGGTCTCTTCCTTGTCTTTCCGTACCCTGTTCCACCGGGGATGCGCCCCTGCACCCGTGTCCCGGCAACTGCGTCGCTACGATGCTTGCTGCCGCCGCCGGCAGATGACATCGCCAATATCCGGGGGAAACCGGTGCCGGCCCATGGAAGCCAGTCCGCGTTCAGGTAAGTCAGGGCAATACAGCGCCGTCCGGCGAAAGTGCGCCGGCGCGCCAACTACCTGCCATGTCTAGTTACGCCAGTCCCCTACCGTATCGAAAAAGACAAACCAAACCCGTCCACGGACTTGATCCGCGTCGCAAATCCCGCCAATTTAAGCTGGCCGTTTCTGGCTGGGTTAAGGGCCGGAGCCCTTCCCTTTCGATAGATCGACATTACCGAAATCGCTGTGGATAGGGCAAGGCCGGGACTAACCGATTTTTAAGGAATCTGGTTACTGAAGGCGGGTTCGAGTGGCATGCCGCAACGGCACATTTTAACAAAGCCATTGTGATTCAAACTCTTTTCCGGCGAATATGAAAAAGCCGGCCCGGCACGAAATTTTATGAAATAATTCGCTTGACAGCTACTTGTCCCCCATCGCCCCGGCTCGATGTGAACAAGCTGTGGACGACTATCCGCAACTATCTGAAAACTATAGATTATTTCTGAGTGCCGACTTTTTTCGAGAGAACCCTTTTCAGGGATACCGGCGATCAACCGGCATGGCAGTGCCGGCAAAGCATTTCGAACAGCTAAGCCCGCACCGGAGGCCGTTTTCGGCCATCCTTTTTTAAGTGCTTGCCGGCAAACGAAAAAACCCGGCACAATCGGCCGGGTTCGCAGAACGTCAGTCTAGGACGTGATGTCAGGCAGACAGAACCTTGACCCGCTGGGCCAGTCGCGACACCTTGCGGGACGCCGTGTTCTTGTGGATCACGCCCTTGGTTGCGGCGCGCATCAATTCCGGCTCCGCGATCTTGAAGGCAGCCTGTGCGGCAGCCTTGTCACCGGAGGCAAGTGCCTCTTCGACCTGGCGGATATAGGTGCGGACGCGCGAGCGACGGTTCTTGTTGACCGCCGCGCGGCGTGCGATCTTGCGCGTTGCCTTTTTGGCCGAGGATGTATTGGCCATGATGCCTCTCTTCTGATCTGGTCGGCGCATGCGGGATGCCGCAGGGCGCAAAAAACAAACGGGCAGCCACGGGGCCGCCTCGGTTGGTGCGGCTTATAGTTCAGCTTTTCCGGCGCGTCAACGCTGCATGGCCTTCTTTTTGGCGGCCATCAGACTGGCGTCAGCGGTTGTTGAAATTCGGCTTCCGCTTCTCGGCGAAGGCCGCCATGCCTTCCTTCTGGTCCTCGAGCGCGAACAGCGAGTGAAACAGTCGGCGCTCGAACCGCAATCCCTCGGCCAGCGTCGTCTCAAAGGCGCGGTTGACAGCCTCCTTTGCCATCATCACCGATGGCAGCGAGAAGTCGGCGATCCTGGCAGCCGCCTTCAGCGCCTCCTCGACGAGCTCGCCGGCAGGCACGACCCGCGACACCAGGCCCGAACGCTCGGCTTCGGCTGCATCCATCATCCGCCCGGTCAGGCACATGTCCATCGCCTTCGACTTGCCGACGAAGCGGGTCAGCCGTTGCGACCCGCCCATGCCGGGAATGACGCCGAGCGTGATTTCGGGTTGGCCGAACTTGGCCGTGTCGGCGGCAATGATGAAGTCGCACATCATCGCCAGCTCGCAGCCGCCGCCCAGCGCATAGCCGGCCACCGCAGCGATGATCGGCTTCCGCGCCCGCGTAAACTCCTCCCAGCCGACGAAGAAGTCCTGCAGATACGCATCCACATAGGAGATTGCCTGCATCTCCTTGATATCGGCGCCGGCGGCGAAGGCCTTTTCGGAACCGGTGATGACTATGGCGCCGATGCCGGCATCGGCGCCGAAGCCGTTCACGGCTGCCACCAGTTCGGCCAGGATCTGGGAATTCAGCGCGTTGAGCGCCTGCGGCCTGTTCAGCGTGATCAACCCTACCTTGCCGCGCGCTTCGGTGATGATCGTCTCATAGGCCATGACTTGCTTCTCCTCGCTCGCCCATCGTCCGGAGCGGTTCATCGTTTCACGGAAACGCAGAACCGCTCTATCTCTTTGTTTTGAGGCAATTCCCCAGGGAAGCGCTACCCGCTTTCCCGGGAAAGCCGTCTCACACGTTTCCTGGAATTGATCTAACTCACCGCTGACACGTCCGGCAATAGAAGGTCGATCGGCCGCTTTGCACGATCCGCTCGATGTGGCCGCTACAGCCGGGTTTCGAGCAAGGCTCGCCCTCGCGGTCGTAGACGGCGAAGGAATGCTGGAAGTAGCCCAGCGAGCCATCGGCCTGCATATAGTCCCTGAGCGAGGATCCGCCGGCCGCGATCGCATCTGATATCACCGAGCGAATGGCTTCGGCGAGGCGCTCGCTTTGGGCCTGGGCCTTCTTCCCGGGCTTGGCGATTGTGCCCGCCTCGCGCAGCGGCGACAGGCTGGCGCGCCACAGCGCCTCCGAGACATAGATGTTGCCGAGCCCGGCGATCAGTCTCTGGTCGAGAAGCGCTGCCTTGAGCGGTGATCTCCGCCCCTTCATCAATGAGGCAAGCAGCGCGCCGTCCAATGTGTTGCCGGTTGGCTCAACGCCGAGCCCGGCCAGCATCGGATGGACGTCCGGCGGGCCTTCGGCAAACAACATGAAGCCGAAGCGGCGCGGATCATTGAAGATCACGCGCGAACTGGCGCCGCCCGCGGATACGACATGGAAGACGACGTGGTCGTGGTTGGAGCTCTTCGAGCGGTCGTGGTGGAAGATATCAGGCATGTCGCTGCCATCCGCCGTCTCGATGCGGAATGAGCCCGACATGCCGAGATGGCAGATCAGCACCGGACCGCCTTCAACGTCCATCGTCAGATATTTGGCCCGGCGGCCGAGCGCGGTGACCCTCTTGCCGGTCAGCCGCTGCGAAAATTTTTCGGGAAATGGAAAGCGCAGATCCGGTCGGCGCGCCTCGACACGGGTGATGGTGGCGCCTTCCAGAACCGGCTGCAGCCCACGCCGGACCGTTTCGACCTCGGGCAGTTCAGGCATGGCCGCCAATCGCTGCATAGAAAGACGTGCCGTAACGGCCGGCCGCCAGCCCAAGATGCTCGGCCACGGTTTCACCGATGTCGGCGAATGTCGTTCTCAGTCCGATGTCACCGCCCTTGAAACCCGGTCCGGTGCCGATCACCGGAATGCGTTCGCGCGTATGGTCGGTACCGCGCCAGGTCGGATCGTTGCCATGGTCGGCCGTCAGGATGAGAAGATCGCCCTGCCGCAGCCTTGCAAACGCCTCCGGCAGCCGCCGGTCGAAGGTCTCGAGCGCGCCAGCATAACCTGCAACGTCGCGGCGATGCCCGAATTCGGTGTCGAAGTCGACGAAATTGGCGAAGACGAGGTCGCCGTCGCCGGCATCATCCATCGCGCCCAGCGCTTCGTCGAACATGGCCATGTTGCCCGCCGCCTTGCGCACTTGCGATATTCCGCGATGGGCGAAGATGTCGCCGATCTTGCCGATGGCGATGACGCGGCTGCCACGCGCCGTCAGCCGGTCGAGCAGGGTTGGTTCCGGCGGTGGCACCGCGTAGTCATGGCGGTTGTAGGTTCGCTCGAAGGTCGCGGTGGTTTCGCCGACGAACGGCCGCGCAATCACCCGCCCGATCCTCAGCGGGTCAACCAGCCTGCGCACCACGTTGCAGAACTCATAAAGCCGCTCGAGGCCGAAATGGGCTTCATGCGCGGCAATTTGCAGGACCGAGTCGACCGACGTGTAGCAGATCGGCTTGCCGGTACGGATGTGCTCCTCGCCGAACCGCTCGATGATTTCGGTGCCCGGCGCATGACAGTTGCCGAGAATGCCGGGCACCTTGCCCTCGCGGATGATCGCCTCGGTCAGATCCGCCGGAAAGGCGGGAACCGTATCCGGGAAATAGCCCCAGTCGAATCGCACCGGCAGGCCGGCGATTTCCCAATGGCCCGACGGCGTGTCCTTGCCGCTCGAAACCTCTTGCGCCGCGCCGTGGAAGGCCGTGGTGAGCAGATCCGCGCCGCTGCTGGCGAAGCCCAGTCCCGTGGCGGTTTCGGCAGCCTTGCCAAGCCCGAGCGAGGCCATGTAGGGGACAAACAGCGGTCCGCTGCGCAGCCCTTCGCGATCCGCGCGGCCTTCGGCACAGGCTTCCGCGATGTGCGCGAATGTGTTGGCGCCGGTGTCTCCATAGCGGTCGGCGTCGGCCGCCCCGCCGATGCCGAAGGAGTCCAGAACGAAGAGGAAAGCGCGCGCCATCGAATTGTTGCCAGTTTGAACGCCCAGACATAGGGTTCCGCGACTTCGTTGGCAATTCGGAAACCAATCGGCAACGACCAGGCGCGATAGTCCGATGCATGTTGCCCAAAAGTGCGAAGCGGTTTTGGGGCAACGACATGCATAACTGAGAATGCATGGCGCCCAAAAGTGCGCGGCGGTTTTGGGACAACGACATGCATAGTGCGTGGCGGTTTTTGGCATGTCGCAACGATGCGGCGGGCATGGGTATGGATCGAGGAAAGCAGGCGGCGGTTCTGTCATGAGGGTTGCCCTGAAGGCATACGCCGCTCTCTTGCTTGTGCAGGGTGCGCTCTGGTCCAATCCGGCGCATGCCGACTGGCGCGATGATATCGGTACGTTCCGCGTCGGCATCGTTGCCGAGCCAGGCGCCGGCAACACCGTTCCGGGGCTGGCACGGTTGACCGACGCCTATACCAAGGCCCTGGGTATGAAGGTCGAGTTTGTCATTGCCCGCGACTATGCCGCGCTGATCGAGGCGCAGGCCAATGCCCGCATCGAATACGCAATCTATTCCGCGACCGCCTACGCGACGGCGTCGCAACGCTGCGGATGCATCGAGCCGCTTGTGGCTCCGGTCGATTTTGACGGCGCGATAGGCATCCGCTCCGTTCTGCTGACGCGCGACGGCAAGCTGCCTGATCTGGCGGCAATGGAAAGCCATCGCATTGCCATGGCCCCTTCGGACAGTGTCGGCGGTTCTCTGTTGCCATTGGCGGCGTTGACAGCGGAAGGCCGCAGGATTGCGCAAGATGCACCATTTCTGGTCCATGCCGAGTCGGCTGCGGCGGCGGAAACGATGCTGCTCGATGGCAAGGCGGATGGCCTGTTCGGCTGGGTAACGGCCGCTGCCGACGGCCAGCCGGAAGCATCTGGCGCTCAAACGCAGGCATCGGGCACCCAGGCGAGGCTCGAAGCGGCGGGGCTTTCGGCAGCCGCGCTTCAAGTCATCTGGAAGTCGGGCCTGCTGAGATATGGTCCCCACGCCGTCCGCAGCGATCTCGACCCGGAAGCCAAGCGCCGGCTCACCGTCTTCCTCACCAATCTAAAGTCGATGACGCCAGACATCTACGATCTGTTGGAATCGAAGCATTCCGGTGGCTTCGCTATCGTGGTGCCAAAGGATTACGACATGGCCGGCGCTGTCGTGCGCTTCGTCGCGGGCAGTGGTCCGGGACAGTAACGCGACGCTTTGGAGCAGTTTTTGCGAACGGCTCAGCGGTCCCGGTTCAGCAGTCGCCGCAAGGGATCGTCACGCTTCTACGCGGACGCAGATAGTAGGATTCGCCCATCGTCAGGGCGTTGAAAGCCGAGGTCAATCCAAGCTTCTGTTGGCTGCCCGCCGACCAGGTGATGACCGGCTTGTAGCCAAGAGTGCTGTCGACGCGGATGAGGAAGGTGCCGGCGACCTTGAGTTTTGCTGGAACCGTGGTGGTGGTGGGGCCAGTGCTGGCGACGCCATTGACCAGCTTGCGCGACCACACCACCTGCACCAGCGGCGTTGCGTCGGTCGTGACCTGTATGGCCGTGATGGTGATGCTCGGGACCGAGCGGTTGTAGGGCTGAAGGGTGACGGCGCCGATCGCCATGATGGCGTCGATATCCGCCTTGACGACTGTCGTCTGCTGGGTGACGAGATCGGCCACCATGCTGCCGAGACGACTGACCTTCTTGCTGGTCTCGATGGCTTGTGACGCCTCCATGGTGATAAAATACATGGCCAGCAGAAGAGGCATGATCAAGGCGAATTCGACTGCCGCAACACCACGGCGATCGGACCCAAATCGAATTGCCTTGCGCCAAATCCCTGAAGTCTTGAGATGTGCCCCCGCACGCGTCATGCCCATTGCCCTTTTCTTTTACTGCTCGTGCATCCGCCTCGAACTCAATTGTCGAACGGCTCGTTCTGCCAGGTTACCGACGCGAAATGCAGGGTCTTGTTGCCGCCCATCGACTGGGCCAGTAGATCGGTCATGATCGGCCATTTGTAAAAGACCCGCAGCATGTTCTTCGATTCCGCGGCACCCGCCGTAACAGCAAAGGACTGGTTGGCGCCGCCGTTGGTCAGGACGACCTGGCCAGCCTGTATCTTGAAGCCGGCCGCGGCGGCGGCGGCGAACGTCGTATATTGGCGAAGATCCACGTCCAGCTGATTGGGACAATCCTGCGAGACGATGATCTCCAGTTTGTCGCAGATCATGTTCTTCAAATTGTCTCCGGCGACGTCGGCCGCCCTTAACTGGCCGGTCCGCAAGCGGCGCGCGACATCGTCGGTGATGTTGGACAACACTTCCTGGCCCGCAAATGCGATGCAGCTTTCCAGAATGGCAAAGACAAGCAGCGCAAACGGGATTGCAAGGATTCCGAATTCAATAGCCGTACTGCCGCGCCGGTCGCGAAGGAAGCGAACGAAAAATCTTGGGCGTCTCGCTTTGTGCTCGTCTGCGGAACCGAATTCCTTGCTCATGTCTGATCCTGCCGATCTCTATGCGGTCTCGGAAGGCGTATTAGCGCAAACCAATTGAGGCCCGGTTTGAATGATCGTTAAAGTCGTCGATGGCGTCTAAACCAGCCGATAACCTGAACGGCATTCCACCGCGCCATCCTATCGGGTGCCGTTCATCTCAGCCTCGGAGGATTTCTCCGCATCACTCTTATAGGAGCTTTCGCAATAGGGCGTGCAGGACATGGTCTGTATTTCTGCACGGCGATAGATACGCACCGACGAGGCGGCCTGCCGCACGACGGTAACCTGTTCGTCGACGATCGGGCTGCCATCCGTATCGAGAACGACCAGATTGGTAACGCCGAAACCCTTGCCGGTCAGCACGATCGTCGAGGCGTCCTGTACGGAAGCGTCGGCGATTGCCGGATTGCCGACTACGATCGTATCGGCGGGACGCGACAGTTTGACGATCTTGGCCTGGTTCATCGTGACCTCGATGCCGGCCCCGGCCATGGCGGGCGCCACGAAGCCTGCGGCGACAAGAAGCGCAGCAATCACGATTGACGATCTCGGCTGGGCCATTGAGGCGCTCCACGCAAGCAGACTGATCAACGGAACATGAACGAGATTGGTGAACCAACGGTTAAGCGGACACCCTAGTCGAAGGGTGCGGCGTGCCAACTTGATTGCCTGCGGAGCGCGATCTCCCCACCATCGACCCCTGCAAACGGATGGGGCCGGCCGGCATTTAGTGCTGGGTTAACCACGCAATATATTCGAACCGGGAAAGGAATCGGTAAGGCTGTTTATTAAGCCGATCGAAAGAGCTTCTCCCTAGATTGCCAGTATCCGATCAACCAAGGCAGAAGTTGACGGAAGTGCTGTAACACGTGGAGTAGGAGCTCTCGAATGTCTAATCTCATCGCACGTTTTGTGAAGGATGAATCCGGCGCGACCGCTATCGAATATGGTCTGATCGCCGCTCTCATCGCGCTCGCCATCATCACTGGCGCTGGCGCGCTCGGCAATGCACTCAACACCAAGTTCCTGGCTATCGGAAACACCCTGAACAGCAGCGGCAGCTAATATGCCGCATAGCTGAGCGCTGGGCGCTGAGCGCTCGGATCACGTTTTGGAGAAGGGCTGCCGCGTGGCGGCCCTTCTCTATTCCGCTGCCAATACCAGTCGCCTTTTCGTTCCGGGCCTCACCAATCGTTAATCGAACATGGCTAGATTGAGCCCTGTGAAATCGGACAATAGGCATAGCGCCGATGCTTGAAGCCCTGATCTTCGTCGTGTTTCCGTTCTGCATGCTGTTTGCCGCGATCTCCGACATGCTGTCGATGACGATCGCCAATCGCGTGCCGGTGCTGCTTGTTGTTGTTTTCGCGCTGGTTGCGCCGCTGACGGGTATGGAATGGGCAGCCTATGGCGGACATATCGCCACTGGCGCCCTGGTCCTGGCCGTGACGTTCGGCCTGTTTGCAATGGGTGGCATGGGTGGTGGCGACGCCAAGCTGCTGGCCGCCTCCGCGATGTGGATGGGTCTCAATATACATCTCGTCGAATATCTTGTGGTCTCGACAATCATCGGCGGCCTGCTGACGCTCGCCATCCTCCTTTACCGGAAATCGCTGCTTGCGGCCGTTACCGGCCAAAATCCGTTTCTGCGCCATTTCGCCGAAGAGTCAAATGGGGTTCCCTACGGGATCGCGCTTGGCCTTGGCGGGTTGCTGACCTATCCGGATTCGCCCTTGATGGTGTGGGCGCTGACCAGGCTGGCGACCTGAACACGATCCGATTTCGGTTATCCACCAGCATTGCCGCAGCCGGCTTTCAACAACGCCGGGACGGCCCGTTTTGGCCGGTCAGGCCACATTCCAGCTAATTTATGTAAACGTTAAATTAATCACGATCGTAAGCATTACATTAACCTTGTTTTGACGATTGCCGCTGCAAAGTCCGGCTTGGCTACGTGGTTTGCCAGGGCAAGGGTTCGGACAGATGCCAGCATCGCGATTGATAATTCTGAGCGTGGCGGTGGCCGCGGCGGGTGGTGCCGGTTATGTCGCGAAGAACATGGTGGCACCGCCGCCCCAGATCGTCGTCGATTCCGGGCCCCAGGCGCCGGCGGTGTCGCTGCAGGATGTGCTAGTGCTTTCGGGCGACGTTCCGATGGGCAGTCCGCTTGAGAAAAACATCGCCTGGCAATCCTGGCCAGCCGACGGCATCAACGCGAATTTCATCACCCGCACCGCCGAGCCAGAGGCGCTGGAAAAGCTGAAGGGTTCCGTTGCCCGCGTGGCGATGTACGCCGGAGAGCCCCTGCGGCGTTCCAAGCTGATCGGCGAGGGGCAGAGCTTTATGTCGTCGATCCTGCCTTCCGGCATGCGGGCGGTCGCCACCGCCATCTCGGCCGACACATCGGCCGGCGGCTTCATTCTTCCGAACGACTTCGTCGATGTCATCATGACCCGCAGGGGCGATGCCAGCGGCGGCGGCGGCGCCACCAATTTCAACACTGAAACCATCCTCAAGAACATCCGCGTCCTGGCAATCGACCAGACCATTCAGGAGGACGAGGAAGGCAAGAAGACCAGGGTGGGCCAGACCGCCACGCTGGAACTGACACCACGTCAGGCTGAGATCATCACGGTTGCCCAGCAGATGGCGGATCGCCTGACCCTGGCGCTGCGGGCGGTCGCGGACACACAGGAAAAGAACCTGGGCGAGGCCGACTATCTCGTTTCCGGCAATGGCCGCAGGGGAACGGTGAGGCTGATCAAGTCGGGCGAAGTTTCCGAAGTGGGGGCAAGGAAATGAGGCTAAGTGGTAAACTGCCGGCAATTGTAGCCGCGGCATTCGGCCTGCTGCTCATCGGGACGAATCTGCAAGGCGTTGTCGAGGCAAAGAACGCGCAGGTCACTGCATCGACGGCAACCCAGCGCGTCAAGCTTGGCCTCAACAAGTCGGTGGTCATCGACCTGCCGAGCGATGCCTACGATATTCTCGTCGCCAACCCGGCGGTTGCCGATGCGGTGACCCGCACCGCAAGGCGTATCTATCTGTTCGGCAAGGCGGTCGGCGAGACGAACATCTTTGTCTTCGGTCCGAATGGCGAGCAGATCGTCAGCCTGGATCTGGCTGTCGAACGCGACGTTGCCGGCCTTGAAGACTATATCAAGCGCTTCATTCCAACGTCGGCAATCAAGGTGGAACTGCTGAATGACAACGTCGTCCTGACAGGGACGGTCGACACGCCGCTGGACGCAAAACGCGCCGTTGACCTGGCGACGATCTTCGTGTCGGGCGGTGAAGCGACCACGGGACAATATTCGCAGACCGCGGCCGGCGGTTCGGCCCAGAACGGTGTCCAGATCGACAATCCGGACCAGGAACGCCGCACCAGCAAGATCGTCAACCTGCTTCAGATCATCGGCGACGATCAGGTCACGCTGAAGGTGACGGTCGCCGAAGTCAGCCGCTCGGTGATGAAGCAGCTCGGCGTCAACATGGTCGGCAGTGGCGGCAGCAACGGCATCAGCTACGGCGCGGTCAGCGACAATTTCACCGGCCTCGGCAAGCAGCTGTCGAATTCGGGCTTCAACATCGGCGCCTCGGGGCTGCAGGCCTATATCAACGCCATGGAGCAGTCCGGCGTCATGAAGACACTGGCTGAGCCGACCTTGACCGCCGTGTCCGGCGAGAAGGCGACCTTCAAGGTCGGTGGTGAATACAACATGGTGAGCGGCGTCTCCCAGAATGTATCGACCGACAACCAGACCGGCCTGAAGACCTACAGCGTCGACAAGATCGAGTACGGCATCGGTCTGGAATTCCAGCCGGTGGTGTTGTCTCCCGGCCGCATAAGCCTGAAAGTCAGAACCTCGGTTTCCGAGCCGACAACGGAAGGGTCGGTTTCGTTTTCCAGTGGCGTGACCAGCCCCGGCATGAATGCCCTGTCACTGCGCAAGCGCCTTGCCGATACGACCGTTGAACTGCCCTCGGGCGGCTCCATGATGATCGCCGGCCTGGTTCGCGACGATGTCAGGCAAGCCGTCAACGGGTTGCCAGGGCTGACAAAGATCCCGGTCCTCGGTGCGCTCTTCCGCAGCAGGGATTTCGTGCGCAACGAAACAGAGCTGGTGATCATCATCACGCCGTATCTCGCACGGCCCGTGGCACGCAACGACCTTGCCAAGCCGGACGACAATTTCAACGCTGCCAGCGATGGCGCCGCCATGTTCCTTGGCAGGGTCAATCGCGTCTACGGCACCATGCAGACTGACAAGCCCAACGGCCGTTACCATGGCGTTGTCGGCTTCATCTACAAATAGGCGGGAGCGGATATGTCTCAGTCAGCATTGAAGGCAAGCACCATCGCCACGACGATGCGCTTTGGCCGTTCGCGGATTTGCGGGCGAGCCGTTCCGGTCCTGGCAATTGCGGTAGCGGCGCTGCTGTCCGGCTGCGCCAATCGCGACAGCGTCACTGTCGGTGCGATTCCGGATGATTATCGCACCAATCATCCGATCGTTATCGCGGAGAAGAACCAGAAGATCGACCTGCCTGTCGGCGCCGGCGATCGCGGCATGACCGGATCGCAGCGCGACACGCTTCTGGGCTTCCTCGACAGCTATGACAAGAGTGCCGCCCCGACGCTGACGATCCAGGTCCCGAGCGGGTCGGCCAACGAGGTCGCCGCGACGGCGGCCGCTCGCGATTTCGCACGGCTCGCGGTCGCCGCCGGTGTCAAGCGCAACCGGGTCGTCGTCACCTCTTATCAGGCCGCCTCGAGCGAGATCTCCTCGCCGGTTCGCGTCTCCTTTGTCTCGGTGAGAGCCCAGACAGACAAATGCGGACGCTGGCCAGCTGACCTGGTCGAGACCTCGGAAAACAAGCATTATGCCGACTTCGGCTGCTCCTATCAGAACAATCTCGCCGCGCAGATGGCCAACCCGGCCGATCTGCTCGGCCCGCGCAAATCTACCGACATCGATGCTGAAAATCGCGGCGCGGTGATCGATGTCTACCGTCAAAGAGGCATCTCGGGCGATTTCCTTGGCAATTCGGAAGTAGATTACTGAGCCGCCGTCTCGGACAGAACAGGCCACGCGAAAGAGTATGATCATGAGCAACCTTGCCTACGACGCCCCGGTGGATGGCAGCGATACTTCGCAGCAAGACATCGCCGCGATGCAGGCATTGCGGCCGATCCCGCGCATCTCGATCCAGGCATTCTGCGAGACCGAGGGCGTTGCCAATCCGGTCGAGCGCGCCGGCGAGGACCGCCGTATGACGAAGGCGCATCTCAAGGTCCATATGGGCGGCGTCCCCACCGCCATCGAATTCTACCAGTCGGCGCCAACGCCCAACCTGATCCTGCTGGAATCGCGCAGCGAGCCGAAGCAATTGCTGGAGCAACTCGCCCAGCTCTCGGAATATTGCGATCCGACCTCGAAGGTGGTGGTGATCGGTCATTACAATGATGTCGGTCTCTATCGCGAGCTCATCCGCTCCGGCATTTCCGAATATGTGATCGCACCTGTGTCGATGGCTGACATCGTCAGCGTGGTGTCGTCGATTTTCATTGATCCGGAAGCCGAGCCGCTCGGCCGCTCGATCGCCTTTGTCGGCGCCAAGGGCGGCGTCGGTTCCTCCACGATTGCCCACAATGTGGCCTGGGCGATGTCCACCCTGTTCAAATCCGAGGTGGTCGTCGCCGATCTCGACCTCGCTTTCGGTACGGCCAACATCAATTTCGACCGGGATCCGGCGCAAGGCATCGCCGAGGCGGTGTTTTCGCCGGAGCGCATCGATGAAGTCTATCTCGACCGTCTGCTGACCCAGTGCGCCGAACACCTGTCGCTGCTGGCAGCCCCTTCGACGCTCGAACGGGTCTATGATTTCGATCCCGATGCCTTCGCGCAGCTCATCGACACCGCCCAGCGCAGCGTGCCGCTGCTGGTGCTCGATATTCCCCATGCCTGGACGGGCTGGACCAAGAACACGCTGATCAAGGCCGACGAGATCGTCATCACGGCAACGCCGGAACTGGCCAATCTGCGCAACACCAAGAACATGGTCGACATGTTGAAGCGGCTTCGTCCCAACGACCCGCCGCCGAAGCTGATCATCAACCAGGCCGGCGTTCCCAAGCGCCCAGAGATTTCACCGTCCGATTTCGCCGAGCCCCTCGGCCTGTCGCCGATGTCGGTCATTGGCTTTGATCCGTTGCTGTTCGGCAATGCCGCCAACAACGGGCGCATGCTTGGCGAAATGGATGCCAAGAACTCGGTTGTCGCGATGATCAACGAAATCGCGCACGTGCTGACTGGGCGCAGTGAAATCAAGACGAAGAAGAAGGCAGGGCTTGGCAATCTGCTTGGCAGGCTCTCGCGCAACAAGAAATGACGTTTCAGCGGTGGAATCGGTAGCAGATCATGTTTGGTAAAAGAGGCAGCGACGACGGAAACCGGTTCACGCCGGAATTTCGCCAGCCGGCACCGACCCCGGTTGCGCCGGCGGCCGTAAGTTCTGCGGATACGGCGGTGCTTGCCCGCCCCGCTGCGCCTCCGCCAAGCGCACCTGTCGCGTCGCCGGCGCGCCGCACAATCGATGCGCCGTCATCGGCACCGGACCTGAAGCGGGTCCAACGCGAAAAGAGCGAATCCTATTACGACACCAAGAGCCAGGTTTTCTCCGCGCTCATCGACACCATCGATCTGTCGCAGCTCTCCAAGCTTGATCCCGAAAGCGCACGCGAAGAAATTCGCGACATCGTCAACGACATCATCGCGATCAAGAATTTCGCGATGACGATCGCTGAGCAGGAGGAACTTCTCGAGGACATCTGCAACGATGTGCTCGGCTATGGGCCACTCGAGCCGTTGCTGGCGCGCGATGACATCGCCGACATCATGGTCAACGGCTCCAAGAACGTCTACATCGAAGTCAACGGCAAGGTCGAACAGACCGGCATCCGCTTTCGCGACAACCAGCAGCTCCTCAACATCTGCCAGCGCATCGTCAGCCAGGTTGGCCGCCGTGTCGACGAATCCAGCCCGATCTGCGACGCGCGTCTTCCCGACGGCTCACGCGTCAACGTCATCGCGCCGCCGCTCTCCATCGACGGTGCCACGCTCACCATCCGCAAATTCAAGAAGGACAAGCTGACCCTGGATCAGCTGGTCAGGTTCGGCGCCATCTCACCGCAGGGAGCCGAAGTTCTCAAGATCATCAGTCGTGTTCGCTGCAACATCGTCATCTCGGGCGGTACCGGCTCGGGCAAGACGACTCTGCTCAACTGCCTGACCAACTATATCGACCGCGAGGAGCGCGTCATCACCTGCGAGGACTCGGCCGAGCTGCAATTGCAGCAGCCGCATGTCGTGCGCCTCGAAACCCGCCCGCCCAATCTGGAGGGCGAGGGTGAGGTAACGATGCGTGACCTGGTCAAGAACTGCCTGCGCATGCGTCCCGAGCGCATCATCGTCGGCGAAGTGCGCGGACCCGAGGTGTTCGACCTTCTGCAGGCGATGAACACCGGCCATGACGGTTCGATGGGAACGATCCACTCGAACAGCCCGCGCGAGTGCCTGAACCGTATCGAATCCATGATCGCGATGGGCGGTTATTCGCTGCCTCAGAAAACCGTGCGCGAAATCGTCGTCGGCTCCATCGACGTGATCATCCAGGCGGCGCGCCTGCGCGATGGATCGCGTCGCATCACCCACATCACCGAGGTGATCGGCATGGAGGGCGACGTCATCATCACGCAGGATATCGTCCTCTATAACATCAAGGGCGAGGACGCCAATGGCAGGCTGCTGGGAGAGCATGTATCGACCGGCATCGGTCGTCCGCATTTCTGGGACCGGGCTCGCTACTATGGCGAGGAGCAGCGCCTCGCCACTGCGCTCGAAGCGATGGAGAAACGCGCTGACTGACGGCGTGAGGGTTCTGGCCAATGTTTGGAATTGACGGCACAGTACTGGCGTTTGTCGTGCTCGCCGGCTTTAGCGCCGGCGCGGTCGCCTATGCATTCCTGTTCACCCGGATCAGCAACGAGAAACAGGTCGGCAAGCGGCTTGAAACGATCAAGTCCGCCGAGACTGATCGCTCCGTCGTCAAGGCCTCGCGTGACCGCGCGGCGGAAGCCGTCAAGCGGCGCAAGTCGGTTCAGGATTCGCTGAACGAGCTCGACGCAAAGCAGAAAACCAACGACAGCAGGGTCAAGAAACCACCGCTGAAAGCCCAACTCCGTCAGGCTGGCCTGAAGACCACCGTCGAGCGCTTCTATATATACTCCGCCATATGCGGCCTCGCTTTGACGATGGTTGCCTTTGTGGCCGGAGCGCCGCGGCTCGTTCTGCCGGGCGTGCTGCTGGCCGGCGCATTCGGCCTGCCGCGCTGGTTCGTCTCGTTTCGTCGCGCCCGCCGCGTCAAGGCATTCCTCAACGAATTTCCAAACGCGCTCGATATCATCGTGCGTGCAGTCAAGTCCGGCCTGCCGCTGAACGACGCCGTGCGCCTCATAGCCAACGAATCTCCCGAACCGGTGAAGACCGAATTTCGTCGTATCGTCGATTCCCAGCAGATGGGCCTGTCGATCCCCGATGCGACCTTGCGCATGCCCGAAACCATGCCTTGCACGGAGGCGAGCTTCTTTGGCATCGTCATCCAGATTCAATCGCAGGCTGGCGGCAACCTATCCGAGGCGCTGGGCAATCTTTCGCGCGTGCTTCGCGATCGCAAGAAGATGAAAGCCAAGGTCCAGGCACTGTCGATGGAAGCGAAAGCGTCCGCCGCCATCATCGGTGCGCTGCCTTTCATCGTTGCGTTTCTCGTCTACCTGTCGAGCCCGAACTACCTGATGCCGCTGTTCGTCACCAACGTTGGACACCTGATCCTTGGGTGCTCGGCGGTCTGGATGTCGATCGGCATCTTTGTGATGCGCAAGATGATGAACTTCGAAGTCTAGGATGCTGGCATGACCGACCAAGTCATCAAATCCCTGACCGATCCGAGCTTCCTGATCGCGATGCTGGTCGCCATAGCGGTGTTTGCGACCGTTTTCACCTTGCTGCCGGCGTTTGGCGGAAACCAGCTCAAGTCACGCATGAAAACCGTCGCGCTGGAACGCGACGAACTGCGTGCCAAGCAGCGCGCCCGGCTTGCCGTCGAAGCGGATCGCCGTCGCAAGGGCCTGCGCGAGGAACAGTCGGTTGGTATGCGCAACATTGTCGACCGGCTGGATCTGAGGCGCGCGCTCGCCGATGAGGGCACATTGCAGAAACTCAAGGTCGCCGGCTTTCGCGGACAGAACCCGCTGACGCGGTTTCTTTTCTTCCGTCTCGTGCTTCCTTTTGTCGGCTTCGCGCTGGGCGCAATCTACACCTTCGTACTCGGAGGATTGCCCGACAAGCCATTGGTCATCAGGGTGTTCGTCTGCATCCTCGTTGCGTATGGCGGCTTCTACGCTCCGGTCGTCTACGTCAACAACCGCGCTACCAAGCGCAAGCAGTCGATCCAGATGGCGTGGCCGGATGCGCTCGATCTGATGCTGATCTGCGTCGAATCGGGCATGTCGGTGGAAGCGGCCCTGCGCAAGGTCGCCGACGAGATCGGCGCGCAATCGGTGGCGCTGGCGGAAGAATTCATCCTCACCAACGCCGAGCTTTCCTATCTGCAGGAGCGCAGGCAGGCCTACGAGAACCTGGCAAGCCGCACCGGCCTGGAATCGGTCAAGTCGGTGTCGCAGGCACTCGTCCAGGCCGAACGTTACGGCACGCCGGTGGCGCATGCACTGCGCGTGCTGGCCGCCGAAAGCCGCGACATGCGCATGAACGCGGCGGAGAAGAAGGCGGCGGCCTTGCCGCCGAAGCTCACCGTGCCGATGATCCTGTTCTTCCTGCCGGTGCTTTTCGCCATCATCCTGGGTCCCGCCGGCATTCAGGTCAGCCAGCGCGGCATCTTCGGCGATCGTTCGGCACCATCATCGACCGCGCAATAGAGGTGAGGGTCGTCCCGCTCGAAAAATGACGAAGCCGCGCTGAACACAGCGCGGCTTCGTCATTTCAAGGCTGTCGCAGATTGTCGTCTATTGCATGTCGCACAAAAACGCAGCGGTTTTGGTCAACGACATGCATGAAACAAAGACTTAAAGCACGTTCGGAGAGACGCTCTAGTTGGTCGCGGACTTTGGCTTGTCCTGGTCCTTGAGCTGGCTCCAGGCATTCTGCTGGGCCAGCATCTGGCGCAGATAGGCGACGTTTGCCTGTGCCTGTTCGGGCGAGAGTTCCTGCGAGGCGATCTTCTCGGCTTCGTCGAAACGGCCCTGCAGGCCGACGACCAGCGCCAGGTTCTGGCGCACCCGGCTGTCTGCGTTCGGCTGTTGCGCGGCGGAACGCATATAGGTTTCGGCGGTGCGCAGGTCACCTTCCAGCACATAGGACATGCCGAGATTGGAGAGCACCGAAGGCTCGTTCGGCTTCAGTTCGAGAGCCTTGCGATAAAGCTGGCGCGCGTCGTCCTTCTGGCCGATCTGGTCGAGAATGGCCGCTTCGGCCGACACCAGCCTCCAGTCGGGATATTCCGGTGTCTGGGCGCGGCGCACGGCGTCCAGAGCGGCCTCGAACTGGCCATTGGCAGCCAGCGCCTTGCCATAGGAGGCGAGCACGTCGCGATCCTTCGGCAGGGCGATCGCCAGCTTGCGCATCACGGCGAGCGACTGGTCTGCGTCGCCATCCATCTGCAGCGCCGCCGCATAATTGGTGGCGATGCGCTTGTCGGCGGGGTTCCTGGCGTAGGATTGGCCAAGTGCCGCCGTTGCAGTGTGCAGTTCCCCGCCCGACATGGCCTCCAGCGGTTTGCCGCTGTTGCGTCCGATCGAACCGGTGGTGAACTTGTCGGTTGCGCAACCGGCGACACCGGCCGCGAGCGCCAGCACGAGGGCCGTGGTGATGAACCGTTTTCCCGTGGCATTGATCGTGCGGTTGGTCGGCATCGGCACCGGGCCTCCATTCATACGCGGCCATTGCGTGGCCATCTTCCCTCCCGAAGAAATATTCTGTTAACCCTAACGGACGGTTAAGAATGGCGACTCAAGCGCGCCGCACGGAGAACATCGAATGCCTGTCGAACTCGTCGAAAAGAAACTGCCGTTCGCGCTGCCGGTCCATCTGGTCGCCAGGGATGGGCTGGACGCAGCCGGTCTTGCGCCTGCCGCGGTCGCCTGGGCCAGGGCAAACGGCTTTTCCGGCGAGTCAGGCAGGACGCTGGTCGTGCCCGGCGAAAAGGGAGCCCTCGGCGGCGCCTTGTTCGGTATCGGCGATGGCGAGGGCGCGCTTGCTCTTGGCGCGTTGTCGAAAGCCTTGCCGGAAGGCGACTGGCATTTCGCCTCCGCGCCGACCGAGCCGGAACTGGCGGCAATCGCGCTGGTGCTCGGCGGCTATGTCTTTACCCGCTATGGCAAGAAACCCGCCAAGGCGCTGCGCTTCGACTTGCCGGCCGGCGTCGATGCCGGGCGCGTTCGCCGCATTGCCGATGGCGTTTTCCTGACACGCGATCTGGTCAACACGCCGACCAGCGACATGGGTCCGGAAGAATTGGAGAAGGCGGTGCGGAGCCTGGCCGTAGCCCACGATGCCGAAATCTCGGTTGTGAAGGGTGACGATCTCCTCGACCGTAATTTCCCGATCATCCATGCCGTCGGTCGCGCGTCGACCGGCGCGCCGCGCCTGATCGACATGAGATGGGGGCAGCAAGGCGCGCCGAAGGTGACGCTGGTCGGCAAGGGCGTCTGTTTCGACACGGGCGGTCTCGACATCAAGCCGTCGTCCGGCATGCTTTTGATGAAGAAGGACATGGGCGGCGCGGCCAATGTGCTTGGTCTCGCATCGATGATCATGGCCGGCGGGCTGAATGTGCGTTTGCGCGTGCTCATTCCCGCGGTCGAGAATTCGATCGCCGGCAACGCCTTCCGGCCCGGCGACGTGCTGACGAGCCGCAAGGGCATCACCGTCGAGATCGGCAACACGGACGCCGAGGGGCGGCTGGTGCTGGCCGATGCGCTGGCCCTGGCCGACGAAGAGGAACCGCAGCTTCTGGTCGATATGGCGACGCTGACCGGGGCAGCCCGTGTCGCGCTCGGTCCCGACTTGCCGCCCTTTTACACCAGCGACGAAGCGCTGGCGTCCGATCTGGCGGCGGCTTCCGTCGCGGCCGAGGATCCGTTGTGGCGCATGCCGTTGTGGCGGCCTTACGATGCAAAACTGTCGTCGAAGATCGCCGACATCAACAACGTCACCACCGACGGTTTCGCCGGCTCGATCACGGCGGCACTCTTCCTGAAGCGCTTTGTCGAAAAGACCGCGGGCTGGGTGCATTTCGACATCTTCGCCTGGAACCCCGCCGACCGTCCGCATGGCCCCGCTGGCGGTGAGGCGCAAGGCATTCGCGCGCTGGAGCGGATCATCTCAAAACGCTTTGGCTGATAGCGACAAGCAGAGCCGACAAATTGCAGAAACTGAAACGGAACCGAAACAATTTGCCGTCATGCTGCTCGGATGTCGATTGCCATGCGCCCCAGCCAGGCCTTGCGACTGTGGCAGCAAGTGATGCTGTCGCAGGTACGCGACGACGCGCCCGACCTGACCATGCGCCAGACGGCGATCCTGTTCACCGTCTATCTCGATCCGCCGCCCCACACGGTGCGCGGGCTCGCCGCCCGCCTCAATGTCACCAAGCCGGTGATCACCCGTGCGCTCGACACGATGGGCGCGTTGAAGCTGGTGTCGCGCCATCGCGACGAACTCGACAAGCGCAACGTTCTGATCAGGCGCACGGTCGAGGGCGCGCTCTTTGTCGAGCGCTTCGGCGATGGTATCATTGCCAAGGCCCACGAGTTGCCCATCTAAAGCACGATCCCGAACCGCAGGTCAGCGCAGGCAAAAGCGGAACCGGTTTTTCGGACAAGATCATGCGTCAACAAAACAAAGCAGAGTTGCTGATTTGACTGCCAGGGATGCCCGCCTTCACGCTTTCCGTTCCGACCTTGCCGATGCACGGCTGAAGGGCGAGGTCGCCGCCGACCGCTTCGTCGCCGGCCGGCCGGCGCGGATCACCGCCTCGGTGGCCGATGTCCGCAAGGCGCCGCGGCCGGATGCCGGCGTCAACACGCAAGCCCTGTTTGGCGATGATGTCCTCGTCTTCGAGGTCGCCGAAGGCTGGGCCTGGATCCAGGCCGAGCGCGATGGCTATGTAGGTTATGTCGCCGATACCATGCTTGGCGGGCGGGACCATGCGGCGACCCATATCGTGTCGGTGCCGCGCACCTTCCTCTACCCCGGGGCGGATCTGCGGTTTCCGATCACAGGACAATTGTCGATGGGATCGACGGTTACGGTGACGGGTGCAGCCGAAACGCGCGGCACGCACTATGCCGTCCTGCCCTCCGGCGAGGCGATCATCGCCGGCCATCTGCGGCCTGTCGGTGAGACGGCCGCCGACTATGTTGCGGTGGCCGAGATGTTTCTCGGCACACCGTATCTGTGGGGCGGCGCTTCGGGTTTCGGCATCGACTGTTCGGGCCTTGTGCAACTGGCGATGCGCATGGCCGGCAGCGACGTACTTCGCGATTCCGACATGCAAGCAGCGAGCCTTGGCGAACCGCTCGATCCGGATCCGGATTATGGCGGCCTGAGACGCGGCGACCTCGTCTTCTGGAAAGGCCATGTCGCCATCATGACCGACGCCGATACTATGATCCATGCCAATGGCCACACCATGCTGGTGTCGCGCGAAGGGCTGAAGGAGGCGATCGCCCGCATCGGCTATCTCTATGGCGGCCCGACCGGTTTTCGGCGGCCTTAGGGGCTTCGATCCCCTTTTGTTCCGATTCTTCTTGGCGATCGCCCACCTTCGCGCTACCTCTGGCGCGTGACAGAGCAGCCGCGCCTTGCCGAACAGAATGCCACTGTGGCCCTGCCCGAACCATTCATCAGGTGGTTCGGCGAGAAAGGCTGGTCGCCGCGTGCCCACCAGATCGAATTGCTGGCAAGGGCCCAGAGCGGGCAATCGGTGCTGCTGATTGCCCCGACCGGGGCAGGCAAGACGTTGGCCGGGTTCCTGCCTTCACTGACCGAGCTGGCCAACCGGCCAAGGCGAAAACCGGGGCAGGCACATCGCGGTATCCATACCCTCTACATCTCGCCGCTGAAGGCGCTGGCGGTCGACATCGAGCGCAATCTCGGCAAGCCGGTCGAAGAGATCGGCCTGCCTATCACCATCGAGACGCGTACGGGTGACACGCCCGCGCACAAGCGTCAGCGCCAGAAGCTGGTGCCGCCCGACATTCTTCTGACCACGCCCGAGCAATTGGCGCTGCTGATCGCGGCGCCAGACGCCAGACGCTTCTTCGAGGATCTGCGCTATGTCGTGCTCGACGAGTTGCACTCGCTGGTGACGTCGAAGCGCGGCCATCTGCTGGCGCTCGGCCTGGCGCGGCTGCGCAGCTACGTGCCTGGCCTGCAGACGATAGGCTTGTCGGCGACGGTTGCCGAGCCCGACGAATTGCGGCGTTGGCTGGTCGCCCAGAATCCGCCAGGCGACATGGCCGGCCTGATCACCGTGGCGGGCGGAGCCAAGCCCGACATCTCCATTCTCGACTCCGAGCAGCACGTGCCGTGGTCCGGCCATTCGGCCCGGTATGCCATTCCTGAAATCTATGAGGCGATCAAGCGGCACCGCACGACGCTGCTGTTCGTCAACACCCGCAGCCAGGCCGAATTGCTGTTCCAGGAACTGTGGCGGGCCAATGAGGACTCGCTGCCGATTGCCTTGCACCACGGTTCGCTCGATGTCGGCCAGCGCCGGCGGGTCGAGAAGGCGATGGGCGAGAATGCGCTGCGCGCCATCGTCGCGACGTCGACGCTCGATCTGGGCATCGACTGGGGCGATGTCGATCTGGTCGTGCATGTCGGCGCGCCGAAGGGTGCCAGCCGCCTGGCGCAGCGCATCGGCCGCGCCAACCACCGCATGGACGAACCGTCCAAGGCGATCCTTATTCCGGCCAACCGTTTCGAGGTGCTGGAATGCCGTGCCGCACTCGACGCCAACTATCTCGGCGCGCAGGACACGCCGCCGCTGATCAATGGCGCGCTCGACGTGCTGTCGCAGCATGTGCTGGGCGTCGCCTGCGGCGCGCCCTTCGATGCCGACCATTTGTTCGAAGAAGTGCGCGGCGCCGCGCCCTATGCCGGACTGGCACGCGAGACCTTCGACCGTGTCGTCGATTTCGTCGCCACCGGCGGCTATGCGCTGAAGAACTACGAGCGCTATGCCCGCATTCGAAAGACCGTCGGCGGGCTGTGGCGCGTCTCGCATCCGCGTGTCGCCCAGCAATACCGGCTGAATGTCGGCACCATCGTCGAAATGCCGGAACTCAATGTCCGCTATGTCCGGCAGGGCCGTGGCATGGCTGGGCGCGGCGGGCCTGTGCTGGGCAAGATCGAGGAATATTTCGCCGAGACGTTGCGGCCCGGCGACAATTTCCTGTTTGCCGGCAAGGTGCTGCGTTTCGAGGGCATTCGCGAGAACGAATGCGTCGTCTCCAACGGCGCCGGCGCAAACATCATCGTCCCGTCGTATGCCGGCGGCAAGTTTCCGCTATCGACCTATCTCGCCGATCAGGTGCGCGGCATGCTGGCCGACAGCAACCGCTGGCAGGCGCTGCCCGAGCAAGTCGCCGACTGGCTGCGGCTGCAGAAGGAAAAGTCGGTGCTGCCGAAACGCGGCGACCTTCTGGTCGAGACCTTTCCGCGCGGCAACCGCCACTACATGGTTGCCTATCCCTTCGAGGGCAGGCTAGCGCACCAGACGCTCGGCATGCTGCTCACGCGGCGGCTGGAGCGCGCCAACGCTCGTCCGCTCGGCTTCGTCGCCACCGACTATTCGCTGGCCGTCTGGGCGCTGGACGACATGGCGGCCCTGTTCAAGGCCAAGAAACCATCATTGGCCGCCCTGTTCGATGAAGACATGCTGGGCGACGACCTCGAGGCCTGGCTGAACGACAGCTGGATGCTGAAGCGGACGTTTCGCACCTGCGCAGTGATCGCCGGGCTGATCGAGAAGCGCTTTCCCGGCCAGGAGAAGAGCGGCCGCCAGGTGACCGTCTCGGCCGACCTGATCTACGACGTGCTGCGCAGTCACGAACCGGACCACATCCTGCTGCAGGCGACGCGCACCGATGCGTCGGCCGGACTGCTCGATGTCAGCAGACTTGCCGAGATGCTCTCGCGCGTTCGCGGTCGAATCATGCATAAGCATCTTGAGCAGATATCGCCGCTGGCCGTGCCGATCATGCTGGAGATCGGCAAGGAATCGGTGAATGGCGGCGCCAACGAGTCCTTGCTCATGGAAGCCGCCGATTTGGTCGAGGAGGCGATGGGCCAAAGATGAGACTGATTTCGAGATGAATTTTTCGCTGGCGCGCACGTCGCTGATCGCCGAGGCCGACCTTGTCGGCATCGCCGGCGAGCGCGCGGTCTGCGACCGGCGCGGCGTGCTTTATTTTCCGGATCTGCGGCTTCTGGCCGTTTCCGACCTGCATCTCGAGAAGGGTTCGTCGCTGGCGCGGCGCGGCGCGCTGATCCCGCCTTACGACACCGGCGCGACCTTGCTGAGACTGCAGGCCGTGATCGCCGACTACCAGCCATCCATCGTCATCAGCCTGGGCGACAGCTTCCACGATGGCGGCGGCGCCGAGCGCATGCATGCGAGCTTCCGCGAACGGCTGGAAGCGCTGATATCAGGCCGCGACTGGTTCTGGGTTGCCGGCAATCACGATCCGGAAGCGCCTGCCGACCTGCCCGGCGAGACGGTGCGTGAGCTTGCCATAGGTTCGCTGCTGTTCCGGCATGAGCCGTCGAAGGAGCGTGTCGAAGGCGAAGTAGCGGGCCATCTGCACCCGTGCGCGCGCATCGTGCAGCGCGGCCGTTCGGTGCGGCGGCGCTGCTTTGCCGGCGATGGCGGCCGCATGATCATGCCGGCCTTCGGCGCCTATACCGGCTCGCTCAACGTGCTCGACCGCGCCTATGCCGGGCTGTTCCGGCTGGACACGCTGATGGCTTACATGCTCGGCACTGACCGCATTTTTGCGATCTCCCGCTCGATGCTGCGGCCCGGCTGAAGCCGCCCTTTCGCCAAGAGTCCCTACCGCCCGTAATAGAGCGTTACCGTGTGCTTCGCCTCGGCGAAAAACAGCCATCTTTCGACAAGCATGCCGGCGAACTGAGCAATGGCGGCAAGGACCGACAGCAGCGCCGCGAAGGGCCACGGCAAGGCAAATGCGGCGGCCAGCAACAGGATGGGCAGGGCGAAGGCCAGAACCTGCGTGATCTGGCGCAGGCGGGCGCTGTGCTTGCGCGCGATGCGGAACCCCATTTCCTTGAGCAGATAATTCTCTTCGGTATGCGGCCATTCCAGCGATCGTACCGTGCCGCCGGCCAGCCCGGTCGCGGTGTTGGCATTGGTCGGGATTTCCAGCCGGTCGTTGTAGCGCCAGGTCGCCAGCTTCCAGCCCCAGCCGAGCAAGGTCAGCAGGGCGGAAGTTGCCAGAAGCTTTTTCGAGCCGAGAGCAAATCCCTGAAGCAGCGCGTTCAACAGCACACTGCCGGTCATCGCCGAAAAAAAGAGGTAACGGGGCAGCGTGAAGCGGCTGTGCCACTGGGCGATCGGCTTCAGCGACGCATAGATCATGCCTGTGGTGCAGACGGTGACGACCGCGCCACAGGCTGCCAGCAATCCGGCCACAGTCACCCAGCCGCCGCTGCGGCCGAAAAACACCCAGCCGATGCCGAAAAGGCCTGCCGGAACGAAAGTGATGACAGAGGCAACGCCTTCGCGCGACAGCCATGAACTGCGCCATTGCGAGAACGCCCGCCAGGCGCGTTCGGGTCTGCCGAGATGACCTGTCGAGGACAACAGCCCGGCCATGATCAGGCCAAGCGCAAGGCCAATGCCGATGAGGCCAAGCCAGAAATCGGGTGGGATGATCTGGAGACCTCCGAGCACCCCAAGCAGCGCCAGCAACCCGTAGCCGGCGCCCGTGGCGGTGGTGAAGAAGACGACGGAGAAGGCTGGATGCATGGATGTCAGTTCGAAAGCATGCGGTCGACCCAGCCGAGGAAGCCGCCTTCGGCCCGCACCGGTTCGAGTGCCGGCGCGGCCACCGATGCGGGGCGCTTGGTGTGGGCGCGCGGCGGCAAATATTTGTTGGTCGGGTGATAGCCGAGTTCCGGCATCAGGTCGACGCCTTCACGCTCCGCCACCAACTGCGAGACGGCCGACGCGGGATCGCCGAGATCGCCGAAATGCCGGGCGCTGGTCGGGCAAGCGGCGACGCAGGCCGGGACGCGGTCTTCCTCGGCCAGATTGTCATTGTAGATGCGGTCGACGCACAGCGTGCACTTCTTCATCACGCCGACGTCGGTGTCGAATTCGCGCGCCCCATAAGGGCAGGCCCAACTGCACAATTTGCAGCCGATGCACTTGTCCTCGTCGATCAGCACGATGCCGTCCGAGGCCCGCTTGTAGGAGGCGCCGGTCGGGCAGACCGTGACGCAGGCCGGCGTCTCGCAATGCAGGCAGGAGCGTGGGAAGTTCACGGTCCGCCCACCCATCTCGGTGGTGTGTTCGTAGCTGTGGACGCGGTTGAACCATACGCCGTCGACATGGCCGCCATAGGGGTCGATGTCGGTCAGCGGCGCCATGTGGCCGCCTGTGTTCCATTCCTTGCAGGCGGTGACGCAGGCCTGGCAGCCGACGCAGGTGTCGAGATCGATGACGAGGCCGAGCTTCTTGCCGCTTTGACTTGGCAGACAGGTCATTTTGCCGCCTCTCTTGCCCGGCGGAATTCAGCGCCGAAGGTCAGTTTGTCGGGCGAGGGTTCGAAACCCGGCGGTTTCTGGAAACGCTCGAATTGCGGCTCGGTGAAGCCGGCTTCTTCGGCCGCGCATTTGACGATGCGCACGCGCAGGTCGAACCATGCCGCCTGGCCGGTCACCGGATCGGAGTTCGAATAGCGCTTGCCGCTGGCGTCGGCCGAGGTCTGGTCGCCGATGATGTGGTTGAGCAGGAAGCCGCGGTTGGATTCGGCGGCATCGTCCTTCAGCCCCCAGCTGCCGCGCCGCTTGCCGATCGCATTCCAGGTCCAGACCGTGCTTTCGTTCACCCCGTCGACCAGCTTGATCTGCCCCTTGACCTTGCCGTTGATGCTTTCGATCCACACCCAGTCGTCATCGACGAGGCCGAGACCAGCGGCGGTCCGGTGATGCACGAACAGCCGGTTCTGGCTGGTGATCTGCCTCAGCCACGCGTTCTGCGAACCCCAGGAATGGTACATGTGCATCGGCCGCTGCGTCAGCGCGTGCAGCGGATAGTCTTGCAAATCGACGACCGCTTCCTCGAACGGCATGTACCAGAACGGCAGCGGGTCCATATAGGTCTCGATGCGCTGGCGGTCGCCCTCTGGCGGCATCACGCGGCCATGGCCCCGTGTGGCCAGTCTGAAGCGCTGCAGAGGCTCGCAATAGAGCTGGAAGACGACCGGCTCCGCCTTGGGGATGAAGCCCATCTGCACCGCGAAGTCGAGATAGGAGCGGTTGGCCATCTTGTAGTAGCGCTGGTCTTCAGCGAAATCGTGGTGCCAGAAGCCGCCATTGTCGATGTAGCGCTGCAATTGGTCCGGATTGGCCTCGCCCTTGCCGATCGCACTCCCATCCTTGCCACGCCAGCCGGCAAGCGGGCCGATGCCGGGCGTCCGCTCATGGTTGACGATGTAATCGGCATAGTCGCGGTATCTGGCCGAGCCATCGTCATTGACGAAGCACGGCAGGCCAAGCCGCGCGCCGAGTTCGATCAGCACCGACTGGAATGGCCTGACATCGCGATCCGGCTCGACGACGGGATGGCGGATAGCGTCCCCTGGTCCGTCGGCATGGCTGATCGGCCGGTCGAGCAGGCTGATGCAATCATGGCGTTCGAGATAGGTTGTGTCCGGCAGCACGAGATCGGCGAACGGCACCGTCTCGGAACAGTAGGCGTCGGAATAGATGATGAAGGGGATCCTGTAATCGCCCGCTTCGTCCCTGTCGGTCAGCATCGCCATGGTCTCGACGGTGTTCATCGAGGAATTCCAAGCCATGTTCGACATGTACATCATCAACGTGTCGATCGGGTACGGGTCGCCGGCCCACGCATTGCGGATGACGGTGTGCATGAGGCCATGTGCCGCCAACGGCGCATCCCAGGAATAGGCCTTGTCGATGCGAACGGGCGTACCGGCCTCGTCGACCAAAAGGTCGTCCGGCCCGCAGACGAAGCCGAGCGGCATGCCGTCGAGCGGCGTCATCGGCTTGACGGTCTTGCCTGAAGGCTTTGGGCCTGGCGGCGCCGATCTCGGGTAGGGCGGCTTGAAGCGGAAGCCGCCGGGAACATCCACGGTCCCGAGCAGCACCTGCAAGAGATGGATGGCGCGGCAGGTGTGAAAACCGTTCGAATGGGCGGAGATGCCGCGCATGGCATGCATCGAGACAGGCCGCCCCTTGATCGTCTCGTGCCTTCGCCCGGCCCAGTCGGTCCAGGCGACTGGTAGTTCGATCGTCTGTTCGAAGGCGACATGAGCGAGTTCGGCGGCGATCCTGCGGATCGTGTCGGCGGGAATGCCGCAGCGCTCCGCGACCGTATCGGGTGCGTAGCTCTCATCGAGGTAGCGGTCGGCGATGAGTTGGAACACCGGCACGCAGCGGCGGCCGTCGACGGTGAAACTGCCCGTCAGCGCAGGTTTCGCGTCGGCATTGTTGGCGCTGACAGGCGTCTTCGCAACCCTGTCCCAGGCCAGCGGATTGCCGTCGGCGTCACGCACGAACAGCCCGTCATCGGCAGCATTCGGCTCCTGGATGACGAGCAAATGCGCATTGGTATAGCGCAGGAGATAGTCGAGATCGACGCGGCCGGCCTTCAGCAATTCGTGGACGAGGGCGAACACGAACAGGCCATCGGTGCCGGGCCGGATGCCGATCCAGTCGTCGGCAATGGCGTTGTAGCCGGTCCGGCACGGATTGATCGAAACCACCTTGGCACCGCGCGCCTTGAGCTTGCCGAGCCCGATCTTGATCGGGTTGGAATCGTGATCCTCGGCGACGCCGAACAGCATGAAGTATCTGGTGTTGTCCCAGTCGGGCTCGCCGAACTCCCAGAACGAGCCGCCGATCGTATAGAGGCCTCCGGCCGCCATGTTGACCGAACAGAAGCCGCCATGCGCGGCGAAGTTCGGCGTGCCGAACTGGCTTGCCCACCAGCCGGTCAAGGATTGCGACTGGTCGCGACCGGTGAAGAAGGCGAGTTTTTTCGGATCGGTCCGGCGGATGGCCGAGAGCCGTTCGGTCGCGATCGAGAAGGCTTCCTCCCACTCGATCTCACGGAATTCTCCCGAGCCGCGCAGGCCTGTGCGCAGCAATGGTTTTTTCAGCCGGGCCGGGCTGTAGTGCTGCATGATGCCGGAACTGCCCTTGCCGCAGATCACGCCGCGATTGACGGGATGGTCCTTGTTGCCATTGATGTAGCGAACCTTGCCGTCCTTGATGTGGACGTCGATGCCGCAGCGGCAGGCGCACATGTAGCAGGTCGTCTTGGCGATGCTGTCGGAAATGTCCGGCGAGGTGTCGACGCCGTCGCCTTCATCGGGCGCGCGCGTGTCGGCCAGCGGGCGTTGCGATGGAGCCGAATTTGCGCCGCGCGGCGGTCGGTGCATCATGATCCGCTGCTGCCCGCACGGTCGGCGGACTTGGCTCGAGTCTTCGGCCCGGGGCCGCGCATATAGTGCTCTTCGGGGTGGTATCGGTCACCGGCCAGCCGCCGCCGGATGCCGCGGGTCCAATGGGCAAGCAGGGATCTGAACCGCCCGATCATTTTGTTCTCTGCGATTCGATGGCGAATTTTTTCTAACTTCACTCGAAAACGTAGAATAAAGCTATCGATCTGTCTAATCAGTTGTTCTTGTAAATTCGATCGATATTGGTTCTTAATGCACGCATGACCCTGGACCAATTGCGGATTTTCGTCGCCGTTGCCGAGCGCGGCCACATGACCAAGGCCGCCGAGCTGCTTGGCATATCCCAATCGGCCGCGTCGGCCGCTATTCGCGCGCTTGAAGAGCAGCATGGCGTCCATCTGTTCAACCGGGTCGGCCGCAACATCGAGCTCGCCCAGACCGGGCACCGCTTCCTGCCGGAAGCCAAGGCCGTGCTGGAGCGGGCAGCCGCTGCGCGCAACGTGCTGGAGCATGTCTCGCAGACGGTCACCGGCAGCCTCTCGATCGCCGCCAGCCAGACCATCGCCAGCTATTGGCTGCCGCGCCGGCTGGCTTCCTTCCACGAGGCCTATCCCGCCGTCAGGTTGAGCGTCACCATCGGCAACACCAGGCAGGTCGAGGCCAATGTCCTCGATGGCGCGGCGGATCTCGGCCTGGTCGAGGGGCGCACGGAATCCGACATCCTGCGCCGCGCCAAGGTCGACGTCGACAGGCTGATGCTGGTCGTCGCCAGCGCGCACCCCGAGATCGCCGAAGTCTCGCAAGGCCGGCCCGACATCAAGGGCCTGCGCTGGATCATCCGCGAGGGTGGTTCGGGCACGCGCGAGGTGTTGGAAGATCTGGCGCGCCGCGAAGGAATTTCGCTTGCCGACCTGCAGATATTCCTAGTGCTGCCGAGCAACGAGGCTATCCGCCAGGCGGTCGAGGCGGGGGCCGGCGCCACCATCATTTCCGAACTCGTCGTCGGCGGCGCGATTGCCGAAGGCAGTTTGCGCGCGGTGCCGATTGACCTGCCGAAGCGCGACTTCGCCATCATCACCCACCGAGACCGGCAGGCGAGCCTTGCCCAGATGGCGCTCAAGGCGCATCTCAGCGCCAGCGCCGATGAAGCAGTGCCTGCCCGCCCGTGAGTGGGCCGTGTCAGCCAAACTTTCGCTGGGCGTCGAGCGCCAGGCCAAGCCCGACCGAGCCGAACACGTCGCCTTCGATGACGGATGCCTGCGGCACCAAGGAGAGAATCTCTCGCCTTGCCAGCGGGATTGCGGTCGACCCGCCGGTCAGAAATACTGCGGTGATGTCGGATGGCTTGACCTGGGCGTCGCGGATGGTCTGCCCGACCGTTGCGGTGACCCGCTCGATATCCCTGGCAATCGTGGCGTCCAGCCCGGTGCGCGTGATTTCGGCGGCGAACGCCGCCCCCGGCAGCTTCACCGCCACCTGAGCCGATGATCTGTCGGTCAGCTCGATCTTGGCCTTTTCGACAAGGGCTGCCAGCGCATGACCATAGCGATGCTCGACAATGTGGATGAAGCGGTCGACCAGGTCGGCGCGCTCGGCTTCGTAGCGGATCTGGCGCAGATGCGTCATTGCCTTGGCGGTGTAGACCAGGTTGATTCGCTGCCATGTCGCGAGATCGATGAAGTAGCTGGCCGGCAGATTGCGCTTGCCGTCCTTGGTCGGGGTCAGATAGCCGAGCTGCGGCATCACATGGGCGATGCTCAACAGCCGGTCGAAATCCGTGCCGCCGATATGGATGCCGCGGCTGGCCAGGATGTCGTCCTTGCGGTCGAGCGACCGCGAGCGCTGCGGTGAGACACGCACGATCGAGAAGTCCGAGGTGCCGCCGCCCATGTCGGCGATCAGCGCCAGTTCCTCGCGCGTCACCTTCTGCTCATAGTCGAGCGCCGCCGCGATCGGCTCGAACTGGAAAGCGATGTGTCTGAAGCCCTGGGCGCGCGCGGCCTTCTCAAGTTCGCCCTGGGCATTTGCATCGGCCTCGGGATCGTCGTCGACGAACTGCACCGGGCGGCCGAGCACCACCGTCTCGACCACGCCGCCGGCATCTTCCTCGAGTTTTCTGCGGAGGTGGCCGAGGAACAGGCCGACGATCTCCATGAAGCCGATCGAGCGGGACTTGATGCGGGTCTTCTCGTGGGCAAGCGAACTGCCGAGCACGCTCTTCAGCGAGCGCATCAGCCGGCCTTCGATGCTGTCGGTGTAGTTGGCAATGGCGTGGCGTCCGAAACAGGTGCGGTTGTCCTCGAAGTTGAAGAATACGGCACTGGGCAGCGTGACCTGCCCATCTTCAAGTGCGACGAGGCGCGGCTGCCCGTTGCGGACCACGCCAACGGTGGAGTTTGAAGTGCCAAAGTCGATACCGCCGAATGCTGGTCGCATGGCAAGTTTCCTGATTTTGTCTTTGGGGAGCGGCAACTCGTGTCCGGTCGGGCCGGGGGCGTGCTCTAACGCAAGACGCCGTAAAGGGAAACCCTTTTTGGAAATCCGGCGCCTAATCCTTTCGGAAGATCACCCTACCGAGCCAGCCCGTCAGCATGGCCAGCGATATCGCGAAGACGCCATAGAGGAAGGAATAATTGTGCGCGACACGGAAGATCGACTGCTCGAAACCGGATTTGCGGATTTCGAGCTGGGCCGAGCTTTCCTTGATGAATACGCCGCTCTTGAACAGGAAGGCGCGTGCCTTGTGGGTACCGACCGGAACATTCGGTGCCAGCCTGACGGTGGCGCGGAACAGGTTCTGCGACAGGAATTGCACGCCGCCGACATTCTCGCTGTAGAGGCCGGTCGCTGTTTTGCGGCTGCGCAGCGCCGCGGTGAATTCCTCGATGGTCGCCGGGTTGTCGCCAGCGTCGGCCGGCTGCATGTAGAGGTTGGAGGCACCGAGCGACAGCTGCTTGTAGCTGTTCGGTTCGGTGATGTCCTGCAGCGGGCGCGTCGTCGCCACCGAATAGGACATCGGCACATTCTCGAAGGTTTCGGACTCCAGGTTGACCCAGACGCCAAGCACCCGGTCCTTGCGGCGCACCACGACCGGGCGCGGCGGACCCTCGAGCACGACGATGACATCGTATCTGCCTTGACGGGCAACCAGCGGGTCGGGATTTTCCAGCGAGCCGAAAATGGTCAGGTCGGCGCCGGAAAAGCCGGCGGTGATCGAGACGTTGTCGGTGGAGAGCCCGATCTGGATACCCTCTACCGGTGGTGTCTGTGCCTTGACCGGCACGGCAACCGCAAGCAACGACAGGAGAATGGCGGTTGCGAACGCTTTGGGCCCCCTCATCAGTTGAGGCCCGTGGCGGTCAGCGAATAGAGATTGGGCGGGGTGACGAAGAGGTCGATGGCGAGGCGGATCGCCACCGCCAGCACCAGCAGTGCCAGCAAGGCCCTTAGCTGCTCGCCGCGCAGCCTCTGTCCAGCCTTGGCGCCATATTGCGCCCCGGCAACGCCGCCCGCCATCAACAGGAAGGCCAGCACGACGTCGACCGTCTGGTTGGTGGTGGCATGGACCAGCGTCGTGTAGGCGGAGGTGAATATGATCTGGAACAGCGAAGTGCCGATGACGACGTTGGTCGGCACTTTCAGGAGGTAGATCAGCGCCGGCACCATGATGAAGCCGCCGCCGACGCCCATGATCGACGACAGGAAGCCGATGCCGGCGCCAAGACCCAGCACCGGGATGACGCTGACGAACAGTTTCGAGGCCCTGAACCGCATCTTCAGCGGCAAGCGGTGGATCCAGTTGTGCTGGCCGGATTTCTTCAGGACCGGTGCCGCACCGCTGCGCGTGGCTCGCAGCGCATTGACGCTTTCGACCAGCATCAGCCCGCCGACCGTGCCGAGCAGCACGACATAAAGCAGCGAGATGAACAGGTCGAGCTGGCCGAGCCTGCGCAGGAAGGCGAAGACGAAGATACCGCCGGTGGAGCCGACGATGCCCCCGGCCAGCAGCACGCCGCCGAGCTTGAAGTCGAGCGTACCTCGCTTCATGTGCGAAAGGACGCCGGAGAAGGAGGAGGCGATGACCTGGTTGGCGCCGGTGGCGACGGCGATCGCCGGGGGGATGTTGTAGAAGATCAGCAGCGGCGTGATGAGGAAGCCGCCGCCGACGCCGAACATGCCCGACAGGAAGCCCACTGCCGCACCCATGGCCAGCAGCACGAAGACGTTGACGGAAATTTCCGCGATCGGGAGATAGATGCCCACCCGTCAGTCTCGATCAGTTTTGCCTGTCGGTGAATGCAACCGTTGCGGGCATCTTGACCCGACAAGCCGATTTGTTCTTGCGCCGGAGGTGCTACGAAGTCAAACCGCGCAGCATTGCCGAAACAAAAAACATCTCAATCAGTTAACAGGCAAATGTGTGGCAAGGGCGTCGTGGAAGCGACGCATCTGCCGTTATTTGCGCGCCAGCAGCGCCTTGACCAGTTTTTCATCGACCGTGCCGGTCGCCGGCAGCTTGTTGTCGGTCTGGAAAGCCATGATCGCGGTCTTCGTCTTCTGGCCCATCCTGCCGTCTGCGTCGCCCGCATCGTAGCCATTCTTGTTGAGAATGCGCTGGATGTTCTCGACGGCCTTCTTCATGTCGACGCTGGCGGTCGTCTGCGGCGTGCCGTTCTGCCAGGATTCGGGAATGTCGACCGAATTGGCTGCCGCATCCAGCGGCTTGGCCTTCCACAGTTCGGCCGCGGCGCGGGCGCGTTCGAGCTGCTCGGGCCGCATCGCATTGGCGATCTCGTCTCGCTTGGCCGACGCATCTTTGTCACCGGTCTTGGCGACGAGCGCGAACCATTTGTAGGATTCCTCGAGGTTCTGCTTCATGCCGACGCCCTTGGCGGCGAGGATGCCGAGGTTGAACTGGCTGTCCTTGACGCCGACGTCCGCCGCCGCCTGGAACCAGTGCGCGGCCGACTCATTGTCGGTGACGCCATCAGCGGCCATGGCGAACAGCACGGCCAGGTTGTGCATGGCGCTGGCGTTGCCCTGCTCGGCGGCCAGCTGGTACCAGGTCTTCGCCTTCTTGATATCGCGCGCGACGCCAATGCCCTTCTCGAAGAAATTGCCGATGCGGTATTCAGCAGGCGCGAAGCCGAGTTCGGCCGACTTCTCGTACCATTTGGCCGCTGCCGCCATGTCTTCCTTGACGCCGCGCGACTCGGCGTAGCGCGAACCGACCTCGAACAACGCCTTGGCGTCGCCATTGCCGGCGGCATCGCGCAAGGCGAGCGGGCCAACGTCGGTGGGAATGTCGAACTTCGCCGTGGCCTCCGCCGGCGAAGCGTCCGCGGGTGGAACCGCGCCCGTCGTGTCCTTGGCAGTGTTCGGCTCGGCCGTCGTAGGCTGGGTGCCGGTATCGGCATCGGTCGCTTCCGGGACAGGAGCCGGACCAGCCGGGAGCGCAGCAGCCGAAGCTGTTATGTCGGGCGCCGGGCTTGCGTCGGCAGGTGTTGCCGAAGCAACAGGCTCGGGAGCAGGCTCGGTTGTCGGTGTCGCATCCATCGAAGGCTCGATGCTTGGCGGCGTGGCCATCGTGCCTTGCGCGGCCATGTCATCCTTGGTAGCCGGTTCGGACGGCTCGGCCTGTCTGACGGCACGGGCCGGCGCGCTTTCCACGGCCTGCGGCTGAACGTCCGTCTTCGGCTGGCTAGCGGCATCGGCCGAGGCGGTTTGCACCGGTTGCGAGGCGACGATCGGCGCGGCGTCGTTGCTCGCCACCTGCGCCGGATCGGCGAAGAAGGCCTTGCCTAATTGCAGGCCGGCGAGCGCCAGCATGATTGCGGCGGCCGCCATCAGGATCGGCTTGCGCCGCGCCTTGAGCAGGTCGCCGATCCGCAGTGCCTTCACCGGTCCGGTCATCGTCGATTGGCGCTTCAGCGCATCGGCCTCGGCGGCGGCGGCCTGCGCCGCGCGCCGCGCTGCGGCGATGAAATCCGATTTAGCTGCATCGGTGTCGCTTGGCTTGGCCGGCTGGCCGCGCTCGTCGCGCACGCGCTTCATGATGGCATTGAGGTCAGGTGCGCCGGAGCCGGGCTCCAGCGGCCGGTTGGCCAATTTCGGGTCGAGCGGTTCGTCGAGGTCGACGCTCGGTGTCGGGGCAATCGGCGCCGAGCCGGCCAGCGGCGGAATGTCGGCCTCCTTCTTGCCCCTGAATGCACGTGCCAGCCCGCCGAACAACGATTTGCGGCCACCTGCCTGTTCGCTTTTCTCGGCGATGGTGTCGGAACTGAGGGCAGCCAGGGCTGCGGCAGCGGCGGCTTCGGCCGGTGAGCGCGTGCCCGGCTCATTGCGCATGATGGCGGCGGCGCGGCCATCGAGATCGGCCATGTCTCCGGTCAGCGGCATCGGCTGATCGATATCCATCGACGGTGCCTCGACGGCCATCTTGGACCGCCGCGCACCGCGCCGGCTGTTCGGTTCGACCACAGCCGCATCGAGGAGTTCGCTCACCGCCTCGACCGGTTCGCCGGGTTCCAGCGACCCCAGCCGGTCGACGATCTTGAGCAGCGTGTCATGGATGGCTTCGAATGTTCTCGAATTGCGCTCGTCGGAGCGCCGCGTCAGCGTTTCGAGTGTCTTCAGGTCCTGGGCGAGGCCGGAAACGGCCGTCGCGTTGGCACTCGAACCGGCCAGCGAACGCACCGCGTTCTCGGCCGCTTCGCGCGCCGCGCCGAGGATGGAATCGCGGGTTCCGGACAGCGACTTCTCGATCTCGTCGAGACGCGGGCTGATGTCCTCGAATTCCGGCAGCGGTGTGCTGGGCCTTGAAAGGTGGGCGGACAGGCCGGCGACCTGCGCTTCCAGGCTGCGGATCAGCGCCGGATCGATGCCTGCCACCTGCGCGGCCGATGCGTCCAGCCGGCTTGAAATGTCTTCGAGCCGGCTTTCCAGGCCGCGGATCGCGGCTTCGCCCGCGGGATCGGGAGCGCGCGTTTCCAAGCGCTTGGCCAACGCGGTGAAGCGGGCGTCGATGGCTTCCATGATGCCGGCGCTGTCGACGTGCGGCATGCGCTGGTCCAGCCTGTCGGCAACCTCGTCCAGCCGCCGTTCGAGATCGCGGAACAGCATGTTGCCCTGTTCGATGGCGTCACCCTGGCGGCGTTCCATCATGCCCGACAGCACGTCGAAGCGTTGCTCCAGGCCATGGAAGATATAGTCGGCGTCGGGCATCGCAGGCGCCTGGTCGATCTTGTCGGCGATGAGCGCGATCTGCTTGGCCAGGCGCTCCATCGCCTGCTCGGGCAGGTTGGCGCGACCGGCGAGCTCGTCGACACGGCTCGACAGCGTGCTCAGCCGGTCCATGACCGCGTTGCCTGGGCGATCCTGCGCCACTTCCTCGATCTGTTGGGCAAGCGAGTCGATCCGCTTCTCGATGCGCTCGAATGCCTCGTGGTCGAATGTATTGGCTTGCGCGGCAACCGTCGAGGCGACGATGGCGCGGGAGATCTCGTCCAGCCGCTCGTCGATCATGCCAAGCGTGTCACTGCCACGATTGTCCTGCTGGCTGGCGAAATGATCGACGGCGCCAGCAAGCGTGCGCACCTTTTCCTCGAGCGAGCGCAGCGACAGCGATTCCGGAAGATTGTTGACGGCGTTGCTGATCTGCTCCAGCCGGTCGGTCAGCATTGATAGGCCGGGGTCGTCGGAGCGCTTGCGCTGGTCGGCGTCGACGCGATCCTCGAAGGCGGTCCAGCGGCGATCGAAATCGTCCCAGCGGCGGTCGACTTTCTGCACGCTCTCCTCGCGCGCCAGCGTGTCGAGCGCGGCCTTGACCTGTTCGAGTTCGAGCCGCAGCATGTTGACGCTTCTGTCGTCGCTCTTCTCGGCCAGTGTCTGGATGGCGCCGGAGAGTCGTTCGAATTCAAGGCCGAGTTCGGCGCTGCCCTTGGCCGAGGCGCCCGGCCTGGCGCCCGACTGGAAAGCCCGCTCGATGTCCTTGCGCAGCGCTTCGAATTCCCGCTGCAGCCCAGCCGTCATCTGGTGGCGCAGTTCCTCGCGCATGCCGCGCAACTCGCCGGCGATCTTGCCGACCATGGCGACGCCGTCCTCCTGGCCACGCACGCGATCGATGTCGCGGGCGATGGCCTGGTAATTCTGCCCGAAGGCGGCGGCGGGCTGCGCTGGGCTCGTCGGGCGCGGCGCCGGCTGCGGATCCTCGTACCAGCGCTGCTGGGCAGACGGTTGGGCGGCGGGATAGCGCGCATCGGCCCCGTATTGGCGAGGCTCGGGACGTGCCAGCGGGTCTTCGCGCGTACGCTCCAACCGCTGCTCCAGCGTTTCGAGGGAACGGTTCAACTGCTCGAGCGTGGTCTGCGGCCTGCGCTGCCTGCCGGCGTTGAGTGTATCGAGGTAGGACCGCTTGCTGTTCATCGGTGCGTCCGTCTTTCAGATTGGCTGGCTCGCGGCCAGTTCCCCCAAGTCCCTGTCGGAACGAGGCGACAGCGGCTATGCCGCGGTGGAAGACGAGCTTCCCGGGCTCTCACCCGCGCTCCGAAAAACCGTGAAAAATTCGATACAGGATAACCACGGGTAGCCGACGCGCCCACATTTCGCCCAACGTGGTAAACAACGCGTTAACCAAACTTAAGAAGTTGCAAGGATGTCGGATGTCGGCAGCACGGTGCGGCATAACGCTCGCAGCGCAGAACGCCCTTGCGTCATGAGGCGGCTATCGGTATAGAATTGACGTAAACGTAAAAGGCGCCCTGAGCGTGCTGTTTGCGATTTGTTTGTTGAAACCACGACCGGAAGCAAGCCCCTGCTTCCAGTCAGGCGACGCACGGTCCAGGACCGCGACGCCACCAGATGGGGAAAGCCAGTGACCATGAAGCTTATCTCGGCCGGCGAGACCGCGGCCAATACCAACAATATGTCTGTCGAAACCGGCGAGGATCTTGTCCGCATCGGTGAGATGGCCAAGAAATATGGAGTGACGCTGCGCACGCTGCGTTTCTATGAAGACAAGGGCCTGCTCAACCCGCAGCGCGACGGTTCGACCCGTCTCTACACGCGCCGCGACAAGGCCCGGCTGAAGCTGATCCTGCTTGGCCGCAAGGTTGGGTTCTCGCTGCGCGACGTCAAGCAGATGATGGACCTCTACGATCCGACCGGCTCCAACACCAAGCAACTGCGGCTGGCGCTGGACAAGTCGGAAAAGCAGCTTGCCCGGCTGCAGAAGCAGCGGGCGCTGATCGATGACGCCATCAACGAGCTGAGCGGCTCGATGTCGGCGGTGCGCCAGATGCTGGCCGAGCGTTCGGCGCCGCAGGCGAGCGTCGCGGGCTAACTCATCCGCTGACTGTCTGACTATCAAAACCGCGTGGCCCTGCCGCGCGGCTTTTCGTCGTCTTGGCCGCGCCCCAATGCAGCCTCTCGCCGCTAGCTTGTGCAACGCCTCGCCGCTACGTTCACCGCGCGGTGGGCGGGAAATCTTGTCGCATCGAAAAAATTGACGTTTACGCAAACGTCAATTTTTGCTATCCCGCTCGCAACATGGGTCCGCATGCTGCCCTGGCCGACTTCGGGGGCTTTCGGATCAGGTCTGCAGGGTGGAGAAAAAGGCATGCCGACATACAGGGCTCCGGTCCAGGATACGCTGTTCGTGCTCAACGAGGTGCTGGGTTACCAGCGCTATTCGAACCTTCCCGGATTTGCCGACGCCACGCCCGATGTGCTGGAGGCTATCCTCGCTGAAGGCGCCAAGCTTGCCGAAAACGTCATGCATCCGCTGAACCGTGTCGGCGACATCGAAGGCTGCGTCCGCCATGACGACGGCTCTGTGACGACGCCAAAAGGTTTCAAGGAGGCCTTCGACCAGTATCGCGAGGGCGGCTGGATGGGACTGGCCGCACCCGTCGAGTTCGGCGGCCAGGGGCTGCCCTACGCGGTGCACACCGCCGTTGCCGAATATATGGTGTCGGCCAACATGTCGCTGATGATGTATCCGGGCCTGACGCAGGGCGCGATCGCGGCGATCATCACCCACGGCACCGACGAGCAGAAATCCAAATGGCTGCCGAAGATGGTTGAGGGTGCCTGGACCGGCACCATGAACCTGACCGAGCCGCATTGCGGTACCGATCTTGGCCTGCTGCGCACCAAGGCGGTGCCGAATGGCGATGGCACCTACAAGATTTCAGGCCAGAAGATCTTCATCTCGGCCGGCGAGCACGACATGTCGGACAACATCGTCCATCTGGTGCTGGCCCGCATCGAGGGCGCGCCGGAAGGCGTCAAGGGCATCTCGCTGTTCATCGTGCCGAAGCTCAAGCTCGACGCCTCCGGCAATCCGGGCACGAGGAACACCGTCTCCTGCGGCTCGATCGAGGAGAAGATGGGCATCCACGGCAATTCGACCTGCGTCATGAACTATGACGAGGCCGAAGGCACGCTGCTCGGCGAGGCCAATGGCGGCTTGAAGGCGATGTTCACGATGATGAACGAGGCGCGCCTCGGCGTTGGCCTGCAAGGGCTGTCGCTGTCGGAGATCGCCTACCAGAACGCCGCCGCTTACGCCAAGGACCGCTTGCAGGGCCGCTCGCTGTCGGGGCCGAAGGCGCCGGACAAGAAGGCCGACCCGATCATCGTCCATCCCGACATCCGCCGCAGCCTGATGACCATGAAGGCCTTCAACGAGGCCGGCCGCGCGCTGGCGCTGTGGACGGCGATCAAGTCCGACATCGCCCACCGCTCTGGCGACGACAAGGATCGCCAGGCCGCCGACGACTACACCGGCCTGATGACCCCGGTGGTCAAGGGCGTGCTCACCGACAAGGGGTTCGACCACGCCGTGATGGCGCAGCAGGTGTTCGGCGGTCACGGCTACATCGAAGAGCACGGCATGAGCCAGTTCGTGCGCGATGCCCGCATCGCCATGATCTATGAAGGCGCCAACGGCATCCAGGCGCTCGACCTTGTCGGCCGCAAGCTCGGTTTGAATGGCGGCCGCGCCGTGCAGGCCTTCTTCAAGGAGGTCGGCGAATTCTGCGAGGAAAACCGCTCCGACGAGAAGATGGCGCCGTTCACCAAGGCGCTGAAGAAGGGCCTTAACGATTTGCAGGCGGCGACGATGTGGCTGCTGCAGAACGGCATGGCCAAGCCCGACAATGCTGGCGCTGCCTCCACCGATTTCATGCATCTCTTCGGCCTTGTGGCACTGGGCTACATGTGGGCGCAGATGGCCAAGGCTGCGCTTGGCAAGACGGGTGCCAACGGTTCGCAGTCCTTCTACGACAACAAGGTTGTGACGGCGCGCTTCTTCATGGAGCGCATCATGCCGGAAACCGGCGCTCATCTCGCCCGCATTTCCAGCGGTGCCGACACGCTGATGGCTCTGCCGGCGGAAGCGTTCTAAGCTCCAACGCCGGCACCGCCGGCCCTGTCTGTCGATACGCGGAGGAAATCGTGGCGACAAATCCCGCCGAAGTGCTCTCTTTGCCGACGCCCGCCTGGGCGGCGGACGAGGTCGGCATGCTCTACGACATGGCGCACCGCTTCATGTCGGAAGAAATCGCGCCGCGCTACGATGAATTCGAGAAGAACGAGATGGTCGACCGCGAGAGCTGGTTGAAGGCCGGCGCTGCCGGTCTGCTCTGCGCCTCGATGCCGGAGGCATATGGCGGCTCCGGCGGCACCTTCGCGCATGAGAGCGCCATCATCGAGGCCATTGGCCATGTCGGTGTCGATGGTTTCGGTATCGGCCTGCACAACTCGATCGTCGCCCCTTACATCCTCCACTACGGCTCTGAAGAGCAGAAGAAGAAATGGCTGCCGAGGCTGGCGACCGGCGAGCTGATCGGCGCCATCGCCATGACCGAGCCAGGTGCCGGCTCCGACCTGCAAGGCGTCAAGACGCGGGCCGAGAAGGATGGCAACCAGTACAAGATCAACGGTTCCAAGACCTTCATCACCAATGGCCAGCTTGCCAACTTCGTCATCGTCGTCACCAAGACCGATCCGGAGAAGGGCGCCAAGGGCACCTCGCTGATCGTCGTCGAGACCGATGAGGTCGAAGGCTTCCAGCGCGGCCGCAACCTCGACAAGATCGGGTTGAAGGCCAACGACACCTCGGAGCTGTTCTTCAACGATATGCGCGTGCCGACTTCCAACTTGCTCGGCCACGAGGAAGGGCAGGGCTTTGTCCAGCTGATGCAGCAATTGCCGCAGGAGCGGCTGCAGATCGGCACCAGCGCCATTGCAATGATCGAGCGGGCACTGGCGCTGACCATCGACTACGTCAAGGAGCGCAAGGCGTTCGGCAAGGCGATCATCGATTTCCAGAACACCCAGTTCAAGCTGGCCGAGTTGAAGACCGAGGCGACCATCGGCCGCGTCTTCTACAATGATTGTGTGACCCGTCACATCGCCGGCGGCCTCGACCCGGTGACGGCGTCGATGGCCAAATACTGGCTCAGCGACCTGCAGGGAAAAGTCGTCGACGAATGCCTTCAATTGCATGGCGGCTATGGCTACATGAATGAATACCCGATCGCCCGCATGTTCCGCGACGCTCGCGTCCAGCGCATCTACGGCGGCACCAACGAGATCATGAAATTGCTGATCGGACGCTCGCTCTAATGCATGTCGCCCAAAAGTGATCCCGGTTTTGGGAGATCGACATGCATCAGTCCAAAGCCGTTCGATAAACCCAAGGAGCAAAAAAGATGGCCGAAGCTTATGTCTATGACGCTGTGCGCACGCCGCGCGGCAAGGGCAAGAAGGACGGATCGCTGCACGAGGTGCCGGCGGTGCGACTTGCCGCCAAGACGCTCGAAGCCTTGCGCGATCGCAACGGGCTCGACACCGGCAATGTCGACGACATCATCTTCGGCTGCGTCGATCCGGTCGGCGAGGCGGGCTCGGTCATTCCGCGCGCCGCCGCCTTCGAGGCCGGCTATGACACCAAGGCGCCTGGCATGCAGATCTCGCGCTTCTGCGCGTCGGGCCTCGACGCCATCAATCTCGGCGCTGCCAAGATCGCACAGGGCGCGGACGACATCGTCATCGCCGGCGGCGTCGAATCGATGTCGCGCGTCGGCATGGGCGCCTCCGGCGGCGCCTGGTTCATGGATCCTTCGGTTGGCCTGCCCGGCTGGTTCGTGCCGCAAGGCATCTCGGCCGACCTGATCGCCACCAAATACGGTTTCTCGCGCGACGACGTCGACGCCTATGCGGTCGAGAGCCAGAAGCGCGCGGCAAAGTCCTGGGCCGATGGCCGTTTCAAGAAGTCCGTCATCCCGATCAAGGACCAGAACGGCCTGACCATCCTCGACCATGACGAGCATATGCGCCCGTCGACCGACATGCAGTCGCTGGCCTCGCTCAACCCTTCCTTCGTCATGCCTGGCGAAATGGGGGGTTTCGATGCCGTCGCGGTGCAGAAGCATCCGGAGGTGGAAGAGGTCAACCACGTCCACCATGCCGGCAATTCGTCCGGCATCGTCGATGGCGCTGCCGCTGTTCTGCTAGGCTCGAAGAAGGCCAGCAAGGCGATGGGGCTGAAGCCGCGCGCTCGCATCCGCACCTTTGCCAACATCGGCTCCGAACCAGTGCTGATGCTGACCGGCCCGGTCGACGTCACCGAGAAGCTGTTGAAGCGTGCCAAGATGAAGCTGTCGGATATCGACCTGTTCGAGCTCAACGAGGCCTTCGCATCGGTCGTGCTGCGCTACATGCAGGCCTTCGACATCGAGCACGACAAGATCAACGTCAATGGCGGCGCCATTGCCATGGGCCATCCGCTCGGCGCGACCGGCGCGATGATCTTCGGCACGGTGCTGGACGAACTCGAGCGCCGCGATCTCAACACCGCACTGATAACGCTGTGCATCGGTGCCGGCATGGGCACCGCAACGATCATCGAACGCGTCTGATAGGGGAGAGAAATCATGAGCTACACCAATTTCACCCTCGACATCGACGCCAACGGCATTGCGCTGGTCACCTGGGACATGCCGGGCCGATCGATGAATGTCTTCACCGAAGAGGCGATGCTGGAACTGAACGCCATCGTCGACACGGTGGCGGGCGATGCCGCCATCAAGGGGGCGGTGATCACCTCTGGCAAGGACACCTTCTCCGGCGGCGCCGACATCACCATGCTGCAGAAGATGCTGACCACCTTTGCCGCCGAAAAAGACAAGGATGTCGAAAAGGCCACCAAGGCGCTGTTCGACAATGCAGGCACTATGACCGGCCTGTTCCGCAAGCTGGAAACGTCAGGCAAGCCCTGGGTGTCGGCGATCAATGGCACCTGCATGGGCGGCGCCTTCGAATTGTCGCTCGCTTGCCACGGCCGTGTCGCGGCCGATAGCGACAAGGTCAGGATGGCGCTTCCCGAAGTGAAGATAGGCATCTTCCCGGGCGCCGGCGGCACCCAGCGCGTGCCGCGGCTGACCGATCAGCAGCAGGCGCTGCAGATGCTGACTTCCGGCCAGGCGTTGTCGCCGCAGAAGGCCAAGTCGATGGGCCTGATCCATGAGCTCGCCGAACCGGCCAAGCTGGTCGAAACCGCGAAGGCGATGATCAGGAACGGCCTGAAGCCGGTGGCGCCGTGGGACGAGAAGGGTTTTAAGCTGCCCGGAGACCAGATCTATTCGCCAGCAGGCTTCAATCTGTGGCCGCCGGCCATTGCGATCCTGCGCCGCGAAACCTATGGCAATTATCCAGCTGCCGCCGCGATCCTGAAATGCGTCTATGAAGGCCTGCTGGTGCCGTTCGACACGGCCCTGCGCATCGAGCAGCGCTATTTCACCGAGATCATGCAGACCCAGGAAGCGGCGGCGATGATCCGCTCGCTGTTCGTTTCGCTGCAGGAACTGAACAAGGGCGCGCGTCGCCCTGCCGGCGTACCGGAAACCAAGTTCAAGAAGATCGGCATTCTCGGCGCCGGCTTCATGGGCGCCGGCATCGCCTATGTCACCGCCAAGGCGGGCATTCCGGTGGTGTTGCTCGACCGCGACATGGAGTCGGCCGCCAAGGGCAAGGCGCATTCCGACAGCCTGGTCTCGGATCAGGTGAAGAAGGGCCGCGCCAAGCCCGAGGAGAAGGACAAACTTCTGTCGCTGATCACGCCGACGGCCGACTATGCCGACCTTGCCGGTTGCGACCTGGTGGTCGAAGCGGTGTTCGAGGATTCCGCCGTCAAGAAGAGCGTCACCGAGCAGGCGGAAGCGGTGCTAAAAACCTCGGCGATCTTCGCCTCCAACACCTCGACCATTCCGATCTCGTCGCTGGCCAAGAATTCGGCGCGGCCGAAGAACTTCATTGGCATCCACTTCTTCTCGCCGGTCGACAGGATGATGCTGGTCGAGATCATTTTGGGCAAGAAGACCGGCGACAAGGCGCTCGCGACAGCCATCGATTTCGTCCGTGCCATCAAGAAGACGCCGATTGTCGTCAACGACACCCGCGGCTTCTACGTCAATCGCTGCGTGCTGCGTTACATGTCGGAAGCCTACAAGATGCTGATCGAGGGCGTGCCCGCGCCAATGATCGAGAATGCGGCAAAGGCCGCCGGCATGCCGGTCGGCCCGCTGGCTCTGACCGACGAGACGGCCATCGACCTCGCGCAAAAAATCATGAAGCAGACCATGCGCGATCTCGGCGACGCCGCGGTCGACCAGAAGCAGATGGCGTTGATCAACAGCATGGTCGACGACCATGGCCGCTTCGGCCGCAAGAACGGCAAGGGCTTTTACGACTATCCAGCCAAGCCGGCCAAGAAGAAGCTGTGGCCGGGCCTCAAGGATCTCTTCCCTCAGCTTGCGGCGGAGAAGGTCGATTATGAAGAGTTGCAGCAGCGGCTGCTGGTCACCATCGCGCTGGAAGCGGCCCGGGTGATGGAAGAGGGCATCGTCACCGACCCGCGCGAGGCCGATGTCGGCTCGATCCTGGCCTTCGGCTTCGCGCCCTACACCGGCGGCGCGCTGTCCTATATCGACGGAATCGGCGCCAAGGCATTCGTCAAGATCGCCAAGAAGCTGCAGAAGAAATACGGCGCCGAATTCAAGGCGCCCAAGCTGCTGCTCGACATGGCCGAAAAGGGCGAGACCTTCTACGGGCGCTTCGATCCCTACGCCAAGGGTGACGTGAAGCAGGCGGCCTGACGCTGGTCGATCTATGTCTGGGTGCGACGGCAGCGCTGCGCGCGCCTTTCGGAGGCGCAAAGGACGCTTGTCGCCCTTTGATTTGCGCATGATGGCCACGGCACGTAGCCGTGGCCGGCGCGCTTCAGCTTTCCCATACGATCCGTCGGTGATAAATTAGCTTTTGCTAACTAAAGTTGGCAGAAGGACGCAATCGTCATGCGTATGATGCTGAGAGTTTCCATCCCGGCCGAGGAAGGCAACAAGGCGATCAAGAACGGCAGCATGGCCAAGTTCATCGAGCACACCTTGTCCGACCTCAGCCCGGAGGCCGCCTATTTCACCGTCGACGGCGGCCGGCGGACGGCCTACCTCGTCGTGGAGGTAAAGGACAGTTCGGATATGCCCTATGTCGCCGAGCGGTTCTTCTTCGCCTTCAATGCCAGCGTCGAAATGATCCCAGTGATGAACGCCGAGGAACTCAGGAAGGGCTTGCCGAGGGCGATGGCGGCGATGGCCGGATAGGTTCATCGGCGATCATTGGTGTCTGATCTCTGAACCGCGCGGCGTTGTCGCGGCGGCACAGAGTTTTGTCGGCAATCCGCCGGCTACGCACGGTGGACATGGCGGCGGTTGCGCGTTAGACAGGAAGAGGCATTTTTTCCTGTTTCGAGGGAGAGCGAGCTTGCTCTCGCATGACCGTGTCTGGGCTGCCATCGATGCTCTCGCCGAGCGCTATTCGCTGTCGGCTTCGGGGCTGGCCCGGCGCGCGGGGCTCGATTCGACGGCTTTCAACAAGTCGAAACGTCTGTCGTCGGATGGCCGGCCGCGCTGGCCTTCGACCGAATCGCTGGCCAAGATCATCGAGGCGACAGGGGCTACGCTCGACGAATTCATCGGCCTAGTCGAGGGCAGGACCGGATCCGCATCGGTCGCCCTCAGGCGCTCCGTGCCGTTGCTCGGCTTTGCCCAAGCCGGCGCCGGCGGCTTCTTCGACGATGCCGGCTTCCCGGCCGGGCAGGGCTGGGATCTGGTTGAACTGCCGGCGCAATCGACCGAGAACTCCTATGCGCTGCAGGTGCAAGGTGATTCCATGCTGCCGCTCTACCGCAATGGCGACGTCCTCATCGTCGAGCCTGGCGCAATCGCCCGCAAGGGCGATCGCGTCGTCGTCAAGACAACCTCCGGCGAAGTGATGGCCAAGGTGCTCGAGCGCCAGACCGTCAAGTCGATTGCACTGGTCTCGCTCAATCCCGATCATCCGGACCGCGACATTCCCATGCGCGATGTCGAATGGGTGGCGCGGATTGTCTGGGCAAGCCAGTAGGCCCGGCTGGTGCGGTTCCCTCATCTTGTCCTGGCGGTTCTGATGATCCCGGCGATGGCCGCCATGGTCGTCGCCGGCGGTCGCACGCTGAAGGGAACTGAAGGCGTAGTAACGGTGGATCAGGTCGATCCGGGCGCCGACACGATCTCGCAGGAGGGCACCGAGACGGTGCCCGCCGAACCGGCGACATCCGCCATAACCGCTCCGCAGCCGCCAAAGCCGGCGCCCCATTCGAGGGCGATCGATCCTGAAATTATCGTACCACCGGAACTGCCCGCCGAAGGGCTTGAGCGCGTCGAGCCGCGCGAGCCGTTGAGCAAGTTGGCGCTGGCCGTGCCGCCCAGGCCGAAAATGCCCGACGACTGGAACGGGACAAAGCTGTTCCAGCCGGTCGCGCAGGCCGCCGGCCTGATCGAGGCCAAGGGCTATTCGGTCGCGGTGTCGGGCATCGACATCGTCAGGCAGGACGAGACCTGCAGCGATGACGGCAAAGCCTGGCCGTGCGGTATCCGGGCGCGAACGGCGTTCCGCGCCTTCCTGCGCGGCCGCGCGGTGGTCTGCACCGTGCCGCCGGAGGGCGGTCGCGACCTGATCGCCGCCGAATGCCGGATCGGTAAGCAGGATGTCGGTCAATGGCTGGTCGAAAACGGCTGGGCCCGCGCCGCCAAGGGTGGGCCCTATGTCGAGGCCGGCGACAAGGCGCGCACGGCCAGGAAGGGCATTTTCGGATCGGCGCCAAACCTTTCCGGCATGCCGGCGATGCCGGCCGCACCCAGCCCGGCGCCTCAGGCGCCGAGCTCGATCCTGGAAGAGGTCGACGGCGTGCTCAAGCCAGCTGACCAGCCAGCGCCCGCTCAATGAGCGCCCGCGTCTCGGCAATGCCATAGAGCGCGGCGAACGAGCCGAAGCGCGGGCCGCGCTCCTGGCCGATCAGCACCTGGTAGATCATCTGGAAGAAGGCGCCCGACACACCGGGGCCACCTTCCGGGCTCTGCTTGGAATGATCCTGATAGCGTTCGATCCTGCGTGCGACGTTGAGCGAAGCGTTCTGGATCGCTTCGCCGTTGGCGTCCGCCGGCAGCGCGCCAAGCGCCGTGTCGAGGGCTGCTAGCGCCTCGCGCTCGACCTCGTCGGCCGGGCGGAAGGTTTTCGTCGGCTTCACGAAATCGTCGAAATAGCGGATCGCATGGCCGACCAGCTGGTCGAGCTCGGGATGCGTCTTTGGCGTCACCCCCGCGGTATGACGCGAAATGAAGCCCCACAGCACATCCTTGTTCTGCGCGTTGGAAGCGCTGACCAGGTTGAGCAGCAGCGAGAACGGCACCGGCATGTCGATGGCCGGCGGGTTGCCGTCATGCATATGCCAGACCGGGTTGCCCAGCCGCTCCTTCCAGTCCTGCCGCGGGTAAGCGCCGAGGAAGGTGTAATACTCGTCCACCGCCCTCGGGATGACATCGAAATACAGCTTCTTGGCCTGCCGCGGCCGCTGGTACATATAGAGCCCGAGGCTCTCGGTCGGCGCATAGGTCAGCCACTCGTCGATGGTCAGCCCGTTGCCCTTCGACTTCGAGATCTTCTGGCCGTTCTCGTCGAGGAACAGCTCATAGACGAAATGCTCCGGCGCACGCCCGCCCAGGATGTTGCAGATGCGGTCATAGACCACCGCATTGGTCTGGTGGTCCTTGCCGAACATCTCGAAATCGACGCCGAGCGCTGCCCAGCGCATGCCGAAATCCGGCTTCCACTGCAGCTTCACCCTGCCGCCGGTGATCGAAAGCGTGGTCTCGGTGCCTTCATCGTCGAAGGTGATGGTGCCGGCCTTGGCGTCGACATGCTTCATCGGCACGTAGAGCACGCGGCCGCTCTTCGGCGAAATCGGCAGGAACGGACTGTAGGTGGCCTGCCGCTCAGAGCCGAGCGTCGGCAGCATCACCGCCATGATCTGGTCATAGCGTTCGGCGGCGCGCAGCAGCATCGCATCGAAGCGGCCCGACTTGTAATATTGCGTCGCGCTGGCGAACTCGTAGTCGAAGCCGAACGTGTCCAGGAAGCGGCAAAGCATCGCGTTGTTGTGATCGGCAAAGCTCGGGTAATCGTCGCCGAACGGATTGGGCACCGACGACAGCGGCTTGTGCAAATGTGGCTCCAGCGCTGCACGATCCGGCACGTTGTCGGGGATCTTGCGCATGCCGTCCATGTCGTCGGAAAAGCACAGCAGCTTGGTCGCAACCTTGTCCTGCGTCAGGACGCGGAAGGCGTGCCGCACCATCGTTGTGCGCGCCACCTCGCCGAACGTGCCGATGTGCGGCAGGCCCGACGGTCCGTAGCCGGTCTCGAACAGGATTGTTTCAGGAAAGTCGGTGCCTTTGTAGCGTTCGATGATCTTCTTGGCTTCCTCGAACGGCCATGCCTTGCTCTCGGTCGCGGCCGCCAGCAGCTCGGGATTGAGATCGATGGTGTTTGATCCCGCCATGTCACAGTTTTCCAAATAAATCGCCGGTGTTGCCCGGAACAGGGGTTTTCAACCGGTCTCTAGGCGTGCGTGGCCGGAGCGTCAACGCGTGCAGCGCTTTTTCCTTGCGGTGCAGATACCGCTTTCCTACCTTCGGAGCCGTTCAAGGAGTACAGAATGCCGTTGCCGACGCCGCATGAAGCGCTGATCTACCTGATGGTCATCACCTCGGCTTCCGACCGCGACATGACCGATGTCGAGTTGGCCCGGATCGGCGACGTCGTCCGCTCGTGGCCTGTGTTCGAGGACTTCAATCGCGACCGGCTGGTCAGCGTCGCCCAGGCCTGCCAGAAGATGGTTAATGAAAAGGACGGGCTGGAAGGCGTTCTTGCGCGGGTTGCCCAGGCCCTGCCGGAGCGCTTGCGCGACACCGCCTATGCCGCCGCCTTCGAAGTGGCCGCCGTCGATCTCGAAATGCGCATGGAGGAAGTCCGGGTGCTGCAGCTCATCCGGCGTCAGCTTGACCTCGACACGCTGACGGTCGCCGCTATCGGTCGTGCCGCCAAGGCGAGGCTGCGCACCCTGACCTAGGGCGCTGCCTTTCGGTTGGCTAGAAAAAGCTGACCGGGAAATAGCGCAGGTAGAATTCGGCGAACGTGCCCTTCATCGAGATCTCCTGCAGCGCGTAGTCGAACGCGGCGGCCAGCGCGGGGTCGTCCGCCCTGGTGGCGATGGCCATGCCCGAACCCAGATATTCGGGCGCCAGATAGGGACCGCCGGCAAAGCGGCAGCAGCCGGCCGCATCCGAGCCGCCCAGCCAGAAGGCCAGCCGCATGCCGTCGCCGAAGGCGGCGTCGAGCTTGCCGGCCTTGAGATCGGCATAGAGATCTTCCGGCCTGTCGAAAGGGACGATCTGAACGGTGTTGAAATAGTCGCGCAACATGCGCTCATGCGCCGAGCCGGCGAGCACTCCGACACGCTTGCCGCGCAATTTGTCGAAGACCGGTTCGGTCAGATCCTTGCTCTTCTGCGTGACGAAGCGGGCCGGGAACTGCAGGTAGGAGCGCGAGAAGGCATAGGTCGACCGAGATTCGGGCGTTGCGGCGATGCCGGCAATGATCGCTTCGCCCTCACCTTTCTGCAGCGCGCCTTCGAGCTCTGCCCAGGGCAGAGCCTGGATCTGGCATTTGTCGACAATACCAAGCTCGGCGCAGATGGCGCGTGCCAGATCGATATGGAAACCGGACAGTTTTCCCGAGCCGTCGAGGAAATTGAAGGGCGGAAAATCCGTGGTCGTCAGGAAGCGCAGCCGGGGCAGTGCCGAGAGGTCCGGTTTTGGCAGCCGCTCCTTGGCATCCCACAGCACCGGCACCTGCGGCACCTGCGGCTCGGCGGCGGGCGCGGCACCGGCGACCGACAGCGCTCCGATCAGCAGCGACGCAAGAGCCAAAAACCTCCACTGGAACGCCACGATAAGACTCCGCCGCAGTCGTGTTGGCAGGTTTTGGTACGAAAATGACAAAGGTACAATGCTTTTTGATTTCAACGCGTCGATTTCAGGATATGCTTTAGGGAGTTTGCAAATAGCAGTGGCTGCCTTGGTTGGGGGACCAGGGTTGAGAACCACGACCGGAAACATGCGGTTTGCAATCCGTGGTCGGTGGTGAAGTGCAAACGAAGCACGCATCATTGGTCGCAATGCATGAGGCAACATAGGGTTGATGTTGCGATGGGTCAGTTCGATCGCACGCTGGAATTCATAGACCAATTGCAGCACGCCGGAACGGCGGCGGCAGTCTGCGAAACGTTGCTGGGTGTAACGTCGGATTTCGGGCTCACCGCGCTGATGGCGGGAACCGTGCCGCAGCCGGGCACGCCAAGCGGCCAGCAAAAGCAGCATGTGCTTCTGTGCGACTGGCCTGTTGAATGGCTGGAGCGCTATGTGGCGCGCAACTATGTCGATCACGACCCGGTCGTCAGCCACATGAAACAGCTGCAGGCGCCGTTCCAGTGGCGCGAAGCCTCACAGGGCGTCCGCATCGACAAAAGCAGCGGCGAAGTGATGGGCGATGCCGGTGCGTTCAAGCTGCGCGACGGACTGGCCTTCCCGCTGATCACGCTCGACGGCCAGATCGTCATGGTGTCGCTGGGCGGCGAGGCAGTCGAATTGTCGGCGGCCGAGTTCGGCATGGTGTCGCTGGTGTCGACCTATGCGGTCGGCCGCGCCATGCAGCTCCATACGATGGCGAGCAACACCATCGATCACATCGTACTGACGCCGCGCGAACGCGAATGCCTGCAATGGGCCGCCGTCGGTAAGTCCGAGTGGGAGATTTCGCAAATCCTCGGCATCTCCGAACACACCTCGGAGAAACATCTTCTTAACGCCAAAAGCAAACTTGGTGCCGTCAACCGGGTTCAGGCGGTCGCGGAAGCGATAAGGCGGGGCTACATTAGTTAGGTCGGCCGTGCCGGCCTAGCAATTCTAGCCTACGCGATCACGCAATTTTCTCATCGAAGCACGGCCGTATCTTCCTCTGAAACCAGGAGATGACGGAATGCTTTTTTCTCTCACAACCCAAGAATTGATGGAACGCCCGGACCTTTGGGAGGCGGTCCATCGCTTGCGCTACAAGATATTCGTCGAGGAGATGGGATGGGAGGACCTCAGGCGCCCCGACGGGCTCGAATGCGATCAGTTCGATCATGACGAGGCCGTCCATCAAATCGTCATCAGGGGCAGTGAAGTCGCAGGCTACCAGCGGCTTTTGCCGACGACGCGGGGACATCTGCTGACCGAGGTGCTGACCGACCTCTTTGAAGGAACGCCGCCCTCCGGACCCAACATTTATGAGTTGACCCGCTATGCAGTCGCTCCAGGTTACCGCGATGGCCGTCGCGGCGTGTCAACCGTCGGCACCGAGCTGATCGCTGGCTTCGTCGAGTGGGGACTGAAGCGCAACGTCAACCAGGTGATCATCGAGTTCGAGCCGATGTGGGTGCTGCGCGCATTGCAGCTGCATTTCCTGGCGACCCCGCTGGGCTATCAGCGCACCTATGGCAACCAGCAGGTCGTAGCCACCTTGCTTACCTTCAACGAGCACACGCTCGATGTGGTGCGTTCGCGCCGCAATCATTTTGCTCCCGTGCTGACCAGGGGATACCCCGACATGCTCGGCCAAAGGCGTGCGTCGTGAAATCGGAGACAGTCATGAGCCCCCATCCGCAACCAGAACTCCGCAACCACACGTTAATGGTCACCGTATCGTCGAATGACGGCCGGCCGGTGCTGGACAGAAGAGCCTATGAAAGCCTGGCAAAGACCTTCCATGAAGCCGCCGACAATGAGGAGGTGCGCGTCGTCGTGCTGCGCGGCCTGTCAGGCTGCTTCTGTCTCGGCGGCGAT